>CAIMCI010000119.1 GCA_903839465.1 uncultured Pseudomonadota bacterium
CTCGGTCGTCGTCGTCTTGCCGGCGTCGACGTGGGCGATGATTCCGATATTGCGGATATCGGCAAGCGGGGTAGTGCGGGGCATAGCTGAAGTTCCGTGACAGTTTCTGGTGCGATCAAATTCGATCGGGGATTGCGGCAGTGAGGGGCAGCGCCGGCGACGAGCACGACCTCTCCCGACCGTACCCCCATCGGCCAATGGGCGCGGATTTTGACACGGCGCCGGGGGTCGTGACAAAAGGTCCGGTTGCGGGAGACTTCCGCAAGAAATCGTAAAACGGGATGCGACCCGGCTTCGGGAACGGCGAAACCCGTGCCGCACCGGTTCGCAGCCACGACCGCCGCCGCGCGGCCCGTCACGCGGCCGTGCCTTTACGGTACCGCGAAAAGGTTTCTAATTAATTGAAAATATTGATAAATAAGACAATTCTGTTGCGGCTTGCGGTGGCCCTCACCGCTCGAGTTCACGGCTGTTCGCCGGCGTGAACCGGTGTCATCTGCGCGTCATGTAGGCGCCCGGCGCGCTGCCCCGGTTGTCCTGAGGCCGGTTTGCCCGTTCAGCCAGGGATGGCCGGCGGGTGATAGGCGAGGGTCGTGCCGAGTGCCCACAGGAGCAGGATGACAACAGGCAGGCAGATCAGGAATTGCACGACCGTGAAGCCTATGAGGTCGCGCGCCCGCAGGCCGAGCATGCCCAGCACCGGCAGCATCCAGAACGGGTTGATCAGGTTCGGCAGAGCTTCCGCGGCGTTGTAGATCTGTACTGCCCAGCCGAGGTGGTAGCGAAGCTCGATCGCCGCCTGCATGACGTAGGGCGCTTCGATGATCCACTTACCGCCCCCTGACGGCATGAAGAGCCCCAAGATCGCCGAATACGCGCCCACGACCGGCGCGAAGGTGTCGTGGCTGCACCAGGTGGCAAAGGCGTGGCCGAGGTGTCCAGCGATCGTGTGCCCGTCGGCAGTGGTCGCCGTCGTCATGATCGCGGCGATCGACCCGAGCAGGGGAAACTGGACCAGGATACCGGTGACTCCGGGGACGCTGTCGGCAACCGCGCGCAGGAATCGTCGAGGCCGCCACTGCAGCAGCAGGCCTGCCGCGAGAAAGAGCAGGTTGTAGTTGTTCAGGCTGGAGATGGTCGCGCCAAGTCCGCGTGCTGCCGCCTCATGCGCGAGGTAGACCACGATCATCAGCGCCAGGAACACGTTGCCCAGCGGGCTGTATTCCAGAAATTCACCCGGCCGCGAAGGTGGCGGCAGCGAGGAGTCCCGAGCGCGAAGGGTGATGCCGAGCTGCGCGGCGGTGACTGTCCGTCCGGCATCCGGCGCTGTACGCCAGGCAATCCAGACGTTGACGCTCGCGAGGATCGCCGCCAGGAACAGGGACTGCCACAGGAATATCGTTTCGGTGAACGGGATGACCCCCGTCACCCTGAGCAGCGCCGGTGGCATGCTGCCGGCATTCGCCTGGAGTTGCGCGGCGGACGATGAAAGTCCAAGCGCCCAGACCGAGCCGGTGCCCAGGCAGCAGGCGGCGCCGGCGGCGCGGTAGTCCACCCTGAGCGGCTCGCGGCGCGCAAGCGCGCGTGCAAGCAGGCTGCCGAGGACCAGGCTCAGACCCCAATGCACGAGTGATACCAGCAGGCTCGTGGTTGCTACCAGGGCCACCGCACCACGCGGCGAACGCGGCAACCGTGCCAGGGCATCGACGAGGCGCGCCAGCGGCGGTGAATCCGCGACCACGTAGCCGCCGATGACGATGAAGGCCATCTGCATCGTGAACGGGATCAGACTCCAGAAACCGGTTCCGAATTGCACGGCGACCTGCTGGGCCGGCACACCGATCGCGATGGCTGCCAGGGCGACCACCGCGACGGCGACGATGGCAAATCCGAAGGCATCGGGGAACCAGCGCTCCGCCCACGCGCAGGCGCGCAGGGCAAATCTCGCCAGCGCGGACTCCTGGGCTGCGGGTTCGGTCATCTCGGCGCTCTCCGGGGTTCGAGCGGCCTGGTTCCAGAGCTGCCGGCGCCGTTCAGGCCGGGCCGCCGACATGCTCGCCGCTAAACAGCGTACGGCTGCTCCCGCCGATCCAGACGGTGCCGGCGTCGTCGACGCTCACGTGCACGCGCCCGGTTCGCCCGAGGCGCGTGCCCTGGGCCGCGACGTAGGGCGCGCGCACCCTTCCCGTGCGGAGCAGCCACTGCGCGACGGAGGCATTCAGGCTGCCGGTGACCGGATCTTCGCGAACGGCTCCGGTATGGTCGCTGAACACGGCGCGGACCTCGATGGCACAGGCCGATCCGGCCGGATGCGGGCCGACGATACCAAGGTCGATGCGCCGCCCGTAGCTCGCCGCCGGTTCAAGCGACAGGACACGCTCGGCGGACTCGAGCAGGACGATAACCCAGCCGGGACCGTTGTCGCCCCATTGGGCGTCCACTATCGCGTCACGCTCGATGCGCAGGTATACGGCGATTTCGCTGATCAGGGCCTCGTCCACCGGGCCGCCGCGTACTAGCGGTGGGGCGGCGAAAGCAAGCCGGTCGGCATCGCGGCGGATCGGCACGAGACCGGCACCGCATTCCTGCACGACCGTTCCTTCGTTGCGCGGCCGGCCACCCGCCGTCAGCCAGGCGTGGCAGGTCCCGAGGGTCGGATGACCGGCGAAGGGCATCTCGCGGTCAAGCGTGAAGATTCGCACCCGGTAGTCCGCGTCGGCCGAGCGCGGCCGCAGCACAAAGGTGGACTCGGACAGGTTGAGCCAACGCGTGATGGCAAGCATCTGTTCGGTCGACAACTCGTCGGCATCGAGAATGACCGCGAGCGGATTGCCTGTGTAGGCGTCGGCGCCGAACACGTCGACCAGCTGGAAGCGGCGCAGGGTGGATCTTGAATCCATGACGCTCAGCCCGGTCTCGTGCGTCGCGCGGGCTCGATCGGCCCGCGACGAAACGTGCAGCTAAGGCGCACGCCCGACGGTTCGACGCTGTGGATGCTCAGGGTCCCGCCAATGAGGCGGGCGCGGTGCGCCATGATCCGCAAACCGAGGCCCTGCGACGGACCGGCTGCGCCGGGCAATCCGCGGCCGTCGTCGGTAACCAACAGCAGGCCCTGTCCGTCCTGCAGGCGGATGCGCACCCGGATGGTCGTGGCGCTGCCGTGCCTCGCGGCATTGTTGATGGCCTCCTGCACGATTCGGTAGAGATGATTGGCGACGCCGTGGTCGAGTCCCTGGTCTGCGCCGTCATCCACCGCGACCTCGACCGCTACGGCGCCCATGCGCATCATCCGTTGGGCCAGCGTGCGCAGCGCGGTTGCAAAGCCGCCCTGCTCGGAAGCGAACGGAGAAAGGCCGTGGGCAATCTGCCGGGCGTTCGTAACGGCATCGCCTACGGCGCCCAGCACCCGGTCGAAGTCCGCGATGTCCACTTCGCTGTTCGCGACCACCCGGCGCTTGAGGGCCGCGATCATCAGGCCGATGCCCGTCAGCTCCTGGCCAAGTCCGTCGTGCAGGTCGTAGCTCAGGCGCTCCTGCTCGCGGTGAGTGGCTTCAAGCAACGCGTGCTCGAGCTCGTGGCGCTCGGTAATGTCCTGCACCACGCCGAAGACCGTCAAACCGGCACCGCCCCGCTCGTCGACCTGGCCGGCGACGCGCAGCCAGATGAGTCGCCCCTCGTCGGTATGGGCAGGCACGGACAGGTCGAACGGCGTGCCGTTCTGGCGGGCGTCGTCGATCGCCTCCAGCACCAGGTCCTGACCGGGATCGGCGAACCGGGCGATGAAGGTCTCGAGCGTCGGAACGCTGCGCAACGGATCCACGCCGAATATCCGCAGCGTCTCGGACGTCAGGATCAGGTGGCCCATGCGATCGAGTTCAAAGCCACCGGTCTGGCCGACGCTCTGGGTCTTTTCGAGCAGCAGGGATTGGCGACGCAGGGTGTGCTCGGCGCGGCGCCGCTCAGTCGTGTCGTGCAATACGCCGAGGTGCACGCCCGGCAGTACGTTGGCGACGGCACGGATGTCGACGAACAGGCGTCGCCCGTCGCGTCGTGCAACGATGCCCTGCCCGTCGAGTGCGCCGTCAGTGAGCAGTCGTTGCCACATGGCCGCTGCGGCGGACTGTTCGTCGGCCGGTATCCAGTCCGCGGGTGTCGTCCCCAGCAGCTGCTCGCGGGGAACGTCGAACAACCGGCAGGCAGCGGGGTTGGCGTCGACGCAGCGGCCCCGATCGTCCGCCAGGATGATCGCGTCGCGGGTGCCGTCGAACAGGGCCTGCAGGCGGCGCTGCTCAGACTCCGCGCGCAACTCCGCTGCGCGCCGCCGCAACTCGTTGCGACGTGATTCGATGAGCTGGGCACAGGTCGCGAGCAGCGGCGCCAGGAACTGCACGAGTGTCTGATCGTAGCCGGACGGGCGATTGGCGACACCGACCATGCCGATGATCCTGCCCTTGTATGCGAACGGCAGGCCGAGGAACTTGTTGAGCGGCGGGTGTCCCGGTGGCAGACCGCCGCGCCGTGCATCGTTGTACGGGTCGTTGGCGATGACCGGCTGGTGCGTCCTGATGACGTGGCCAAACAGGGAATACAGATTCCGAAACTCTACGCCGTTGGCCTCGCTGGCGGCGTAGAGGGCTCGTGTCTCGTCGTTCCAGGCAATGTTCGTCCAGGCATGGACCTTGAGGAATGGCGGGCCGTCGGAATCGATGATTTCGCCGATGAACCCGTATTCGCTGTCGGTGACCCGAAGCAGTACGCGCAGCAGCTGGTCAAAGGCGACTCGCGAGTCTCCGGTGGTGACGTCGTGCAGTTCTGCCTCGAGAATTCCGTGGAGCAGGTGCTCCGAGCGGCGCAGTTGCGCCTCGGTATCCCGTCGCGCCGTGATGTCCCGCAGGATCCATACGGCTTCCGGCGGGTCCATGGAGTCCGGCAGCGGCATTACCCGCGCCTCTACCCAGCGCGCGCGCCGTCCGCGGCAGGCGACCGGAAACTCGACCGTGGCCGGGAGGTTGCCCCAACATTCGCGATCCGCCAGGGGATGACCGGCTCCGTCAGCCGCGGCTGCAGCCAGCGCGCTGGCGGGCTTGCCCAGAAGGTCGTCGGCGGCAGTGCCGGTCAGTCCCGTGTAGCCGGCGCTGACATAGCGAATGAGGTCGGGTCGCCCGGTGACAGAATCGATCGAGGTGACGACGATCGCTTCCTGGTCGGCTATTGCTCGGGCGGCCTCTTCCCTGCGCAGGCCGGCGCGCCGTTCGGGTGCGAGTACCTGATCGGCGAGGGCCAGCGACAGCAGGCGGAGCTTGCCGCCCACGTCATCGATGACGGTCGCCGTGGCGTTGACCGGGAGCAGGCTGCCGTCGCGGTGGCGCGCAAACACGTGCGCGCTGCCGACCAGCTGGGCGGCGTCAGGAAGTACGCCCGCGAGCGGCGCATCTAACAGGGCGACACGGTCGAACCCCAGTAACGCGAGCGCCGCGTCGTTCACCACGGCAATCCGCCCGTCGGTCGTCGCTGCCAGCACCGGCGTTGCGAAGGCGTGTACCAGGTCGCTGAGGCCACTCGGCGCACGCCGTGCCGAGTCGTCAGGCTTCGCCATCGCTGCCCCTCCGATGCCCATGGCCTGATGCGCTGCGACGGGAGTCCCGCTGTCCTGGTGCCCGACTTCCCGTGCCGCTATTGTTTGGCGCGGTGCCAGCATACCGCAGAAGCGGGTCGTCGAAACCCGGCGCGCGGGCCGCCAAGTGGCCGGCGCAGTGCCTTCTGGTTATGATCTGTCAGGGAAGGGGGATCGCTGGCGGAGGGTTCTGCCGGTGGGTCGCCGAGTCCGACTGCCGAACGGGGGAACTGTGGCTGCAGAGTCCGCCAGACTGACGCGTTGGATGGCGACGGCCGCTGCCGTCGCCGCCCTCGCGGCGTGCGTGACCGAACCCGCGCCGCAGCGCATGAACTTTGGCGAACTGGCCCTCGCAGACCGCGTTCGGATCGCCGACCGCGAGGCGGGCTCTCGCGCGGACATCAGGGACGTGAATGACCCGTCCACGGTTGCCGCTTTCTACCAGGTCGTCGCCACGAGGCCGGACGGCTGGCACCGGCCGTGGACCGAGTCGCCAAATCCGCGCTACACCGTGACCTTCAGTCGGAGCGGAAAGGATCTCGGGAGCTACGGCGTCGGCTCCAGTTACCTGGTCGCCGATGGCTACGTCCGTAACCTGGCAGGGGCCGACCTGCGAGCCGTGTTATCCCTCGTCCAGGCGGCCGGCCCCCTGCCCTGAACGGCACGCTACGGGTCCGCCCGCGCGGTTTCAGCGCGGTGGGTCGAGCGGAAAGGTCGTTGCGCCGCCGGATTCCAGGCCTTTGTCGTCGGGGCGGGGATTGGCCGGAGCGCCACCGTTGGCCGCGTCTCTCGGCGTTCCGGCCGCCGGCGTCGCAGCCGGCGTCTGGGTCGGCGGCATTCCGCCCCGAACCAGGCGATCGACCGCCCCGACCAGTGCCGTGGCGCTGGCCGGAGGCCGCGCCTTGCCGGCGAAGATCTCCGACGCGAGCAGGCCATCCTGGCCGTAGTAGCGGGAGTTGGCGCCGTGATCGACGCTCATTGACGTGCCGTCCACGGCAACGCCCGCGAACAGGCCCTGGGCGCGCGAATAGGAGTAGACCTCGGCGCTGAAGCCGAGATCCGTCGCGCCGGACATGTGCCGGCCTACCGGGCCGATGGCGCCGGCAAGGTCGACGCCAATAGTGACCTTGCCGCCACTGAGGCCCTCGATCCCGCGGCGGGTCGTGAACACGAGAATCACGTCCGCCGCTTCCACCCCGAACTGGAAGCCGACGTTACCTCCGGCAAGGGTGAGAAAGGCGGGGTTCGACCAGTCGCCCTTGGCGTCCCGAACCATGACCACTCCCCTGCCGAGACGGCCGCCGAAGATGACGGCCCCCTTGATCACGCTGGGGAATATCGCGATGCCCTGGGCACGCTCGAGCAGCCGATCCGGGATCGAAAGGTCGGGCATCTGCTGCCACTGGTCGAGAATGGCGGTCGCGGCGATGATTCGCGACTCTTCCTTGGTGGGGGCGGCTACGGCCGGAAGCGCTGCGACCGCAAGCCCCGCAATCACAAGCCAAGTCCTCGCACAGACCGATAGCATCGCGTCTCCTCCCGACGGGTCCGCGCCCGTCCAGTCCCAACCGCCCGGTCGACCTGTAGACCATTCCTCGGCGCTATTTGTTCCCCGCGCCGCCGAGGTCGATTCCGCGCGGCCTTTCACGTGCGATAATGATACTACGTCCGAGGAGTGAAACCGTGCTGACCCGATCCCTGACCGGCCTTGCCTGCGTGTTCCTGTGCGCCGGAACGGCGCATGCGGATTGGATGTCCCGCGAGGACGCGGTGATGGGCACCCGTGTCTACGCCGAGGTGTGGGATGACAATCCCGCGCACGGTGCCCAGGCGCTCGATGCGGTCATTGACTTCATGCGCCATGTGAACGAGCTGATGAGTCACTACCTTCCGGACAGCCAGCTCAGTCGCATTAACGCGCGGGCCGGCGTCGAGCCGGTGGTCGTTGATCCGGAACTCTTCGATGTCATCCAGAAATCCGTTCATTACTCCGAGCTGACCGACGGTGCTTTCGATATCACGTATGCCAGCGTCGGTTATCTGTACGATTACCGCCGACACGTCCATCCGACCGACGCCGCGATCAAGGCGGCCCTGCCGTCGGTTGACTTCCGCAGCCTATTGCTTGATCCGGTCGCGCATTCGGTGAGATTCGCCAAGCCCGGCATGCGCATCGATCTCGGAGGTATCGCCAAGGGTTGGGCGGCTGACCGGTGCATCGAGATGCTGCGTGATCGCTTCGGGATCAGGAACGCCATCGTCACGGCCGGCGGCGATTCGCGTCTGCTCGGAGACCGACGGGGCAAGCCCTGGATCATCGCGATCCGGAATCCTTTCGACCGTGATCATATCGTCACCAAGATTCCACTCGCCGATGTCGGAGTATCGACATCCGGTGACTACGAGCATTTCTTCGAAGAGGGCGGTGTTCGGTATCACCACATTCTGGATCCGAAGACCGGCAAAAGCCCGACGGAAATACGCGGCGTGACGATCATCGGCCCGACGGCGACCGATACGGAAGGATTCTCAAAGGGCGTATTCGTCAAGGGGCCCGTTGAGGGACTCAAGCTGATCGAGCGGAACCCAGGCCTCGATGCCGTGGTCATCGACAAGAACGGAAAGGTTACCTACTCGAAGGGACTTGAACCGCCACCGGTCAAGGCGCCTCAGAAGTAGAAGGTCGCCAGCAGCATCAGGTTGAGGGCCGAATTGCTGTATCTCGGTTCGGTTCCCGGCGGGACTCCGGTGACCGACGCGTTGAGGAAGTCGCGGTAGCGATACAACAGTTCCTCGGCGTGCACGGAGGCCGTGCTGCGCTTGATGGCTTTCCATCGTGCTTTGGGCAGCTCGTACGTCAGAGAGGCGTGCAGGCTCTCTGTGTACAGAGAGGAAAGTTCGCGGTCCCGCGCCAGATAATTCTGCGAATTGATGCGTGGAAAAAGGTCGGAATAGAAGCTGGCGTGCCGCTGGGTGTAGTAGCGGAATCCGGCGTCCGCAATCAGTCGATCGTGCAGCAGCGGTTGCGTGTATCCGACATCAAAGGTGTGGGCGCGAATCCCCCACGTGTCGGTGTAGTACCGGTAACCGCCGCTCACGGCCGCGCGCCAGCGCAGGTAGTACCGCGCCTTGACCGCGAACGCATTCCCCGTGCGGGTCGTCGGGTAGACCTCGGGTGCGAAGCTGTAACCGGCACCAGCCAGCGGGTCGACGTAGCGATAGGTTCGGTAGGGATTCTGCTCGTAGCCCTGCGAGGTGTTTGCCTCGTAATCAAAGCCCATGATCAGGTTTCGCGAGAAGATCTGTGACACGCCGACGGACCACTGGCGCCGATCAAGCCGGGCCCTGAACGTCGGGTCGCTTACCGTCTTGCCGGAGCTCGACTTCACGCGCCGGGTGATGATGTCCCAGCCGCGGCTGGCCGAGAGGGTCACCGTGGTCAGGTCACCGAACATCGACTGACTGATGGTGCCGTTTACCGTGCTCGAGTCGTAATCGTTCTCGACGCTGGAGATGATGGTGGCGCCATACGTCGTCTTGTCGGCGAGGTACTCGGCGCCCAGGGATTTCTGCTTGCGCTCCTCCCGAATCGGGCTCGCGCCACTGACCACGGAATCGATGGATGCACCGGTGACCTGGTCCACCTCGTAACTCGCGGTAACCGACGCGTTCTGCGTGACGCTTTTCCGAACGAGATAGGCAGGACCCTCGGCCTTGATTCCGCCACCCTGATAGTGCTTGTACATGATGTCCGCTTCGTCGGGCGGCAGCACTTCGGCCCGCCCGACGTGGGGTCCGAGCAGCGACGCGAGCAGGAAGAGCAGGGCGATCCGGTACAGCATCGTGGCGGTTTCGGTTTGTGTCAGTTGCAGCCGCAGCCGCCGCCGGCCGCGCCGTTGCCGCCACGCGCCGCTTCGCGATTCTCGTGGACGTGCAGCGAATAGCCGGTGGCTAGTGGGGCCCGGTCCCAGGCCATGATCGGGTCGGCGAGCTTTTCCCGCTCGTAGGGCTTCACCCATGGCTCGACGTGGCCGCAGGCGCCGGTGCCGGCGATAAGCAGCGAGCAGACAAGCACTCTTCCGCCGAAGCTCACGCTATTTCTCCGCGAGCAGGCTTCTGACCTGGTCCATGTATTCATTTTCGTCCCCGGCATTGTAGGACTTGTGCATCCACCGGACGATCCCCTTGCGATCGACCAGGGCAACGCTCGGCATTCCGCCGATGCCGTAGCGTTTTGACAGGTCGTCATTCGGGTCGTAGACGATAGGGAACGACACGGGGTTCTGCTTGAGAAACGCCTCCGCGTCCTTGCTGTCCGGTTCGACGTTGAGGCCGATGACCGTGAAGCCAAGCTTCTTGTACTTCTTATGAATCGTGTCCAGTAACGGGAACTCCTGGCGACACGGGCCGCACCAGGAAGCCCAGAAATTGATCAGGACGACCTGGCCCTTCAGACCGGCCATGCTGACCGGCTCGCCATTGCGCGACTTCAGGGTGAAGTCCGCCGCCGGGTCGCCGACCTTGAGGCCCGCAGCACCCGCCGTCAGCGGCAGGGCGATCAGCAGGGCGCACGCGAGGTGTGCCAGCAGGTTGCGACTATGAGGTTTCGCCATCGTCTTCTCCTCAGAAATACGTTGTTACGCCCAGCGTGCTTTCGAGGTTGTGCACCGTCTTCTGGTAGCCGAGCAGGTCGTTCTGAAAAACGTGATCGCGGACGTCCAGGTGCGCCGCGATCTTGTCGGTCAGCAACAGGCGATAACCGGCACCCGCCATTACCGTGAAATGCGTACCGCCGCCGAACTTCGTCGCGCCAACACCCGCAACGACGTAAACGGCGGAGTTGAACGCCCGATTGCGGCCGATGAACACCTCACCGGGGAACAGGTTGTAGCCGAATCCCATGTTGTAGTAGGTCAGTTTGCGCTGGCTGTCGGTCAGCAACTGTGATGACCCCGACAACTCTTCATAACTGGTTCGACCGGTCTTGGACGTGCCGATCAGCCCCTCGGCGAAGAAGTCCTCCGAGATGTGGTACGCGAGACGGGCCCCATAAACCGGGTTGACGCCAAAGTCCTGCGCCGAATACGAACCGGCATAGACGCCGAGCTCGAAATCAGACGATTTAATCTTGGGGGTCTTCACCTTGCGGCGCGTCACGGTCGGGTCGACGACGGCAGGCGAAGACCCGGTGGCGTCGCTCGCCTCCGTGGGGGCCGCTTCCGTCCGATGATGGCGCCCGAACGGCCAGAGCGCGCAACCGGTCGAGGTCACGCTGACGGCCGCGAGGCTAAGCATCAGAAAAAGAACGCGAATCCTGCTTTCCATTCCCTTCGATCCTCGTTCTGAGCGCTTTGCGTGAAAATAACGTAGCTGCGATAGTCCAGCCGGAACAGGAAGCGGCGCGAAACATAGGCTTTCGCTCCCAGACCCCAGTACCCAAGTTGTTCCCGGCGGTTCGCCGGTTCGACGATGGTGGTCTTGGGCGAAATGCGCACGACACCGGTGCCGATGTCGACGAATGGCGCGATCCGCCAGCGGGGGGCGAACAGGTGGGTGAGGCCAATCGTGCCGAGCACGCTGGTGGACGACTTGCCGAGGGTCTGCGCCAGTCCGGCTTCGACACTCAGGTTGTCATTGAACGCGTAGCCGGCGTAGGCCGAATTGACGTTTCCGCCGCCGAAATTGCCGGTCTGGAAGCCGATTTCCCAGGGGCTGCGCTCGTAGTCCCGCCTCGCCGGGTCATCGAGCTTCAGCTTGTCGCCGGTGGCGAGCAGGGTCTGTTCCATGTGTTCGCGGTCGACCCAGCCTTCCTTGCCCTGGTCGTCGCGGACCTTGTACCAATCGGTGCGCCGCATCAGGACGTCGACTCGCGCCCCTCGTGGCACGACCCGCGTAACCGGATAGCCCCTGCCCGGTCCCGTGCGCATCTCGAGGTACGGATCGGCGACCTTCACCTCGACGTAGTGGCTCGAGTCGAGCGCGCGCGGCCTCTCGTCGGCGGCCGCCGCAATCGTCGCCGGAGCAATTGCCGGTTCTGAGGGCGTGTCCTGCGCCCCAACGCTTGCGCTGGCGACGGCCAAAGCGAGCGAGGCCAGAAGGTGGTGGCGACAGGTCATGCGATTACTGGGGAACGGCAAAGGGATCGTTGTAGTACTGGGCGCCGATGTCCAGCCATTCGCTGATCAGGCGCTGTTCCGCCGGCGACAACGCCTGGAAGTGCGCCGGATCCGCGGGATTCGCGAACAGCGCGAAGAAAGTGGTCGACGCCCGGGCGCTGCCGCCAACCATGGGGGCGGGGAGCTGTGGGGCGGGTACCTGGGTCGTTAGGTGGGTAATCGGATCGGTCACGGTGACCAGCAGTGGGGAGATTATGCCCATATTAAGCGCCAGCGGCGGGCGGGGGAACAGGAGCTCCTCAAACGAAATCAGCCATGCGGCGTTGGCACCGGGCGTCGCGGTCAGTTCGAGCGATGCCGCGGGCAGCTGCGGCTGGCCCGCGGCGTCCTTCCGGCTGTGGCAGGAGACGCACGTCTGGTCGTTGACCACCGTGCCTCCGGCGTCCTTGGTCTGGCGGATGACGGCCCACAGCGGAGCGATATGGGCGGGATAGTGGATGACGATCCGGCACTGAGCGGTCCAGCCGGTCGCGCAGTTCGCCGACGTGGCCGAGAGCGGCGGTGGCGTGACGAGGTCGGCGTACTTCAGGGCGACGGGCTTGTCGGTGCCGCGGCCCAGGGCCGGCGCCGTCCAGACGTCGGTGAAAAGAACGTCCACCGACGGCCGGAGATAGGCGCAGTCCGCCAGATTCGGTGCCAGCTGGGTCGACGTACAGCCCACGCGTGCCCGCTCCTCGGCCATGGTGCTGCCGAGCTTTTTGGCACCCGGCGGACCGAGGACCGCGGGGTCCGTGTTCGGGAACGGTTGCCCGACGGTCGGCGCGCCCGGGTTCAGCGCCGGATACAGGTTCGCCCGGCCGTGGGCCGGATTGGTGGCGCCGGCGGCGTCCCGCCCGGGAGTGTGGCAGCCATTGCAGGTCTTGACCTCGCCGGCACGCACCTGAAGCCAGTTCCGATGGGTCCCGCCGATACGCCGCCCGTCCGCATCGAGAACCGAAATCATGAAGGCCACGTTGGCCGGGACCTCGATCTGGACCGAGCCATCGGGTTCGATCGGCGCATAGCCGAGTATTTCACGCATGAAGCTGCTGGCTCCGAAGGCCGAGCCGGGCAGCTTCTTCAGGGTGTTCTTGTCCGGCAGGCCGACGGCCTTCTCGAGGCGCAGAAACCGCGCCGGCCGCTGGTCCGCCGTCGTCTGGCCGGGATCCCGCAGCGTGGTGATGCTCACTCCGCCGCCGCTCGGAGACAGCTCCACCTTGCCATCGAAGTCGTAAACGCTCTTGATATTGAGGATGCCGACGCCGCGCGTCCCGAGCGACTGGTCGTAGTCGACACCGGCAACCGCATCGCGGCTCAGGTTGGGTGGAACCACGCGCGGCTGCATGGCCAGGATGTCCGAGTACATGACTCCTTCGGTCGGCGTCACGATCGGCTGCTGGGTGGACTTCGCCGGGTCGTAGACCCAGATCCCGTAAAGCGGTGGCGCCGTGGTCAGCTTGGCGGCGCCGAGCGCGTCAGTCGTGCAGGGCTGAAAGAGTCCAGCGACCACCAGCCGGCACTGC
The DNA here is from genome assembly GCA_903839465.1 of uncultured Pseudomonadota bacterium. GTDB lineage: Bacteria > Pseudomonadota > Gammaproteobacteria > Steroidobacterales > Steroidobacteraceae > CAIKMS01. The sequence continues at coordinate 13,293 of CAIMCI010000119.1, forward strand.
GTCCAGCTGACCAGCAGCCGGTTGCTGCCGTCGTTCAGCGGATAGGCGCTGGCGAAGCGCCCGCCGGGCGACGGGCCGGCCGCCGTGTAGACGTTGTTGACGACCAGCCGAGTCTGGCCGGGTCCAACGGCCGTCGGGTCCGCGGCCGTCGGCTGGAAGTACTCCACGTAGTTCGCCTGGTCGATCAGCGCGAGGTCGCCGCCGAACTCCGTGTTGCCGTCCGGAGTAATGCCGGCGTACGTCGTGACGTTGGCGGCCGCGGGAAGCGTCGGGAATGGACGCAGGATCGCCACGATCTTGCCGTCCCGGCGCGCGCGCGGCTGCAGGAACTGCACTGGGCTCGTGGCAGGCGTGCCCGAAAAGTGGCTGTTCCGTCCATAGAGCAGCTGCTCGCCGCTGCCGTCCGCGGCGATCGTGTAAAGCTGCATGCCAGAGCCGTTGATGGCATCCCATCGGCTGTAGACGATGTGGCCGTCCGGCATTACCGACGGGTCCACGTCATGATCCTGGCCGAAGTCGATCTGGTGAATGTTGGTGCCATCGGCATCCATCACGTGCAGGACGAATGCCGGCAGGTTCCGTTGCGAATTGGTGCCCGGTCCGCCTTCAAGGCCAGCCGAGAACTGTGACTTCCCCTCGTCGATCAGCACCGCCTTCGCGCCACGCTGGCGCGAGGACGAGAACAGGATCCGGCCATCCGCCAGGTAATGGCCGCCCACGTCGTGGCCTTCGGCGGCAACGATGTCGGAGGCGATCACCCGCCGCAGGGTCTTTGTCGTCGTGTCGTACTCGTACAGGGACCAGACCGGCTGCACCAGCGGATCGCCCATCGGGTCGATTGGCGGGCGCAGGGAAAACAGCAGCTTCTTGCCGTCGAAGGACACGTCGAGATCGCGGGCGTCCCAGCGGCCCTGGGTCAGCGTCCCGGTGATATTCGTCTCGGTGGCGCTCGGAGAGGCGCTGAGCCGCATGAAAACGTCGGCCGGTCCGTTCCAGACACGCTGCACCCGAACGTCGTCGACCAGAGTCGTCGTGGCAGCGCCGGCCACGGACACGGCTGGCAGACGGCGCTTGATGTAGGCGACGGCAAAATCGGGAGACACCGGGTCATTTTGCGCGGTCTTGCCCAGCGTTGCGCCACTCAGTCCACCGCTGGAACATCCGACGAGGCCAATGGCTGCGACGGCCAGGGCAACGGCGCACCGTCCGAGCACGCGCACAGCAAAGTCACGGCGTATCTGGGGCTGGGTCATGGCGGTCGGGCCTCGCGTTCTTTCCCGGGCGATCAGATCCTGGCGGTTCACGCCGGCCAATCCTGTGCTCGGCCGCGCGCGGTCCGGCTGGGAGATGCGCACGGTATCGGTGAACAGGTTACGGCCGGCCGATTATAGGGGTCCGGCTGCCGGATCCCCGCACTTTCGACTGTCGCTCAGGAGCGACTTTCCCGGCACGGAGGGATCGTTACGAGACGCAGTTCACGGCTCTGTGTTTGTCGCCGTGTCGAGACATTACGGAACGTGAAGTCGATCCATATAGTTCCGCGCAGGACGTCCCTTAAGCCACGTGAGCGGTACGCGATGAAAGCTTCGTCATGGATGACCGGAATCGAATGTCGACGCCATCGCGCCCTGCGTGAAGCGCGGCTGGTCGGCGCCTACGGAGTGCTCGCCCTGCTGCTGACCCTGCTGCCCATGGTCTCGCACGCCGGGGCGCGCGAACAGGCGGCGCGGATGCACGCACGGTTGGCAGGTGTACCACCGACGGAAGCCGTGCTCACTTCAATGGCGACCGACATAGGCAATGGCCAGGCCGTCAATGCGGCCATGACCGCGATGCAGAATGACAACTTCTACACGGTCGTCCTGAAGAACTTTGCGATGCCGTGGACCAACCGGGCGCAAACGCAATACGCGCCCCTGAATGACTACGTGGCCACCGTCATTGGCATGGTGCGGGATGACGTGCCGTTCAACACGCTGCTGTCCGCCGACCTGCTCTACGTGGGTGCCTCCGGGCAGGGCTTGCCTGCCTACTCGAATTCGAACAATGACCATTACGCCCAGCTTGAGAGCAGCGGCGCCCACCTCGGTGACAAGTCCGTACTGGTACCCGCCACGCAATCCAGTGTCACCGGCATCCCGGCGGCCGCGACCGCCGGCATCATGACGACCCGAGCCGCCGCACAGGCGTTCTTCGCCCTCGGCACCAACCGGGCGATGTTCCGCTTTACCCTGATCAACCATCTCTGCAAGGACGTCACCGACGTCATGGACACCAGCCGGCCGCCCGACCGAATCCGCCAGGACGTCAGCCGCAGCCCGGGCGGTGACAGTCGCGTGTTCATGAATAACTGCATCGGCTGCCACAGCGGCATGGACCCAATGGCCCAGGCATTCGCGTACTACGACTTCGTGTTCGCGACAGACCCAAGCACCGGTTCTATCCAGTACACGCCGGGCAAGGTGGTCGGCAAGTACTTCCATAACAACACGACGTTTCCGACCGGCTTCGTCACGCCTGACGACAGCTGGACCAACCGCTGGCGCGCCGGCCCGAATTCTCTGCTCGGATGGAGTGCGGCACTGCCGGGGTCCGGCGCCGGAGCAAAGTCGCTCGGCGCAGAGCTTGGCAACAGCGACCAGTTCGCCCAGTGCCAGGTGCAAAAGGTATTCACAGCGATGTGCCTGCGGCCGCCGTCGAATGATGCCGATCGCAGTCAGGTCAAGACCATGGTCGGCACGTTCAAGTCGCAGGGCTACAAGCTCAAGCGCGTGTTCGCCGATGCCGCGGCCTACTGCAGCGGCACCTGAGGGAAGCACAACATGAAAATCGCCACGACAATGGTTTTGCGGTTCCAGAGTGCCCTGCGCGCCATTCCCCTCGGCGCGCTGCTCGCCCTGACGGCGTGCGGCGGCGGCAGCAGTGTCCAGACCGTCCAGAATCCGAACACGACGGCGCCGCAGGCGGTGACCTACAGCGGCCCGGCGCCAGCCAGCGCCGACGTGCAGGCATTCAAGAATTCGCTCTGGATAAACCTGCGATCGATCTCGGGGTGCGGCAGCTGTCACGTGCAGGGAAACCAGTCCCCCAGCTTCGCGCGCAGCGATGACATCAACCTTGCCTACCAGGCGGCCAGTGCCGTCGTCGACCTGTCGACGCCGTCGAAGTCGATCATGGTGGCCAAGGTCGGAGGCGGTCACCATTGCTGGCTGGCGAGCAACTCCGCCTGCGCGGACCAGCTGACTACCTGGATCAACAACTGGGCGGGCGTAACCCACGCCTCGGCCGCCCAGGCGGTCGTGTTGCAGGTCCCGCCTGTCATTGCCCCGGCCGGTGGCCGCGCGATGCCGACCGATCCCACGGCCTTTGCGACGACGGTGTACCCGCTCCTCAGCCAGTACTGCTCGCGCTGCCACTCGCCGACTGCGGCGGCACCGCAGTCGCCGTTCTTCGCGACGCAGAAGACCGATCCCAATGATCCGGGGACGGCAAATCCGTCAAAATCAGCGTCGATCTTGGCGGCCTACGTTGAGGCGCAGCAGAAGATCGATCTGAACAATCCGGCGAACTCGCGCTTTGTCGCCAGGCTCCGCGACGAGGCCCACAACTGCTGGGCGCCTGACTGCGCGACCAGCGCGGCCACCATGCTCGCCGCGGTACAGGCGATGGCCGGCAAGATTCCGGTCACTAACGTTGATCCGTCGTGGGTCCTTTCCAAGGCCCTGAAGCTTTATGACGGCACGGTCGCGAGCGGCACCGGCCGCTACGAGGGCAGCCTGATCGCGAAGTACGAGTTCAAGACCGGCACCGGCACCGTGGCCTACGACACGAGCGGTGTCGAGCCTTCCATCGACCTGACGTTCTCCGGCAATGTCCAGTGGGTCGGCGGTTGGGGCGTCAACATTGCGCCCGGTGGCAAGCTGCAGGGTACCAGTGGAGCGAGTTCCAAGCTCTACAGCCAGATCACGTCGACGGGCGAATTCTCGATCGAGGCTTGGGTGGCGCCGGCCAACGTGACCCAGGCGAACGCCTACATCGTCGGCTACTCCGGGGGCAAGGCGAACCGGAACTTCACGCTTGGCCAGTCGATGTACAACTATGACTTCCTGCTGCAGAACTCGCACACGAGCGCGAACGGAATGCCGGCCGTTTCGACGCCCAACGCGAACCAGGTCGCCCAGGCGACGCTGCAGCACGTGGTGCTGACATACGACCCCATCAACGGGCGCCAGATCTACGTCAACGGTGCTCTGGTGGCGTCGGGGGATCCCCAGAAGGGAGGCGACTTCTCGGCGTGGGACAACACATACGCGCTCGTCCTCGGCAACGAGGTGTCCAACACCAATCCCTTTGCCGGCGTGCTGCGTCTGGTGGCCGTATACAACCGCGCCCTGACGCCTGCCCAGGTCGGGCTGAACTACAACGCGGGCGTCGGTGAGCGCTACTACCTGCTGTTCAACATCAGCGCGCAGGTAGGCGTTCCGAATGCCTACGTGATGTTCCTTGTCAGCCAGTACGACAGCTACTCGTACCTCTTCACTGCGCCGGCGTTCATCGTCCTGAACTCAACCGCCGCACCGCCGAGTTTCGCCCTGAAGGGAATGCGGATCGGAATCAACGGCCAGGAGCCTGCGGTCGGTCAGGCCTACGTGCCTCTTGATCTGACCGTAAGTGCTGCTGGGTACAAGGCCGGTGCCGGCTTCCCGCTCTCCCCGGTAGGCACCATCGTCCCCCTGTCACAGGGTCCGGCATCCGACCTCTTCTTCCTGACCTTCGAGAAGCTCGGCGCGTCCACGAATGTGCGCACGCCGGGCGTCTACGCGGCGCCGCCGCCGGTCGACCTGCCCCTTCCGTCCGACATCGGCGTGAAGAACTACGGGCGGGTCAACGCCACGCTGTCGACGATGACAGGCGTACCGCAGGGAAATGCCAAGGTCAGTGCGCTCTTCGCCAACCTGCAGCAATCCCTGCCGCCGACGGACGACTTTGCGTCCTTCTCCGCCTCGCACCAGGTCGCGATTTCCCAGATGGCGATCCAGTACTGCGACTCACTGGTCTCGGACCCTGTGGCGAGCGCGGCGTACTTTCCTGGTTTCGATTTCTCTGCCGCGCCGTCGGCGGCCTTCGCAGGCAATGGCGCCAATCTGGTGATTTCGCCACTTCTGGCACATGCGCTCAACCAGAATCTCGCGACCAATCCGCTGCCCAGTGACGTCAGTACGGAACTTGGCAATCTGATCACGAAACTTTCGGCCTGCGGATCCGGCTGCCCGGCCGGGCGAACCGCCGTCATCGTCAAAGCCGTCTGCGCCGCTGCCATTGGCGGCGCCGCGACGGTAGTGGAGTAATCGCATGCTCATTCGTCGCAAATCACCGCGAGCACTCAAGCTGCACGAGCCCATCCGGCACGAGGGCGTACACAAGCGGCCGGTGTCCCGCCGCGACTTCCTCGCGCAGGGATTCATATCCGGCGGTGCTGCGGTCGTCGGGCCGGGCGTGCTTGGCATGCTCGCTTCTCGGCCGGCGGGCGCGCTGACGCTTGACACGAGCGGCTGCAACATCTCTCTGGGTGCCGGCAAGATTCCGTTCATCTGCTTTGACCTGAGTGGCGGCGGGAATCTGGTCGGGTCCGAGGTGCTCGCCGGCGTGGCCGGCAAGCAGACGAACTTCCTGTCGGTCGCCGGCTACGGGCTGCAGGGTCTGCCGCCCAGCATGGTCCCGAACGGCAATGCGACGGCCAATTTCATCGACTCCAGTCTGGGGCTCCTCTGGCACACCGACGGCGCGATCCTGCGCGGCATCAAGACCCGTGCCGCTGCTGCGACCCAGGCCGGTGTCAACGGCGCCACCATTCCGGCGGTTTCCCAGAACGACACCGACACGAATCCGCACAATCCGATGTACGGCATCGCTATGGCGGGAGCGAACGGGCAGCTGCTGCGGCTGATCGGCACCAACGCGACTCCGTCGGGCGGGAGCTCGATGGCGCCCGCGGATGAAATCATCCCGGCCTGGACGCCGAGCGTCATTACCAAGGGCAGCGATTCGGCCGGCCTCGTCAATACAGGGCTGCTGACGCAGTTGCTGGCGCCTGCCGATGCCGTGGCGGTGCTGGAGTCGATCTCGCGAATCTCCAACAAGAAGATCGATCAGGTCAGCACGTTGACGGTTAACGACGCGGCTCTGAAGACCCAGGCCAAGTGCAACTACGTGAAGACGGCCTACCTCGCGGAACAGTTCCCCGACTCAACCGTGCTGAACCCCGATGTCGATCCGCAGATCGTCGGCGGCGCAGGTATCTTCACCCAGGCCGAGTACCAGGCCGATCGCGACCTGCAGAAGACGGCGGCAGTGATGAAGCTCGTCGTGAACGGCTACGCCGGCGCCGGCACCGTACAGATCGGTGGCTACGACTATCACGGGCAGGGGCGGGCGACCGGCGAACTGCGCAATTTCCACGCCGGCGTCTGCATCGGTGCGTGCCTCGAATACGCGGCTCGGCGCGGTAAGCCGCTGATGGTCTACGTGTTCACCGATGGCGGCATCAACGCCAACACCACGGTCGACTCGACGGTCGACGGTCGCGGCAAGTTCATGTGGCAGGGCGATAATGGTCAGGTTGCAGCGCCGTTCTTCCTTGTCTACAACCCCAAGGGCCGAACGACAGCGATCCGCAATCAAATCGGCAGCATGACCACCGACGGCAATGTCGACACGTCGGCAAGTCCGGCCGCGAATTCAGTCAACCTGCTCGTCCAGACCGTCATCCTGAACTACATGGCGCTGCACGGGATGCAGGGGCAGTTTGCCTCGCTGCTGCAATCGAACGGCGCCTCGCCGGGTTTGCTGGCGTCCCAATACGACAGCCTGATAGCGTTTCCGCAGATCGTGTAGCGCCGGTCGCGAGTTCCTCGTTGCGGGATTGCTTCCCGCGCTGCATCCTCCACGGATGGACGCGAGCGGAATGCACCTGTTGGCCTGTCCCCGTTGCTGTGGCGGGGTCGCCGTCTCTGGACCACAGGTCATCACCTGTGTCGCTTGCGGGACCCACTATCCGCAACTGGCCGGCATACCCTGGCTGTACCGCGAACCTGCTCTGGTTCTTGGCGAGTGGCGTAATCGCCTGCGCCTCTACCTCGATGATTTCGCGACCGAAGAGCGCCTGATCGAGCGTGACCTGTCGGCTGCTGCGCCCGCGCCGGCCACGAGCCGCCGCCTCCGGCGGCTGGCCGCTGCCTACCGCGAGCAACGCGTGGCGATAGCGCAGCTGCTGCAGCCGTTGGACTTCTCGACCCGGGCCACCGATGGCGCCATGATGAAGGCTTTCGCGGTGACGGTTCCACGGCGCCAGGATCTGCACTCCTACTACACCAATCTCCATCGTGATTGGTGCTGGGGTGATGAGGAAAACGACCTTGCCCTGACGGCCGTGGCGCGGTGGCTGCCGCGGCAGGACGGTTGTCGGCTGCTGGTTCTCGGCGCCGGTGGCTGTCGGCTGGCCTACGACCTCCACGAGGCCGGGCTGGCGGCCCAGACCGTGGCGCTCGATATCAACCCGCTGTTGCTGCTGGCCGCCAGACAGGTGATGGACGGCACCGCGGTCGGCCTCTATGAATTCCCCATAGCACCGCGCCGGCCGGAGGAGTGCGCGGTCCTGCGCAACCTGGCGGCGCCACGCCCGGTGCGGACCGGCTTTTCCTTTGTCTTCGGCGACGCATTCGACGCGCCGTTCGCAGCAGGATCGTTCGACGCCGTGCTGACGCCATGGCTGCTGGATATCGTCGATCGGGAGGTCGACGATCTCGTCCGCCAGGTCAATCGGCTCCTGCGCCCGGGGGGCAGCTGGATCAATCACGGATCGGTGACCTTTATCGGCCGGCGCCCTGCGGACCGCTATGGACTTGATGAGCTACTCGACCGGATACCGGCGCTGGGGTTCTCGCGGCCCGAGCACGACGAGCTCGAGATGCCGTACATGCGTTCCCCGGCGAGTCGCCACGGGCGCGTCGAGCAGGTCGTGACGTTCGCCTGCCAGAAGCTCACGTCCGCACCTTGCGTGCCGTCGCCACCGCTACCGGCCTGGTTGCTGGACCCGCGCGTAGCCGTGCCTGCCGGAGCCGGCTTCGAGACGGCCGGCCTCGCGTCCAGAATCCAGGCCTTCGTCCTGGCGCTGATCGACGGGCGTCGGACGGCGGGGGAGCTTGCGGCGACGCTGGTCGAGCAGCAGTTGCTCGACCCCGAGTCCGCGATGGCGGCCGTGCGTGGCCTGTTGCATCGTCTTTACGATGAACAGCTCCGGCCGCCACCGTCCTGAAGGGTCTTCCGGTTATCACTGTCGCCAGTTGGCGACGGCCGCGTCGGCGTCGCCGAAACCGTGATGCCATCGACGTCGATGTCGCTTCGATGTGACGCGTAACGCGTTGACACTCCAAGGTTGCTATGCGAGTTTTACCGCAACTGTAAAAGGACGCCGTGCCATGGGGCAGGATCTGTATACGTCCTGTTTCAGGATGGTTGGGAAATTGGTGGCCGGGCGCCTGGACACCTACGAAGTGCCTGATGGCATTCGCAGAGGTCGATGCGGGTCGGAAGCTCCCAACTGCGTGCCTTCGGCGGTCAGCGAACCGCGGTTCTTGGGCAAGGGGCTCGTCTGCCATGCTTGATTTCAGGCGACTGTCGGCGATGCCGGGCGGCTTCGCTCGATGGCGCGTTGCCGTGCGCCTGTCGGGCGCGACGGCCACTTTGTGCCTCGCGGCGTTAGCCTGTGGTGGAATCGCCCGGGCGCAGACGCCGTCGCGCGGTTCGCCGCTGATCGGCCAGGCGGCGCCGGACTTCACGCTGCGCGGTCTGGCTGGACGGAACGTCCGCCTGTCCGATCATCGCGGCGACGTAGTCTTGCTCGGCTTCTGGACCAGCTGGTGCGGAGGCTGCAAGGCGGAGCTTGAGCAGATCGCGCGGCTGCACGACACGTATCGGACGGCGGGTCTCGTTGTCATCGGCATCAGCCTCGATGACGACCGCGCCAAGGCAGCGGCCTTTGCCACGGCGCACGGTGGAAGTGTTCTGCACGTGTTTGACAGTGCCAAGGCCACCGGTAAGCCATACCAGATTGCGGATGTCCCATTGACGATGCTGGTCGATCGCAACGGTGTTGTGCGGTTTGCGCATGGTGAGTATTCGCGGCGTGATGAGCAGGATCTCGTCCAGCAAGTCCGCCAGCTCCTGGATGAATAGTTTGCTTCGAGCCGCTGGCGGAATCTGAGGATTTAGCGATGAACTTGCAATGGTCTTTGACCCGTCTCCTGACCCTGGTGCTGGCATTCCTGGTGCTGGGCGGTTCGGTGCTTGCGGCCGACGCGCCGGAGCCGCCGGCGCCGACGGCTCAGGTCGACGGCAAAAGCCTCGACGGCGACGTTCAATCGCTGAAGAAGGAAGTCATCGACCTCAATAAGGACCTCTTCGTCCTTGAAGAAGAGCTGCTGTTTCCGGCCAATACTCAGGTGGCAGTATTCCTTTCGCTGGATGTCGGCACATTCTTCCAGCTCGACTCCGTCCAGCTGAAGGTCGACAACAAGGAAGTGAGCAACTACCTGTATACCGAACGCGAGGTGGATGCGCTGAATCGTGGCGGCGTGCACCGGCTGTACCTGGGCAACCTCAAGGTTGGCAAGCACGAGCTTGTGGCGTTCTTCACGGGCCAGGGTCCTCATGAACGCGATTACAAGCGCGGTGCGCACGTCACGTTCGAGAAGGGTGTAGGCGCCAAGTATCTTGAGCTCAAGATTTCCGACCGTGAAAGCCGCGAGCAGCCGGAGTTCGCCATCAAGGAGTGGGAGTGAGGTCAGACGTTCCGCGGAGCATCCGGCTCGGCGGGAGCCTGTCCTGCCTGCTGTCGGGACTGCTGCTGTGTTTGGCGTGCCAGGCGAAGGAACCGGTCGACGCCGCCGCCTCGCTTCCGGCCGTGGAGGTCAAGGATCTGGCCTATGGCGACGTGCTGTTCCATTTCTTCCAGGACGACTATTTCGGCGCGTTGACCCGACTGACGGTTGCCCAGGAGCAGGGGCGCATTGCGCATCATCAGGCCGATGCCGAACTGCTGGCGGGCGGGCTTTACCTGTCACTTGGCCAGCACCGCGAGGCGGGTGAAATCTTTACCCGTGTTCTCAATCGTCCGGGGGTTCCGCCCGCTGTTCGGGACCGCGCCCGGTTCTACCTCGGCAAGGTCTGGTACCAGCGCGGCTATTTCGACAAGGCGATAGACGTGCTGGCCCAGACCGGAGCCCGAACGCTGCCCGAAGGCATGGAAGCGGAGCGTCGGCTTCTCCTGGCCGAAACCTACCTGGCGCAGAAGCGCTACGACGATGCTGTTCGCGTCCTGAACGGCTGGACCGCGCCGCCGGGCTGGGCCGGGTACGCGGAGTTCAACCGCGGCGTGGCGCTGATCCGGGCCGGCCGCTTCGCGGAAGGCAGTCGGGAACTCGACGCGCTGGGCAGGCGCCCGGCACAGGGTCGGGAAACCGCGGCCCTCAGGGACAAAGCGAATCTCGCGCTTGGCTACGCGCTATTGCAGGCCGGCCGGCCTGTCGACGCCGAGGATGCACTGCAGCGGGTACGCCTCGAGGGTCCCCAGTCGACCAAGGCGCTGCTGGGTCTTGGCTGGGCGCAAAGCGCGGCGGGTCACTATGAGGACGCGCTGACACCGTGGCTCGAGCTGCGCGGGCGCAACGTCCTCGATTCGGCGGTCCAGGAAAGCTATCTCGCGGTTCCGTATGCCTACGCTCAGCTCGGTGCCAACAGCCAGGCAGCCGAATTCTACGAGACGGCGGTCCGGGAGTTCGAAGCCGAGTCGGCACGGATCGACGAGTCGATCGGGGCTATCCAGGACGGCAAGCTGCTGGCCGCCATCGTCCGTACGGACGTCAAAGGCGACATGGGCTGGCAGTGGCAGCTGGCGAACCTGCCGGACGCGCCCGAGTCCCGCTACCTGTACCATCTGCTGGCGCGGAACGAGTTTCAGGAAGGTCTGAAGAACTACCGCCAGCTGCTCTTCCTGCAGAAGAACCTCGACGTCTGGACCGACAACGTCGAAGCGTTCGACAACATGATAGAGACGCGCCGGGCGCGCGATGCCACGCAGATTCCCGCGGCCGAGGCGCGGCTTGCCGGCGCGGACCTCGAATCGCTCCGTCGCCGTCATACGGACATCGAATCGCGAATTGCTGCCGCCGACGCGTCTGGCGATGTCGTGGCGCTCGGTACGGTGCGAGAGCGAACCACCTATTCGAAAGTGGAACAGCTGGAGGCAATGGCGGTCGATTCGACCGAGCCCGATGCGGATGAGACCAGGGAAAAAATCAGGCTCGTCAAGGGCGTGCTGTACTGGCAGATGCACTCGGCGTACAAGGCGCGCGCCTGGGCCGTCCGGAAGAACAACCGCGAGACCCTGACGGCGCTGCACGAGACGGAAGGACGCTGGGCGCAGGTCCACGACGCCATCGGCAGCGTGCCTGCGCGTGACGAGGGTTTTGCGGAGAGGGTTGCTGCCCTGCGGCCGCGAATGGCTGCGGCCAGGAATGAGATCGAGCGCCTGCGCCAGGCTGAGGGCGGGTACCTCGCCGATCTCGCGGTCGGTGAACTGACCGCGCAGCGCGAGCGACTGGCCTCCTACCTGCTCCAGGCGCGCTATGCGCTCGCGACGCTTTACGACCGGGCCGCCAACGGTGAGCCTGTGAAGCCGAAGCCGGCCGCCGAAGCCGCCGAAGCCGCCGGGGAAGCACCATGACGTTCCAGCGGCGAATCGTTCTTGCGGTCGGTGCCGCTCTCGTCGTCCTCTCCGGCGCCGTGCACGCCGAAGACCCCAAGGCGCCGACTCTCAAGGATCTGAAGAAGAAGCCCGTCGAGATCCGCCGTGCGGAGCCCGTCAGTGCGGATTCTGCTCGCGCACGCGACACCTACGAGCAGTTCCTGAACCTGAAATCGGGCGATCCGGAGTTGCGGGCCGAGGCGACGCGACGACTGGGTGACCTCAAGCTCGAGGCCGGCGAGTACGAGCGTATCGAAAAGGAGCTGGCCGACGGATCGCCACTGAACACCAAGGACGCCATACTTCTGTATTCCGGCCTGATGTCGACGTTTCCCGACTATCCCAAGCGGGACGGTGTCCTCTATCAGCTGGCGCGGGCCTACGAGGCCGACCAGCAACGAGAAAAGGCGCTCGCGACGATGGCGACGCTGGTGCGCGACTACCCGCACAGTCGCTACGTTGACGAGGCGAATTTCCGCTCCGGCGAAATCTACTTCTCCGACAAGCGGTGGCGCGACGCGCAGGCTTCCTATGGCGCCGTCGTCAAAGCCGGTCCGAAGTCCGAGTTTTACGAACAGAGTCTCTACAAGCACGGCTGGTCTTTGTTCAAGCAGGGTGAGGGCGAGGCGGCCAACGACTCGTTCGGCATGCTGCTGGACCGGCTGCTCCTCAGCCGCGGCGCCGGCAGCGGCATGGTCGATCTCAAGAAGTTGTCACGGCCTCAGCATGAACTTCTCGATGACACGCTTCGGGCCATGGTGCTGACGGAGTCCTACGCGGACGGCCCAAAGTCGGTCGATGCGCTGGTAAAGCGCCACGGATCGCGGCCGTACGACTGGCTGCTCTATTCGAGCCTCGGCGACCTGTACGTCTCGCAGCAGCGCTACACGGATGCCGCCGATTCCTACCGGGCGTTCGTGCAGCTCGACCCCAATCACGATGAGGCGCCGATCCTGGCCGAGGCTGCCATCGAGGCGTACCGCAAGGGCGGCTTCGCCTCTCTTGTCCTGGACGGCAAGAGGGAGTTCGTCGAACGTTACAAGCTGCAGGGTCCGTTCTGGACCGGGCGCACGCCGGCCGGGTCGCCCGAGGTCGCAGCGCATCTGAAGACCCACCTTCAGGATCTGGCAGCCTACTACCACGAGCAGGCCCAGGCGTCGAAGAAGCCCTCCGACTATCAGGAGGCGGCGCGCTGGTACCGCGAGTTCCTCCGCTCTTTTCCGGAAGACGCGGCGGCACCGAAGACCAACTACCTGCTTGCCGATACGCTCTTCGACAGCAAGCAATTCCACGATGCGGCGCTGGAATACGAACGGACCGCGTACAGCTATCCGCAGCACGAAAAGTCCGCGGCCGCGGGCTATGCCGCCCTTGTCGCCTACGAAAAGGACGAGGCGGCGCTTGCCGCCGATTCGCGTGCCGACGTGCACGCAGCCGCGCTCGAGTCGGCGCTGCACTTCGCGACGGCCTTCCCCGGTCATCCGGAGAGCGTGCCGGTGCTCGTGCGGTGTGCGCGGGAATTCTACGACGTCAAGAACTACGACAAGGCGCTCGCGGCGGCGAATCTGGTGGTCGGCCATGAGCCCCCGGCTTCTGCTGCGCAACAGTCAACTGCCTGGACGGTCATCGCGAACAGCCGCTTCGAGCAGTCCGAGTTCAGCGCCGCCGAGGACGGTTACCGGCACGTCCAGGCGGTCCTTCCGGCGACCGATCCCAGCCGCGCGGCTATCGATGAGAGGCTCGCGGCCTCCGTCTACAAGCAGGCCGAACAGCGGCAGGCGAAGGGCGACACCGCCGGTGCGGTTGACGACTATCTGCGGGTAGCGACTCTGGCGCCGAACGCAAAGATCCGTGCCAGTGCCGAGTTCGACGCGGCGGCGCTGCTTCTGACGATGAAGGACTGGCCGCGCGCCATCGACGTCCTCGAGGGCTTCCGGCGTAATTTTCCGCAGAACGAGCTGCAGCCGCAGGTCACCGCCAAGCTCGCCGTCGCGTATGCCGAAACGGGTCGCGCGGGTCAGGCGGCCGCCGAGTACGAGCGCATCGCGGCAACGCCGGGCCAGAGCGCGGAGGCGCAGCGTGAAGCCCTCAGCCAGGCGGGATCGCTGTACGAAAAGGCGGGTGACGGCAACCGGGCGGTCGCAGCCTGGACCGCGTACGTCCAGAAGTTTCCGGAGCCGCTGGCGCCTGCCCTCGAGGCCCGGGCCAAACTGGCCGAGCTGGCCGCGGCGGCCGGCGACGGCGCGGCGCGTAAACGCCAGCTGGAGGCTATCGTGGCCGCCGACCGTGGCGCCGGTGCCGCGCGGACCGACCGCAGCCGGTATCTCGCGGCGACCGCCAGCCTCGAACTGGCGGCGCCGGCGCGCGATGCGTTTGACGCCATCAGGCTCGTCGAGCCGCTGAAGAAGTCACTGGAAGCCAAGAAGGCGGCGATGCAGCAGGCTCTGAAGGCCTACTCGCAGGCAAATGACTACGCAGTGGCCGAAGTCTCGACGGCGGCGACGTTCGAGACCGCCGAGATCTATCGCCGGCTGGGGCAGGATCTGATCAAGTCGGAGCGACCGGCGAGCCTGAAGACCGCCGAGGAGCGCGAGCAGTACGACACGCTGATGGAAGAGCAGGCCTACCCGTTCGAAGAAAAGGCGATCGCAATCCACGAGGTCAACCTGGCCCGGGCCGAGCAGGGTACGGTCGACGAGTCCGTGCGTCGTTCCATGGCCGCGCTGGCCAAGCTCAACCCCGGCAAGTACGGCAAGGCCGAGGTCGGCGAGGACTATGACATGCGCGCCGACACCCCGGAGCTGAAGGCACGCCTCGACGAGGCCGTGTCCCTCGCCCGGAGCCGTAAATTCGCCGATGCCGAATCCGCCCTGAAGGCACTCGCGGCGGAGGCGCCGGCGCTTGGGGCAGCCCCGCTCGATCTCGGCATCCTCTACGCCCGGCAGGCCCGGTGGGCCGACGCGGAGGGGTCGCTGGTCGAAGCGGCCAAGCGCGACCCGGACAACGCCATGGTCCAGGCCGAACTGGGCCTCGTCTACCGATCCCTGGGCCGACTGAATGAGGCCAGCAGCGCCTATCGCGCGGCGCTGGAGATCGACGGCAAAAACCCGCGTGTCCACCGTAATCTCGCCATACTGCTCGACACCTACCAGCAGCAGCCGGGCGCAGCCGTGGATCATTACGCGGAGGCGCTGGCGCTCGGTGGCGGCGAGGACAAGGTGCTGGCCGGGTGGCTGGCCGACGCGAAGAGCCGCGCTGCCGCGGCTCCCCGGGAGGCAAAATGAGGCGGACTGGATTCCTTCTGCTCGTCACACTTGTGGTGGCGCAAGGGACGTCCCGGGCCGGGGATCCGCCCGGCGCGGACCCGGCCCTTCCCCAACCCGGCGCCGAGGCGCGCACGGCATCGCCTGCCGCGGCGACGGCCAAGGGCCGTCGCGCCAAGGACGCTGCCGCCAAGGACGCGGCCGGTCCGGCGCGCGACCGTCTGGAGCTCGATGCGACCGCCGTCACGGGAAGCCGGGAGCTGCCGAAGGTGCTCGTGATTGTCCCCTGGAAGCGGGCCGATCTGGGCGACCTCGTCGGTAAGCCCTTGAACAGCCTGGTCGACGAGGCGCTGCAGCCGCTAGACCGGGAGGTCTTCCGGCGGGAAGTCGACTATCACGCAACTTTGGCTCCGGATCGCGCGACGGCGCCGCCGGCAGCCGCGGGACGCTGAGTTATGCACCTGCGTCACAGTCTTGCCTTGCCTGTTTTAGTTAAATACGTCCGATCCGCCGGCAGCGGAACTAAAGTTATGGAGATCTGCCCATGGACATGATCGTCAACTTCTTCCGGCAGGGCGGGATATTCCTCTATCCCATCGCGCTGGTCTGGATCATCGGCCTCGTCATCGCGATCGAGCGCCTGATCTACCTGACCCGCGAGGGTTTCGGGAACAAGGCCTTCTGGGCCGATCTGAAGCCGCTTTTTGAAGCCGGCAACTACCGTCAGGCCATTGCGATGGCCAACACGTCGGAGACGGCGCTCGCCCAGGTCATGAAATACGGACTCAGTCGCGTCACCTCGGCACGCCGGCGCGACGATGTCGAGAAGGCCATGGAAGAGAGCCTCGTCGAGATCATTCCCCGCCTGGAGCGGCGCACGCACCTGCTGTCGGCGCTGGCGAATATCGGCATGCTGATGGGCCTGCTCGGTACCATCGTCGGTCTGATCCACGCCTTTGCCGCGGTCGCGACCGCGAACCCGGCCGAGAAGGCGAGCCTGCTCGCCGCCTCGATTTCGGTCGCCATGAACAACACGGCGCTCGGTCTGATCTGCGCGATCACGCTCTTGCTCGCCCACATGTTCCTCGAGACGCAGACGACGAACATCGTCGACAGTCTGGAAGTGGCCAGCATGAAGTTCCTGAACTCACTCTCCGAGCGACGCCCGGACGTTGATTCACCGGCTGCTTCGCCGCCGGCTGCTCCGCGTGCGGCAGGTCAGGGAGCGCGTGCGTGAGCGGATCCCGGATCGCCGGTCGCCAGCGCCGCAATCACGGCCGCTACAAGGGTCGGAACGATATCAATATCGTTCCGATGCTTGATGTCATGGTGATTCTCGTATTCTTTCTGATCTTCACGGCGGTGTTTTCCAAGACCAACATCCTGGAACTCAACCTGCCGCCCCAGCAGGCGGGTAATCCACCGGATCTGCCGCCGACGCTCGATCTCGAAGTCATCGTGCACAAGGACAGCCTGGTCGTTGCCGACAAGAACACGGGTCCGCTGTCGACCTTTGCGAATACGAGCGCGGGCTACGACTTTGCGGCCATGACCGCCTACCTGACGCGCGTGAAGGCCCAGTTCCCGGACAAGCGCGATGCCACGGTCCTGCTCGAGGCGGACGTCCCCTACGACACGATCGTGCAGGTCATGGATGCGGTCAAGACCTTCGAGGGCACGGCCGAGGGCAAGCCGGCGCGCGGTGAATTGTTCCCTGTGATCTCGCTTGGAGATGCGCCAACGTGATTCGCTCGCGCAACAGACGTCGTACGGGACGGGGTGGCGGTGGTTCCGGCCACGGCATGCCGGCGCTCGTGCCGATGATCGACATGCTGACGATCCTCGTCGTGTACCTGCTCGTGCACGCGGCGGACTACGAAATCGTGCCGAACACCAAGAACATCTCCATCCCGCAGTCCATTTCCGACGCCAAGCCGCACGAGGCGACGACGGTCATGGTGACCCGTGAAGCCATCTTCGTGAACGGTACCGCCGTGGCCCGCACCAGTGACCTGCAGGCAAGCACCGAGCCTGTCATCGAACCGCTGAAGGTCGCGCTCCAGGCCGAGGCCGCCAAGGGCTTGGTGGGCGTGCCGGGCGGTGCGGACGATCCGGCGGCCGGGCGGGAGGTGACCGTACTCGCCGACAAGGGGCTGCCGTACGCCATGCTCAAGAAAATCATGGCCTCCTGCAGCGCCGCCGACTACCGCAAGGTGTCGCTGGCCGTAATTGAAAAGGAGCGGGCCTACGCGGGCCCGAACCCGGTGTGACGACCCTAACCGCTGACTATCGCGTCTTTGACCTGCCCTGGACCGCGGCCGCCGGGGAGGAGCGCCGTTTCCGGCTGCTGCTCGGATTCGGCCTGCTGGTTTTCGTCGTCTTCATGACGGTCATCGCGCTGCTGCCGCCGGTGCCGCGGGTGGCGCCGACGCCCCTGCCCCAGGAAGTGGTCAAGCTCGTCCTGGCCCCGCCGCCGCCGGTGGTCGAGCCCAAGCCTGAGGAAAAGCCCAAGCCGAAACCCGAGGTCACCGTGCCGAAGGTCCAGGCTCCGGTGGATCGCACGCAGCAGGCCCGCAAGAAGGCGGAATCGAGCGGTCTGCTCGCCCAGAAGGACCTTCTCAAGGACCTGCGCGACGCGCTTGATCCCAACCAGATGGCGCCGACCAAGGATCTGCTCGCCAAGGTCGACGGTCCGTCACGCGCGGATCGGTCGATCATCACCTCGCAGGCGACGGCCACCAGCGGTGGTATCAATACGGCGAGCCTGTCCCGTGGCTTCGGCGGCGGTTCCGGGTCGCTCAAGGGTCACGAGACCACCCAGTCGGTGGCCTCGTTCGCCGATTCGATCGCCAAGGGTCGCCCGGAGGCTGCGCGTACCGGTTCCGGCGGCAAGGCCGCCCGCAGCCGCGAGGAAATCGAGACGGTCTTCGACCGGAACAAATCGGCCATCTTCGCGCTCTACAACCGAGCGCTGCGCGACAACCCCGCGCTGCAGGGCAAGGTCGTTGTCGAGTTGACGATCGCGCCGGATGGCGAGGTGACAGCCTGCCGGATCGTCTCCTCCGAGCTCAAGGACGAGGACCTGGAGCGCAAGCTGGTCTCGCGGATCAAGCTCTTCCGGTTCGAGGCGAAGGACGTCGCTCCGATCACGACGACCAAGCCGATCGACTTCTACCCGGCCTGAGGCGGGCCTGAGCCGGGTCGGACGGGCCGCGCGGCGCCGTCTTGGGCTTATACTGCCGGCTTCTCACCGGAGCCGGAGTTGCCGTGATGTCGTACCGCGGGTTTCGCGCCTTGAGCGCCGTGCTGGCCAGCGTCTTCACACTTTTTGCCGAACCGGGCCGGGCCGCGGACGCGGACCCGGCGCTGCCAGCCCTGGTCGAACCCGGCCAGACCGAGGCTCCGGCGGTTTACGCGGCGCGACGCGCGGCCCTGATGAAGGAGATGGGCGAGGGCGTCGCCGTCATCTATGCACAGGGCAGCGAGGACGGCGATGGCTACCGGCAGGGCTCGGACTTCTATTACCTGACCGGCGTCCAGGAAGAGGGCGCGGTGCTGGTGCTCGCGCCCAAGGAACGTACCTACCGAGAGTTCCTGCTGCTGCCGGCGCGCGATGTCGAGGCCGAGCGCTGGACCGGCGCGCGCGAGTCGATCGGCGGGGCGCTGCGCGCCCGCTACGGCTTCGAGAAGATCTACCGCACGAACCGCCTGCTGGACCTGACCCTGGGCCTTGCCGGGCGTTCTCCGGTGCTCTGGCAGGTGAGCCGGCCGTCGGCCGATGCCAAGCCGCTCGATATCGAACTCTACGGCCAGGTCGGCGGGCGGCTTCCCGGCGTGTCCGTGCGCTCGATGGGCTGGACGCTCGACAGGATGCGCTCCAGGCATTCCGCGGCTGAAATCGCCCTCATGCAGAAGGCCGTGCGGATATCCGAAGCCGGTTTCGTCGCGGCCGCGCCGGAGATCCGTCCCGAGGGCTTCGAGGGGGCTGTCGAGGCGGAGGCCGAGCGTGTCTGGAAGTCGGCCGGTGCGCGCCGGCCGGCATACGCCTCGATCGTCGGCTCCGGACCCAATTCGACGATCCTGCACTACCCGCGCAGCGAGCGAACCATGCACGCCGGGGAACTGTTGGTGATCGACATGGCGGCCGAATACGCCCATTACGCGGCGGACATCACCCGCACGTTCCCGGTCAGCGGCCATTTCAGCGCCGAGCAGCGCGCCGTCTACGACACCGTGCTCAAGGCGCAGCAGACGGCGATGGCGCTGGTCAAGCCGGGTGCGTACGTCGAGGATCTCGACAGGGCCGCGCGCAAGGTGATCGAGGATGCCGGTTACGGCGACTACTTCATCCACGGCCTCGGCCACTTCGTCGGTCTGGATGTCCACGACGCCGGCGCCTATCACGAACCCCTGCAGGCCGGCATGGTGATCACGCTCGAACCGGGTATCTACATCCCGGAACGCAACCTGGGCGTCAGGATCGAGGACGACGTCCTGGTGACGCCCGCCGGCGGACGCTACCTGACCGACGGCCTGCCGCGAGACGCCGAAGCGGTCGAGGCGTGGCTGGCGGCGCACCGCCGTCAGTAACCGCGCGATGGCCTGTGCGGACTCGCGGTCAGTGCCGCGGGGCAGCCGATTTCTGCGCCGACTCGAGGACGAAGATCCCGAGCGCGATCAGGGCCACGCCGGCTC
Source organism: uncultured Pseudomonadota bacterium (assembly GCA_903839465.1). GTDB lineage: Bacteria > Pseudomonadota > Gammaproteobacteria > Steroidobacterales > Steroidobacteraceae > CAIKMS01. The sequence continues at coordinate 33,054 of CAIMCI010000119.1, forward strand.
CCTGGGGGAACGTCAGTGACTCGCCGAGCAGCAGGGCGCCCAGCGCGATCGTGACCGGCGGGCCGATGGTCGAAACGACCGCCGCGCGCGGTGCGCCGAGCCTGCGCACGCCCTCCGCGGTCAGCACCATCGGCAGCACCGTCGAGAGCATCACGAGGCTTGCGATCAGCGCGGCATCGGTCAGGCCTACGGCGGGAAAATGGCGGGCGGAGCCGCTGACGAGATACTGCACGGCGAAGGCTATCGCCGAGGTGGTCACCGCCGCGAGGGTGAAGCGGATGGCGCCGATGCGTGCCCCCCAGCGGTCGCTGGCCAGGTAATAGAGCGCATAGGTGAACGCACAGGACAATACGAGCCCGGCGCCGCCCAGGTTGGCGCGCAGGATCCCAAGGTCGAAACCCGAGACCACCATCAGGATACCGGCGTAGGTGCAGGCGAGCGACGCCACCGCACGCGGCGTCGGTCGCTGCCGGTAGATGACGGCGTGCAGGACGACCACCATCGACGGGTAGGCAAACAGCAGGACGCGCTCGACGCTCGCATCGACCAGGGTGAGGGCACGGAAATCGAGGTTCGTGCCGATGAAGTAACAGACGAATCCGGCGAGAGCTGCGCCGAGGCGAGCCCGAACCGGGCCGGCATAGACGCCGCGGACCCCCTCGCGCCACGAGGCCCACGCCCAGATCACCGGCAGTGCGAGCAGGGCGCGAATCGTCACCACCTGTTCGAAATGCCAGCCACGCGCATAGAGCAGCTTCGCGAAGATGCCTTTGACGGCGAAGCCGCAGGCGCCGAGCGCCGTCAGGAGCACGCCGACGGCGGCCCTGCGGCGCGCCTCGGCGGAAGTCAGGACAAGCCTCCTTCGCCGTCGTGCCAGACGGTAAACGACTGCACCGGCAGGCGGTCCGGGCGAAAGCCGTTGACGATCGCCGACGTGTCCCGATAGCCGACGGCCATGCCGCACACCAGGGTCTGGTCGGCCGGCAGCATCAGCTCGTCGCGGATGATGCTGTGGTAATCGAGCCACGCTGCCTGCGGGCAGGTGGCGAGGCCGACGCCTTCGGCGGCCAGCATCACCGTCTGGAGGAACATGCCGTAGTCGAGCCAGGCACCCTGCGGCAGATCGTTGTCAATCGTGAAGAAGAGGCCGACAGGCGCATCGAAGAACTGGAAATTGCGCAGCTGCTGGGCTTGCATCCGCTCGCGATCGGACTTGGCGATGCCGAGTGTCCCGTACAGGCCCCAGCCGCAGGCGCGGCGCCGGCCGAGGTAGGGCTCGCGCCAGGTCGCCGGGTAGTAGGCGTACGGCGGAGCCTCGCCCGTGCCGGTCCTGGCCGCGGCGACGACTCTTGCGCATAGCCGGTCGCGGACGGCACCGGTTACCACGTGTACGCGCCACGGCTGGATGTTGGTGCCGCTCGGCGAGTAGCGCGCGGCGGCAAGCAGCTGCTGAATCAGTTCGCGGCTGACGGCCTTCGGCAGAAAGGCGCGGGTCGAGCCGCGCTGGCGGATCGCTTCGAGTACGTGCACCGGGAGCCTCCGGATCGGGCGTTTGGCGGACTGCGCCGGTCGCGGTGTCGACCGGTCGGGTCCTCTATTGTATACAATCCCTGCCCGGTGGGTCGGTTCGCGGCCTGCGCTATCATCACCGACGGCGTGCCGCTCGCCGACCCGACGCCCTATGAAACGCCAGCAAATCCAGTTTCCCGCGAAGGACGCCCCCCTCAGGGACGACGTGCACGACCTTGGCGGCCTGGTCGGCGAGGTCGTCGAGGACCAGTGCGGACCGGCGCTGCTGCAGACCGTCGAAGCCGTGCGCCGCGCATCGCTCGCCCTGTATGCCACCGACGAGGTGGCGGGCGACGTCGAATCCCTTCGCCAGCGCGTTTCCGGCCGTACACCGGGCGAGGCGCAGCAGCTGGCGCGGGCCTTTTCGACGTGGTTCCAGGTCGTCAACCTGGCCGAGAAGGTCCATCGCGTGCGCCGCCGGCGCGGCTATCTCAACGGCAAGGAAGCGCAGCGCGACAGCCTGAACTCGGCGGTGGCGGAGATGCACGCGCGCGGCGTGACGCTCGATCAGGTCTACGCGATGCTGGCCCGTACGTCGATTTACCCGGTCTTCACCGCGCACCCGACCGACGCGACGCGCCGTACGCTGCTGCGCAAGCAGCAGCGCGTTGCAGACCTCCTGCTGATGCGGTTGGATTCGGGCGCGACGCCCCGCGAGCGGCACGCGGTCTGGGAACAGGTTCGCACCGAGCTGACGTCGGGCTGGCAGACCGAGGAGCAGCCGCGCGCAAGGCGCACCGTGGGCGACGAGCGCGAACACGTCCTTTTCTATGTCGCCGAAATCCTCTATCGGATCGTTCCCCGGTTCTACGAGGAGCTGGCGGCCGCGCTGTCGACGAACTACGGGGTGCCGGTGTCCGCTTCCGAACTGCCCCTGATGGTGCGCTTCGGCTCCTGGGTAGGCGGGGACATGGACGGTCACCCGGAAGTCCATGGCAAGACGATCAGGGAGACTCTTGCTCGCCAGCACAAGGTCGTGCTCAACGCGTACTTTCTCGAGGTCCAGCGCCTCGGTGAGCGGCTGTCGCAGAGCGCCTCGCGCGTCCGGCTTTCGCCTGAGCTCGAATCCCGTTCGCGCGAGTACACCGTGCTGGTGCCGGGAATCGGTGGCGCGTCCTCGCCCCGCTACGAGCGGATGCCGTACCGGATATTCTGTGCCCAGGTTGCCGAGCGGCTGCGCGCGACGTTCCTCGGCAAGCCAGGACACTACGATAACTTTGCCGAATTCCGTCGCGACATCGAGTTGATGGCACGAAGCCTGGCGAGCTACGGCGGGCGTAGTGCCGGCCTTTTCTATGTGCAGCGGCTGCAACGACGTGCCGAGACGTTCGGTTTCCACCTCGCGACGCTCGACGTGCGCCAGCACACCGAGATCCACCATCGGGTCATCGGCCAGGGGTTCGGCGACCCCGAGTGGGAGTCCCGCCTGCCCGAGGATCGGACCCGGCGACTGGCTGACGCTCTGGCCCGCGACGTCGGGCCGTCGCATGTCTTTGATGCCGTCGGCAGGCGCTCCCTCGCCGTATTCGATGCCCTGGTGCACTGCCGGCACCGGTATGGCGTTGACGCGATCGGCGACTACGTAGTCAGTGGTGCCGGCGATGCCGATGACGTGCTCGCCGTGCTGCTGCTGGCCCGCTGGGCTGAGATGATCGACAAGCATACGGCGCAGGTTCCGCTCGACGTGGCGCCACTGTTCGAGTCGGTCGAGACCCTCGCCGAGGCGCCGCGCGTGATGCATCAGCTGCTCGAGATGCCCGACTACCGGCGCCACCTGGCGGCGCGGGGCGACCGGCAGACCGTGATGATCGGGTATTTCGACAGCAACAAGGAAAGCGGCTTCGCCGCAGCGCGCTGGGCGCTGCACCAGGCACAGGAAGCCCTTGCGACAGAATTGCGCGACAAGGGCGTCGCCCTGACCGTGTTCCACGGCCGTGGCGGCGCGACGAGCCGCGGGGGCGGCCGCCTGGGCGGTCTGGTGCGCAGCGCGCCGGCCGGGGCGTTCTCCGGTGCCCTGCGCGTCACCGAACAGGGTGAGTCCATCGACCTGGCCTACGGGCTGCGCCCCATCGCACTGCGCACGCTCGAGCAGGCCTGGTCGGCCATTGCCCTCGCGTTGACGGCAGGCGAGGCGTCGACACCGCCCGACATCCAGGCGCACGGCGCCATGGAGGCGATTGCCGTGCGCAGTCGCGCGGTTTACCGCGAGCTTGTGCACAAGGATCGGGATTTCTACGAGTACTTCCGCGCCGCGAGTCCGATCGACGTCATCGAGCGGATGAACATAGACACCCTGCCGGCCACCCGGGAGGGTCGCACGGGCCTCGATGCGCTGCGAGCGGTGCCCTGGGGCTTTGCCTGGAGCCAGAACCGGCACCTGCTGCCGGGCTGGTACGGCATGGGCAGCGGGCTTGATGCCGCCATCGAGCGCTACGGCGAGTCCGCCATTCGGGACCTTCTGGAGTCATCACCGTTATTCGCGATGCTTGTCGCCGACGTCGAGCTCACGCTCGCCAAGGCAGACATCGAGGTTGGCGCGTGGTACGCGGAACTTGCGGGTCCCGATCATGCGCGGCATTTCGAGCAGATCCGCGACGAGTTCACGCTGACCTGCTCGCACGTGCTGCGGTTGCGGGGCGAGACCCGTCTGCTCGACCAGGAACCGACGATGCAGCGCGCGATCCAGCTGCGCAATCCGTACACGGATCCCCTGCACCTGATGCAGATCGACCTGCTGAAGCGGTGGCGGAGCGGCGGGCGCAACGACAGCGCGCTTTTTGAAGCACTGCTGGGCAGTGTCAACGGAATCAGTCAGGGGCTGCAGGCGACCGGATAACATGATCGCCACCACCCATTTGCACCCGATCATCGTCCATGCGCCGCTCGCCCTGTGGGTCACCGTGCCGGTCTTTTACGCACTGGCGCGACGGTCGGCCGGTTCGCCGCGCGCGGGTCTTTACGCAGCGGCCGGAACGCTCAATCTGCTGCTGGGCACGGTGGCATCCGTGATGGCGGTGCTGTCCGGGCTGCTGGCCGTGTCCGGCCTGAGCGTCGTCGGGATTGCGCAGGGCACGCTGTCGCGGCACATCGGCTGGGGAGTCGCGACGTCGTTCCTCTACCTGTGCCTGACGTTGGTCCGCGCAGTGGGGCGCCCGCTGGCCGACCTGCCAGGTCGCGGAATGGTCGTCGCCCTTTGCATCGCCACCGTGCCGGTCATCGTCACCGGCTACTACGGCGGCCAGAACGTCTACCGTTTCGGGCTGGGTGTCGACCTGGTAACCGCGACCGAGCGGGCACTGCACCCCCCGTCACCGCCCCGGATCGCTCCGCCCTAGGGCCTCAGCGATCGTTTCCGGCATCCGGCGCATGGCGCCGCGCCAGCAGGCCGGCGATCTCCGGGTCGCTGGCATAGGCCGCGCCGCACGCGTCGAGCAGGTCCTCGCCGAGCTTTGCCCGCCCGGACAGGCGGGCGAGGCCGATGAGGCGGCCGAGTTCACGTGCTGTCGCTGCGCGGTAGGCGTCGCCTCCCGCCAGCCAGCGCTCGACCGCGTCGAGCGCCGACGTCGTGTCGCCCAGCCTCAGGTGGCCGGTAACGATTTCCTGAACGAAGCGGGCGGAAATCCGCCGATCGGTCCAGAGTGCGGTCCGGCTTTGCAGCCACTCGAGATCGTCGACGCGATTCCCCCGGTCGCGTGCCCACGCGGACAGTGCTTCCCAGGCCGCGTCGGCCCTTTTCGCCCGCGTCATCCCGTAGGCCTCGTGGAGTATCCGCTCCCTCTCGCGGCCGTCGGCCTGCTCGGCGCGGGCCTGGTCGTGTTCCGGCGAGGAGTGAACCGCAAGGCCGATCTCCGAACGCTGGTCGTAGAGCAGCCCGCCGAGGCCCGCCGCGAGCGACAGCAGGGCGGTTTCGGCGAGCAGAACCAGGGAAATGCCCGACAGCGCGCGCGACGCCGCAACCAGCAGGCCCGCATAGAGGCCGACCACGGCGGCGTATACGGCGTATCCCCTGCCGAGTCGGGCGGCCAGTCTGAAGACATGCCAGGGCGAAAAGGCGGTGATTCGCCGCTCATCGAGGCACAGCAGGGCAAGCGAGGCCGGCAGGCTCAGCAGGACAAGGACAATTACCAGGAGCGCCGCGGCGACGGGCAGCGAGCCAAGTGCCGTTTCGCACAGGACGAGGCTCACGCCGATGAGGACGCCGGCAAGCAGCGGCCGGAAATCGTGCGTCGGGTTCAGGCTCTCTATCGCCAGAACCGGAACCTCCCTGCCGTGAGCCAGGCAGTCGACGAGCGCTATCGCGTAACCGGAAAAGGCCGCGAGGAACACGAGGGCAAGCGGCAGCGCCATCAGGCCGCCGTGCGCAATCAGCCAGAGAATGGGTGCACTGCAGGCGATGAACAGGAGCACGGGGCCGGATGCCGGCAACGCGAGGTTGCGCCGGAAAGTGGTCATAATAGGAACCCTGGCCGTGCCACCGCTACCCCGTCATCGGCGCCCGCACGACGGTATGGAGACTCGTGGTGACCGATTCCCGTTCTGTCACGATCGACCGACTGCCCGGCGCGGTGTGCGTGTACTGCGCATCGAGTCGCGCTGCGGACCCTTCGTATCGCGAACTCGCCCGCGACCTGGGCCAGCGACTCGCCGAGGGAGCGCGGACCCTGGTCTATGGCGGCAGCCGCGAAGGTTCGATGGGTGCTCTGGCGGACGGGGCGCTCGCGGCCGGCGGCCGAGTCATCGGCGTCATGCCCGGCTTCCTGCAGGCGCTGGAAATCGCGCATGACCGGCTGAGCGAGCTGCATATTGTCGGTGACCTGCGGGAGCGGAAACAGTGGATGCTCTGCCGCGCCAGTGCGGTCATCGCACTTCCGGGCGGTACCGGTACGTTCGAGGAACTCCTCGAGGCACTGACTCTCAAGCGCCTCGGGATTTTCCTCGGCCCGATCGTAATCTGCAATCAACACGATTTTTACGCGCCGCTACTGGCGCTGCTCGAGGCCGCGATCGCCGAGCGCTTCATGGTCGAGAGACATCGGCAGATGTGGACCGTTGTCCGCACGGCAGCGGAAGCAATCAAGGCCATTGACGATGCGCCGGACTGGCCGGCGGACGCGCTGAGCTTTGCCGCCCCGTGACGGTGATTCGGCCGGCTCGGGGAAAAATGTGACGGGCGTCACGACGACAGGTGTTACACCCACACCGCCCTGCTGCCGGTTCGGTCTTTATAAATCAGACAGTTAGATACTTGGCACAGGACTTGCTTTGGACTCCGTACAACGCGCCGCGCATCGCGGACGACGGGTTCCAAGGAGTCTTGCATGATCCGCCAGGCAATTTTCTCGACCCTGATGGCTGTGGCTGCCGCCGACCTTGCGGGTGCCTCCCAGATCAGCATCGGCGGCTGCGCCGGTCCTACCGCTGGCTACGGTGCGAAGACCTGCGTCGCGGGGGCCACGACCGCGGACTTCATCCATTCAACCGTTCCGTCGAACTTCTCCGGAAC
>CAIMCI010000120.1 GCA_903839465.1 uncultured Pseudomonadota bacterium
CGCGTCATCGACTGCGTCCCGACCGCCTCGGCCGGCGACGCGTGGGCGAGAGCCCAGCCGTGCTCGCCCTCCGGCACCAGGCAGCCGGCCGCGGCCACCGTCGCGAGCGGCGCCGGCCGAGGGGCGGGCCGCGCTCCGGCGCGGCGATCGATCGCGTATTGCACCAGAGGGCTGAACATCTCGTCCCAGCTCTGGTTCTGGTCGCGGAAATACGCCTGCTTCTCCGGTCCGCAGTTGCGCACCGGATCGTTGGCGGCCGCCTCGCGCAGGTGGTCGTTGCGCTCGGAGTTGTCGTAGTGCGCGGTGACCACGAGCTTGGATCCGGCCGGCAGGCGCAGCGGTTCGGCCAGTTCGTAGGTCAGCTGCCAGTGGAAGTCGTAGCGCGGCACCGTCAGGAGCGTCTGCTCGCTGCCGTCGGGGCGCACGACGCGGTAGGTGAAGTCACGGGCACGCAGGTGCGCGTGGGGCTGGAACGTGAACAGCGTGACCGGCCGGGGGTAACCGACGATGCCGGTCAGCTCGTAGTCGGCGGCGAACGGCGGGATCGGCGGGATCGCCACGTCCGTGCCCTCCGCACGGGTGCCGCCGTCGTCCGGGAAGAGGAGCTCGCCATTGGCGATCAGCGATTTGCCCGGCGACGGGACGCGCAGCAGCTGATGCCCGGGCTCGCGCCCGGCGAACCACAGGCCGAGCCGCGAGCGGTCCGTCTCGGGCCTGCCGGTGGTCGTGTAGTGGATGTTGAAGTTGATGTAGTAGCCCTTGCCGCCGCGCAGCAGTTTGGCGGTACCCGGACCCCAGGACTCGTAGCCGGCGCCCGGCGTGTAGGCATCGAGCATGTCGTAGGACTGGGGGTCATCGGGGTCGACGATCGCGGGCTCCGTCTTCACGAACGAGCCGCCGGGCCGGCCGAGCCGGCGGGCGACCTCCTCGATCTGCGCGAGGTCGGCGTCCGAGGCGCCGTCAGCGAGACGGACCTCGGCGATGCCCATGTGGTGCACGACCATGGCGTTGCTCGGCAGCACCTGCAGGCCCTCGATCCAGCGGTCGCCGTCGGCCGGCGCCGGTGCCCGCAGCTGCACGTAGGGGATCTCGCCGTCGCTGCGCAGCCGGAACTCCGGCAGGCTGACGATCGCGTCCGGCGGTCGGCCGGACGGGTGCTGCCAGCCGGCCGTGTAGCGCGGCAAGGCGGGCCGGGCTGCCGTTCCCTGCGGCGCACCCGCGTCGATCCAGGCCAGCAGCGTGTCGATCTCCGCCCGGCTCAGGCGCGGATCGTTGCGGAACCTCGCGCTGTGTTCGGGGTCCGCGGACCACGGCGGCATCGTCCGCCCGGCGACGGCGGCACGGACGGCCGCGAGTTGGGGGCGGAGCGCCTCGTAGCTGTCGAGTGCCCGGGCGCCGACCATGCCGTCCGGCCGATGGCAGCCGACGCAATGGCGATCCACGATACGGGCAACGTCGCCGTTGTAGGTCGGCGCGCCGGCCACCGCCGCGGAGACCGTGCCGGCCAGCAGCCACGGCAACGGCCACACCACGGCCCGACCGGGACGATCGCTTGCGGTTCGATCAGGCATCCGCATATTGTGGCACCGCCGTACCGGCCGTGCACGCCACGGCGCGGCGCTCAGCCGTCGGTCAGGACGCCGGTCGCGGCGAACGGCAGCTGCACCGTGCAGCCGCTCCGCGCAACGAACCGCTCGACGTCGGCCGGCGTGTCCAGATCGAACGTGTAAGCCTCCGATCCGGCGGACCAGCGCAGCACCTCGGCGGAGTGCCCGTCGAGCCAGCCGCGCAGGGCGGCGCGCGGCCGCTCGGCCAGCACCGCCGCGACCACGGAACCCGCCACGATCACCGGATTGCCGCGCTGGCCGGCAAACTCCGGCACGACGGCGCGCGCCGCGCCGCGCGCCGCGTAGGCGCCGATCAGCGCGCGCACGTCACCGGCCCCGAGGAGCGGCTGGTCAACGAGCGCCACGAGCACCGGACCCTCACCCGCCGCGAGCGCCGACAGCCCAGCCATGACCGACGATGCCTGACCGTCGCGATGCGCCGGATTCTCGACGACGGCGACCACGAGGTCGGCGAGCGCCGCGCGAGCCTGGGCTGCACCGGCACCCAGCACGACCGTCACCTCGGTGATGCCGGCCGCCTGCAGGACCCGCACCTGGCGCCGGACCAGCGGCTCGCCGTCGATACGCACGAGCGCCTTCGGCTGGCCGCCGAGGCGCTCGCCACTGCCCGCGGCCAGAAGGACCGCACGCAGGTCCGACCCGAGGACCGACCCCGCCGCGGTGTCGCTCACCTTAGACCCGCGCCGTGACGATCCAGACCCCGGCCCGCAGTCGCACGCCGTCGGGCCCCGCCTCGCGCCCGTAGAAGTCGGCGAGCATCTCGCTCGCGACCGGGCGCGCTGCCGGAAACTCGCGCAGGGCGGCGCCAACCGGACCGACGTGCAGGGCGAGGTCGGCCGAGGCCGCGGCGTCCCCGGCACCGATCAGGGCATCGAACGGCCGGCAGGCGGCGTCCGCGAAGCCCGCGGCACCGAGGACCGCCAGGATGCGCTCTGGATCGGACAGCGCGAACGGTCCGGGCGCCGCCGGATCGGCGGGCGGCAGCGGCGGCAGGTGCGGGCGAACGAGCTCCAGGGGAAGGCGCATCCAGTCATTGTCGGCGAGCGGCCGCCAGCAGACGAACGCCAGGCGCCCGCCGCGCCGCAACGCCCGGCCGAGGTTGGCAAACGCCGCCACCGGATCGGCGAAGAACATGACACCAAAGCGCGAATACAGACCGTCGAAGCGGCCGGCCCCGAGGTCGGTGGTCTCGGCGTCCACTGCCTGGAATTCCGCAGCCGCGGTCAGCGCGGTCCTGCGCGCCGCCGCGACCTCGAGCATGGGTCGCGACAGGTCGATGCCGAGCACGCGGCCCGCCGGTCCGACGGCCGCGGCCAGCGCCAGTGTCGAGGCGCCGCAGCCACAGCCGACGTCGAGCAGGCGCTCCGCGGGCTGCGGCGCGAGCGCCGCCTGCGCCTCGGCGCCGAGCGGGGCCAGTTGCCGATCGAGCAGGGCGTGGTAGCGGACCCAGGTCGGCCCGACCGTCAGGTTCCAGTACTCGGCCTGCGCCGTGTTATCGCCCATCGCCGTGCCCGACCGGTACGCGCACGGCCACCTCAGGCGATCCGGTAGACGTGGATGCGATTGCGCACGTGCGGCTCGGCCTTCGGCAGCGACTGGAAGTCGGTACCGACGTGCAGGAGCGTCCACCGGCCGGCGTCCGCAAGCGCCGCGATCCGCGCATCGAAGCCGGGCGCCGGGTCATCGGCCCGCAGCGTGAAGATCCCGTAGCCGCCGGGGCGGGTAATCCGCACCAGTTCGTCCAGCGACTCGGCGGGAGCATGCCGCGGCGTGAAGGCGCCGCAGACACAGAAGGCGTCAAACGCGTGATCGGCGAAGGGCAACCGGTCGCCGAGGGCGGCCAGCGTCGTGCCTTCGTAGCAGCCCTTCTGGCGGGCCACCGCGAGCATGCCGGGTGACAGGTCGAGTCCGTGCAGGGCCGCGAAACCGAGCCGGCGCAGGCCGTCGCCGACGAGTCCCGTGCCGCAGGCCGCATCGAGGATCCGGCTGTCGCGTGGCAGGAGCCACGCCGCAACACCCGCCAGGATTTCCGGGGCGCACCACGCGTGCTCGTCGAGCAGCGCCCGGTCGTAGCCGGTGGCCACGCGGTCGTACTCGTCGATGAGCTCGCCGGTCGTCCGCGCCCGGTAGAGGCGCTCGACGTCGAACAGATCCTTGCTCATGGCGTGGCGCTCCGCGGTGGATGGCTCCCCGCGTGCAGCCTAGCAAGTCCGGACAGGCGCCGCAGCCGGCGCCGGTAAGCCTAGCGACGGCGGCGGGCGACGGCGGCCAGCAGGCCGAGCGCAGGCATCAGCAGCCAGCCGCTGGCCGGCAGCGGCACCGCGGACGCCTGGACGTTCAGCGTCATGCCGGTGTCCTTCTTCTGGATGAAGCCCGAATTGCCCGCGCCG
>CAIMCI010000121.1 GCA_903839465.1 uncultured Pseudomonadota bacterium
GGCCGGCGGCGCTGCGCGGCGCCACCCCGGCGGCCGGCGGCGCGACCGCCGTGCCGGTTGCCATCGACTGGCGCGCCGACGGCACGCCAATCCGGGCCGTGCGCATCGAGCACTTCGGCGAGGTCCGGCTCAGCGATACCGAGGTCCGCGCGGCGCGCGCGCGCGCCGAGGCACTCGCCGCCGCCGCCGCGCCGCTCGGGGTGAAGCCGTGAACGCGCCAACACCCGCCGAGCCGCTCGACTGCTGGACGCGGTTTCTGGTCGCACTCGGTGCCAGCGATCCGGCGGGCATCGAGGCGGTGATCAGCGAGGATGCGAGCATGTTCCTGCTCGCCGCCAACGGCCGCGAGGCGGTGCGCGGCCGGGTGGCGATCGTGGCGCGTTTCAGCCGCATGTTCGAACTGATCCGCGACAGCGGCGCGCCGGCGCCGCGCTTCGTGGTCGAGGACTTCCAGGTCGTCGAGCTCGGGCCGGACTACCGCCTGGCCGACTCGCTGGTGCGGGCGGGCGAGGAGCTCGGCCGGCGCAGCCTCGTCTTCCGCCGCGAGGCCGGGGGCTGGCGCATCCTGCACATGCACGCCTCGAACGCGACGCCGCGGCCGGTCCAGAACCAGGCCCAGGCCCAGGCCCAGAGCCCGGCGCGCCCGGCGACCCGGCTGCCGCAGAGCCTCGGCTAGCGGCGCCCCGTGCCGAGCGCCGCGAGCGGCGCGGCGCAGCGGCCGCCTGCGGTCTCGCCCTGCAGGCGGCTCGCGACGACCCTAAGCTCGGGCGTGTCGCCTTCGACCGTGTAATAGGTGAGCGTCGCCGTGCCCCGCGCACCCTTCGGCGTCGCGCTGCGCACGATCAGAAGCCGGCTGTCGCGCCGGTACTGCAGCGTCGCCCGCGCTTCGCACGGCGGCGGTTCCGGGAGGGGATTGAGCGCGCTCGGGTAGCGCACCGCGCCGCTCGCGTGGTCGATGAGCGCCACGCCGCTGCAGCTCGCCGTGCAGCCGACCGGCACCAGCGACAGGCGCCCGGCGAAGTTCGGCGGCGAGCCGAGCGCGCCGCTGAGCGCCTCGCGATCGGCCGCCTTCTCGCCGCCCGGCTCGCGCGCCGCGCCGCCGGCGACGCCGGCCCGTGCCGGGTATTCGGAGAACTTCGGCGCCGCGCGCCCCGACTCGTCGTAGGGGTCGCCGGGCGGCCGGCCGAGCAGGTTGTCGAGCGCGCTCGCCGTCTCGTCGGGCAGCGCCCAGTCGGTCAGGTCGATCGCGGCGAGATCGCGCCCGGCGACCGTGACTTCCGCCAGCGTGTGGTTGCTGCAGTCGGCGCCGGGCGTGGCTTCGGCCGCCGCCGGCGCCGCGCGCCGGACGCAGCCGACGTACTCGGTGTAGGCGCCGTAGATCGGCGAGGCGCCGCTGCCTTCGAGGCCGGCGAACAGCCAGTAGTGCCCCGCCGGCAGCTCGAGGCGGTAGCGGACCGCCGTACCGGACGCGAGGCTGTAGAGCCGGTTGGCCGACCGCGACCAGGCATAGACCCTGAGCGCCGGCGCGCCCGGTCGCCCGGTGCCGAGCCGCCCGCTGACGATCGCTGCCCGCGCGGTGGCGGAGCAGACGATGCCGAGTGCCGTCACGAGGAGGAGCGCCAGCCCGAGACGGCGGCGGCGCGCGTCGGCGGAGGTCGCCGGCCACGCGTGCCGGCCGAACGACGGCCGGCGGAGCATCGGAACGGGGCGGACGGCGTGGAGCGGCAGGTTCACGGCGATGGCGTGGGCACGTGGCGGCGAATGGTCCTCACTATGGCAGTCAGTACCGTGCCGTCAAGCGCAGTTGCGGTAGACTGCGCGCATGCTGACACTCACCAACGTGCAATCCGCCGACGTCGGCGCGCTGCTTGCGCTGATCCGCGAGCTCGCCGAGCTCGAGAAGCTCGCGCACGAGGTCGTCGCCACCGAGGACGTCCTGCGCGAGTCCCTGTTCGGCGGTCCGACCAATGCCGAGGCGGTGCTCGCCCGCGTCGACGGCACGGTGGCGGGCTTTGCGCTCTACTTCCACAACTTCTCGACCTTCCAGGGGCGCCAGGGCCTGCACCTCGAGGACCTGTACGTGCGCTCCGACTTTCGCGGCCAGGGCGTGGGCACCGCGCTCCTCGCGCACGTCGCCCGGGTGGCCGTTGCCCGCCACTGCGGCCGCCTCGAGTGGTCGGTGCTCGACTGGAACCGGCGTGCGATCGACTTCTACACGGGCATGGGCGCGCGGCCCGTCGCCGGCTGGAGCGAGTACCGGCTGGAAGGCGAGGCGCTGGCGGGCCTTGCCGCCGAGCCGGGGGCCTGACCGTGGCCCGCGGCCTGCGCGCCGGTCTGTGCGCCGCGCTTCTCGCCCTCGGCGGCTGCCAGTCCGGCCCGCGGCTCGCGACCGTGGCCAGGGTCGACCTCGACCGCTTCATGGGCGACTGGTACGTGCTCGCCTCGATTCCGATCGGTGCCGAGAAGCAGAGCTACAACGGTGTCGAGTCCTACCGGCGCAATGCCGACGGCTCGATCGCCACCACCTACACGTTCCGCGAGGGCGGCTTCGACGGCAAGCAGAAGACCTACCACCCGGTGGGCTTCGTCCGGAATACCCAGACCAATGCCGAGTGGGGCATGCAGTTCATCTGGCCGATCAAGGCCGAGTACCTGATCACCTACCTCGCCGATGACTACTCGACCACGATCATCGGCCGCTCGAGCCGCGACTACGCCTGGATCATGGCCCGCTCGCCGACCATTCCCGAGGCCGACTACGCGGCGCTGACCGCGGTGCTGGCCGCCCAGGGCTACGACCTGGCGAAGCTCCGGCGCGTGCCGCAGCGCTGGTAGGCGCCGCCGTCAGTCGCGCGGCAGCAGGAAGCGCAGTCCCTTGTTGTTCAGGATCACGCCGTCCGGCGTGATGTGCTCGACGAGCAGGCCCTCGCCGGTCCGCGCGCCCTCCACGTAGCGGCGGCCGTTGACGATCACGAAGCGGCTCGCCGGTTCGCTCGCGTAGACGTGCAGGTCGAGGTTCAGCGCCGGCAGGCCGGCCGTTGCCTGGGCGCCGAGTTCGTTGATGCGCGGCACGCTGCCACCGTTCTTGATGCCGCCGGGCGCGGCATCGAC
>CAIMCI010000122.1 GCA_903839465.1 uncultured Pseudomonadota bacterium
AGCCGCGAGGCCAGCCGCGACCGCAAGCGTGACGAGGCGGCGCGGCGCGCGCGCCTCGCGCCGCTGCGCGCGGCCATCGCCGCGGCCGAACGCGACATGGAACGGGCAGGTACCGCGCTCGCGCGCCTCGAGACCGCGCTCGCCGATCCCGCCCTCTACCTGCCTGCCGCCCGCCCCGACCTCGAGCGCGTCCTGGCCGAACAGCGCGAGCAACGGGCGACCCTCGGCCGTGCCGAGGAAGCCTGGCTCGCGGCCTCCGCCGACCTCGAAGGCGCCGCGAATCCGGCCTGACCGGCCGGAGCCGGCCGGGCCGGCGCCGGCCGGTCGGCACGGGCTTGCTAAATAAATCCCCTAATTTTATTATTGTACGGCTTTTGTCCTGTATAATTCACTGACACGGGTAGGTCGTCGCACCGCCTGCCGGCGGGGGAGCCAGTCATGTTCAGCATCAAGGCCGTTTCACAGACCAGTGGCGTCAGTATCGAGACCCTGCGCGCGTGGGAACGCCGCTACGGCATCGTCACCCCGCAACGCGACACCAACGGCCGCCGGTCCTATGCGCCGGAGGACGTGATCCGACTGCGCAAGCTGCGGGAGGCGACGGAGCGGGGCCATGCCATTTCCAAGCTGGCGCGCCTGTCGGACGACGACATCGGCAAGCTGCTGGCCGACACCCCGGCCCGCACCGGCGCGGTGACGACGCGGTCGTTCGCCGAGCAGATGCTGCAGGCCGCCCTCGACTACCGGCCGGACGACTGCGACCAGGCACTGTCGATGGCCTTCGCCCTGCTGCCGCTGCGCACGGTGGTCGGCGAAGTCCTCTCGCCGGTGCTGCACGAGATCGGCGAGCGCTGGCATGCCGGCACCGCGCGCATTGCCCAGGAGCACATCATCACCGGCACCGTGCGCAAGCAGGTCGGCGCCGTCATCGACACCTACAACCGGATCGCATCCGGGCCGACCGTGGTGCTCGCGACCGTCGCCGGGGAACGCCACGAGATGGGCATCCTGATGGGGGCGCTGCTGGCCTCGAGCCGCGGCGCGCGCTGCTACTACCTCGGCCCCGACGTACCGGCCGAGGACATCGTCATCTACACCGAACGCACCGGTGCCGCCGCCCTCGCCCTGTCCTTCGTGCACGGCGAGGCGGTGGCCGGGTCGGTCGCCGAACTCGCGCGGGTGGCAAAGGACCTGCCGGCCGCGATCGAGATCTGGGCGGGCGGAGCGGCCACCCGCCTGTTCGACGGGCAAAAGCTGCCGGAGCGGGTGCGCCTCCTCGAGGACTTCGCCGCCTTCGAGAACCAGGTCGACATGCTCGTGGGCAGCAGCGGGCGGCGTCAGGCGTCGTAGCCCCGCGCTCAGCGCGGGGCGATGATCGACGCCGCGCCCGCGGCGTGGGCCCTGGCACCGAGCGCGTCGGTGGCCGCGGCGAGCGCGGCATCGAAGGCGGCGACGATCGCCGACTGCCGGTCAGCCGTGGCCCGCGCCTCGCCGGCGGCATCGAGGCTGGCCACCAGCGACCGGTCGCCCAGGCGGCCGAGCTCGGCGTGCAGCAGGACGTGCACGACAGGCGCCTGGCCGCTCCCGCCGTAGTCGGCACTGAACTGGCGGATCTCGGTCTGCAGCAGGTAGGCGCCGTTGAAGGCGCTCCGGTCGGAGACGACCGCCCGCCAGCCGCCACGGGCGCCAAGCGCGACCACGAGGTGCGACTGAAGCATCTCCGGCAGTGGCGCCGCCCAGCGTGCGCCGGCGATGCGCTCGCGCCGGTGGTCCGGCAGGTCGAGGACGATCGCGTCGCCGTCCAGCCCCGGTGCCGCATCCGGCCGGCCGATGACGAGCACCGCATCGAGGACCGGGGCGAGCGCGGTGGTGGCGCCGACCGCCGGCGAATAGACGATCTCGGGCGGCGAACTGCTCTTCAGGAGCCCGCCGCACCCGCCGAACAGCAGGGGCAATACGACCAACAGGCGTTTCATGGCGGGATCGCGACTCCGGGTGCGGGCTGTTGATAGATCACGCGTGACGGGTTCTCGCGCAGCGAACGCGCGAGGCCGCGGACTTCGCTCGCCGCGTCGCGACTCTCGCGCGCGAGCGTCGCGAGATCACCCAGCCCCTGGGTCGCGAACCGGTCGAGATCGCCCTCGTGGCGGGCAAGCAGCCCGTCGACCCGCTCGGCCGTGCTCGCGAGGTGGTCGGCCGCGACCCGCAGGCGCTCGGTGGTCTGCGCCACGTCCGGACCCGTGCGCTCGAGCAGGCCATCGACGCGACCGGCCGCCTGCTGCGCCTGGGCGGTCAGCGCCCGCAGGTCCGCGGCAAGTTGCGCGGTGTCGCGCGTGAGGCCCGGCAGGCTCTGCGCGGCGGCCTTGACCGAGGCCAGCGAATCGCCGATCGCGGCGAGATTCTGATCCGACAGGACGCGGTTGATGCGGTCGGTCACGTAGGTGGCCTGGACGACCAGGTCGGGCAGGCCCGACAGGAACAGGTCGAGGTCGGAGGCCACCGAGCGGATCACCGGATAGCGATCGCTTTCCACCTCGGGGTTGACGCCGCGCGCGTCCGGCTGGGCCTGGGAGAGGTCGATGAAGAGGAGGCCCGTGACACCCTGCATCGTCAGGCGCGCGAGCGTCGTCGGCTTGACCGGCGTCGACTTGTCGAGATCGACGATGACCTGCACGCGCTTCGGATCACGACCGTCCAGGCGAATGCGCGCCACCCGACCGACGTTGACGCCGAGGTAGCGCACCGTGCTGCCCTCGTTCAGGCCGCTGACACTGCCGGTGAAGTAGACCTCGTAGGGCTGGTACTCGCGGCGCTCGCGGGTGTTCGAGTACCAGAGAACGAACACGGTCGCCATGGCGATGACGACCAGCATGAATGCACCGACGGCGACGTAGTTGGCTTCGCGTTCCATGTCCCTCCCCGCTCAGGCCGGCCGGACCGGCGGCCGGTCATGGCGCCCGGCCATGGCACCGCGGGCCAGTTCCGCGCGCGCACCGTGGAAGTACTGCCGGATCCACGGGTGCGTTTCCTCTAGCATGGCCTCGAGAGTACCACTCACCATGCGCCGGTCGACAATCACCCCGACCCGGTTGCAGGTACGGAAGATGCTGTCGAGGTCGTGCGTGATCATGACGACCGTCAGCCGGAGGCTCTGCTGCAGGTACAGGAGCAGGTCGTCGAAGGCGGTTGCCGCGATCGGATCCAGGCCCGAGGTCGGCTCGTCGAGGAACAGCAGCTGCGGGTCGAGGATCAGCGCGCGGGCCAGCGCGACACGCTTGATCATGCCCCCGGACAGCTGTGAGGGGTACTTGGTCGCCGCGGTGTCGTCGAGGCCGACCAGCCGGAGTTTCTGCAGGGCGAGTTCGCGCAGCACGTCCTCGGGCAGGGTGCGGTACTCGGCGAGCGGCAGCTGCACGTTCTGCGCCACGGTCAGGGCGCTGAACAGGGCGCCGTGCTGGAAGGTGACGCCGTAACTGCGCTTGATCGCCGTCAGCTCCTCGCCGTCCAGCGTCGTGATGTCCCGTCCTTCGATCTCCACGTTGCCACGCTGCGGCCGCCGCAGGCCGAGAACGGTACGCAGGAGGACCGACTTGCCGGCACCGGACCCGCCGATCACGCCGAAAATTTCGCCGGGGTAGACGTCCATGTCGAGCCCGTCGTGGACGGTCTGCGAACCGAAGCGGTTGACGAGGTCGCGCACGGTGACGATCGCCCGTGGCGGATCCGGCTGCGGCGTTACGGGCGCGGCCATCAGAAATCCAGCTGCCAGTAGACGACGGCGAAGATCGCGTCGATGAGGAGCACCATGAAGATCGACTCGACCACGGCCTGGGTGGTGCGCCGCCCGAGCTCGCGCGAGGAGTCCCGCACCTCGAAGCCGCGGTAGGTACCGACCAGCGCGATGAGCGCCGCGAAGAACGGCGCCTTGAGCAGGCCCGCCCAGAAGGTGGTCGTGGCCAGCGCCTCCTGCATCCGGACCGCGAACTGGTTGAAGGGTATGCCGAGCACGAGCCACGACAGCACCGCGCCGCCGGCGAGACCCATGGCGTCGGCGATCACCGTCAGGAGAGGCAGCGCTATCACGAGGCCGATGACCCTCGGCAGCACCAGCACCTCGTACGGGTTGACGCCGATTGCCCCCAAAGCGTCGACCTCGTCATTCAGCTGCATCACGCCGATCTCGGCGGCAAACGCGCTGCCGGACCGGCCGGCGACGATGATCGCGGTCAGCAGTACGCCGAGTTCACGCAATACCGACAGCGTGACCAGGTCGACGACGAAGACCTGCCCGCCGAACTGCTGCAGTTCCTGGGCGCCTATGTAGGCGACGATGACGCTGATCAGGAAGGCGATCAGGGCCACGATCGGCACGGCCTGCAGGCCGGCCTCGTTGATATGGCGCACCACCGACGGCAGGCGCAGGTGGCGGGGCGAGCGCAGGCCCTGCCCGAAGACGACGGTCAGGCCACCGAGGAAGCCGAGTTCAGCGCGGATCAGGCCCAGCCAGGTGACGGTGAGCCGCCCGAGCTCGGCGACCGCCGAGCGCGACTCCTGCGGCTCGTCCCCCGGCGGGGCGTCGCGCGGCTCGGCCAGGGCGTCGCGTTCGAACACGACACTCTCCGGCGGTGACCCCTGCCAGTCGACGGTGGCACCGGACGCGCGCAGCCGCTCGACGAGCCGCGCCGCGAAATGCGCGCCGGTCAGGTCGATCGACGCCAGCGCGCTGGCATCGATCCAGGTACGGGGACCGGGCCGCAGCTCGACGGTCGCGACCGCGTCGTTGAGCTCGGCCACGGCGCTCGCGCGCCACGCGCCCTGCAGCCGGTACACCGGCTCGCCGTCCCGCTCGCCGACCTCGATGAGCATCAGGTGGCGGCTGGACTCTCGAGAGCTTTGTGGCTGCCGTCGCACAGTGGCGCATGGGCCGTCGCCTTGCAGCCGCAGAACCAGACCTTCTTGGTCTCGGTGGCCTCGAACTTCATCGGCGTCTTGTCGGTACCCTTGTGCGAGCCGTCGCAGAACGGCTGGGTCTTGGAAGCACCGCAGCTGCACCACCAGTAGGTCTTGCCGGCTTCGACGTCGACGGGCTTGGGCTGGGTGCTCCTGACGAAAGCTTCAGTCATGTTCGGCCGCTCCGGGCAACAGGGTGGGATGCCCCATGCTAGCAGCCGGCGACGTCGGACACACCGGCCCGCGACGGTCCGTCACCGCCGGGGCCCCTCGGCGAACCGGATCCGCCGAAACGGATCCGGCGCACCGATCCGGTGCGCCGGGCTCAGTCCTTGGCCTGGAGGTGGGCCTCGACGAACCAGAGCTGCTTGTCGACGTCGGCCGCAAGGCCCGTGTAGAGATCCGATGTCACCGCGTCACCGAGTTCGTCGGAACTCGCGATGGCTTCGCGCAGACCGGCGCCGTACCGGGCGAGCGCATCGGCAAGAGCGGTCAGGTGCTCGGTGCCGCCGCTGATGTTGAGGGGATAGGGCTTCAGCGAGCTGCGCGCGACAACGGCGGGTGCGGTGCCCTCGGCCACGCCACCGAGTGTCGTGATCCGCTCGGCGAGCTCGTCGACCTGTCCTTCGATCACTTCGGCGATGCGGTCAAACAGCTCGTGCAGCGCGATGAAGCGCGGGCCCTTGACGTTCCAGTGAGCCTGCTTGGTCTGCAGCGCCATGTCGATGCCGTCGGCGAGGCGCGCGGACAGGGTGCCGACGATCTTGCGGCGCACCTTCTCGGGGATGTCGATTCGGGTCTTGTGCATGATATCCACCTTCGTTTCGTTGCAATGAGGACGGTCGCCCTGGACCTTGCCGCCATTGTGCAGCGACTTGGCGGCGGGCTCCAATGACACTTTGCTATCCAGCCCATCGACGCCGTCGATCGACGCCCGGCGGCCTGGCGGCTCAGCGCCGCGCCGGGCGGGTATTCAGCCCGAGGTAGAATGTAACGTCCGGCGACCGGTTGGTCGCCGCATCCTCCTGCATGCCGACGTCGAGGCCGAGTGCCGGACCGAGCGCGTAGCGGGCCCCATAGGACAGCACGAGCGCCGGCTTGAGGAAGCGCAGGTCGCTGTCCGCGATCGCCGTGTGGGCATCGAGCTGGGCGATCAGCGCCAGCCGGGAGCTTACCTTGACGTTGGCGCCGAACGTGCCGAACGTCGCGGTCGAGTGGATTCGCGGCAACTCCGCGGTGCTGCCATAGTGGGCAACCCCGGCCTGGCCGCTCAGCTGCACGCGGTTGCCGATCGGGACGGCGCCGGCCAGCCACGCCGACTCGGCGACCGTACCATTGCCGGTGCCGTGCCGGCGACTGCCGGTCGGCACGGTGAGCCCGAGCCACAAACTGAGCTCGGTGCCGGCACGCTCGTAGAGCACGCGGCCTGCCTCGACGGGCACGTCGCCGATCGCGGTGCCCTTGTCGACGAAGACCGTGGGCCTGTCCTGCAGTGCATAGGTGACGCGGTAGGAATAGCGTGGCACGCGCGGCCGGTCGCCTTCGCTGAAGCCCAGCAGGCTGTGGTAGTTGTGGATCAGCCCGTCGAGCACGCCGTTGCCACGCCAGATGACCGGCAACTGGCCCGCGAACAGCCAGTCGCCACGCCGGTAGCGCAGCCCGAGCCCGAGCTCGGCCGTTTCCTCGTCGACCCATGCGGATTCGTGGGCGGCCACGGGCAGGTTGACCGTGTTGCTCCAGGCGAGCACCGCCGAGGCAGACACGCCGTCGGCACCGGCTAGCCGCGCGGTCGGCAGGTAGAACGGCCGCAGCAGCGGGTTCTGGTCCCGTACCGCGAACAGGCCTCCGTCCGCTGCCAGGGGCGCCTCGCCGGCGCCGGCGCCGGCGGCGAGCATTACGCCGGCGGCGACGGCGGCCCTCGTACCCGCGCTCATCCGCGGTCTTCGGAGCGGCGCCGGCAGTAGATCGCCCCGGCCGCGCACAGGGCACCGAACGCGAGCCCGGCCCACAGGCCGCTGCTGAACAGGAATCCGCCCGGGGTCATGACCGCGCTGACCACTTCGCCGAGCTGGCGTCCGTGCAGGTCGGCATCGCTGTCCAGGCGGAACGGGGAGGCGAACGCGGCGTGCTCGTAGCCGGCGAAAGCGACGCGACCGGACACCAGGTTCATGATGTGATTCGTGCCGAGGACGATCTTCTCGACCAGCATCGCGAGCAGCGGCAACGCGGTGGCGGCGAGGAGCGGCGAGCGGCCGAGCCGGCCGCGCGTCAGCGGCAGCCAGGCGGACACCAGCAGGAACCAGGCGTTGACCGGCACCAGCCAGAGGGCCCCGGTCACGGTCACGTACACCATCATGCGGGCTGCATTGAGCCAGGCCCCCGGCGACCAGAGCGCGGCAAGCGCGCCGGGCAGTGCGCGGAACTCGACCGAGGCGACCAGTGCGAGGATGAGCGCCGTGGCAAAGGCCGCCGCCAGGGCAAACATCGGGATCACGAACGTCGCGACCACGAGCTTTGACAGCACGGTCTCGGTGTCGCCGACCGGCAGCGACTTCCAGAAGAGGATCGTGCGCTGCATGCGCTCGGAATGCAGCGCATCGGCGCAGTAGAAGACCTGCTGTGACGCCGCCAGAACCAGGAACACCATCGAGAGTATCGATATGGCAGCCGCGACCGCGAAGACCATGCGCAGCTCGATGGGCTCATCGTTCATCATCCAGTCGCTGGTGTCGATGTTAAGGATCGTGTGATGGGGATTGAGCAGCGATGCCAGCGCACTGATGCCGATGACCGCCAGGAGGAGCAGGGGACCGCGCTGGATCAGGCGGTGCTCCCAGAGCTCGCGGCGGATCAGCCAGACGAAGGGCGAGTTGATCAGCGTTCTGGTACTCATGCTGCGGTCCTCCCGGTCATCTTCGCGACGAACAGGTCGGCGAGTGCCGGCGGGCGGGTCTCGCCGAGCGACTCGACGGCTGCTCGTGGCGCGTCTTCGAACACGAACACGCAGCGGC
>CAIMCI010000123.1 GCA_903839465.1 uncultured Pseudomonadota bacterium
GGCGGCGACGACCCGGACGTCGACCGGAATCTCGGCCCGCCCGCCGACGCGCTCGATGACCCGCTCCTGCAGGAAGCGCAGCATCTTGGCCTGCAGCGCCGGCGGCATGTCGCCGATCTCGTCGAGGAAGAGCGTGCCGCCGTCGGCGAGCTCGACCTTGCCGGGGGTCGTCTTCACGGCACCGGTGAAGGCGCCCTTCTCGTAGCCGAAGAGTTCGGCCTCGAGGAGCTGATCCGGGATCGCCGCGCAGTTGATCGCGACGAAGCGCTTCTGGCGACGGTTCGACAGGTCGTGCAGCGCCCGCGCCAGCACCTCCTTGCCGGTGCCCGACTCGCCGAGCAGAAGGACCGAGACCTCGGCGGGTGCCACCTTCTCGACTTTGCGGCAGACCTGCTGCATCACCTCGGAGTTGGCGATGATGCCGGCGATCGGCTGGCTGCCCTTGGTGCCGAGAAGCTTCAGGTGCTCGGCCTCGAGCGCAGCGATCCGAAACGCGCGGTCGACCAGCACCTTCAGTACGTCGAGGTCGAGCGGCTTCGAATAGAAGTCCCACGCGCCGCTCGAGATGGCCCTGAGCGCGCTGTCCTTGTCGCCGTTGCCGGTCATGACGATGACCTTGGTGGACGGTTTCAGGCTCATGATCTCGGCGAGTGTCGCCATGCCTTCGGTCGTGCCGGCCGGGTCCGGCGGCAGGCCGAGATCCTGCAGCACGACCGCGGGCTCGACCCGGCGCAGGGCGGTGATCGCTTCCTCGCGGCTACCGGCCGTCACAACCTCGTAGCCGTCGAATCCCCAGCGCAGCTGGCGCACCAGGCCCGCGTCGTCCTCGACGACAAGCAGCGTCGGCCGATCGGTCATATCCACACCCTTCGCAGTCGTAGCCACAAGACCCTCCTCAGCGCTCGTCGGTGTCCGCTGCCAGCGGCAGGCGGATCGCGAAGCGCGTGCCCGCGCCGGGGGCGCTGTCGACCTGGACGGTACCACCCGACAGGCGGGCGAACTCACGGACCTGGAAGGCGCCGATGCCCATGCCCTGCGTACCCTTGGTGCTGTCGAAGGGCCGGAAGAGCCGCGTGCGCAGAAACTCGGGTTCCATGCCGCGGCCGGTATCCTCGACGACGAGCACGGCGTAGCCGCCTTCGGTGTAGAGCGAGAGCGTCACGCGCCCGTCCGGCGGCGTCGCATCCTGGGCGTTGCGCACGACGTGGGTCAGCGCGTTCTCGAGCCGCTCGCGGCTGACCGCGACGACCGTGTTGGCGGCGACCGCGGCCG
Organism: uncultured Pseudomonadota bacterium; assembly: GCA_903839465.1. Classification (GTDB taxonomy): domain Bacteria; phylum Pseudomonadota; class Gammaproteobacteria; order Steroidobacterales; family Steroidobacteraceae; genus CAIKMS01. The sequence continues at coordinate 1,273 of CAIMCI010000123.1, forward strand.
CCACCGGGCGCGGCTCGCGCTCGCCCGTGCGGGCGATGACCTCCTCGATCACGGCGTTGAGCGACACCAGCCGCCGCTGGCCCCCCTCGACGCCGGCCTTGAGCTGGGCGAGCAGGCCCTTCATGCGCTTCACCGAATTGTCGATGGTCTCGATCGCATCGTCGATGAACGCCGGGTTATGGCGGTGTTTCGCGGCGTTCTGCACAACGAGCGACTGCTGGGCAACGAGATTGTTCAGGTCGTGCATCAGGAACGCCGCGAAGCGGTTGAAGGCGGCGAACTGCTGCGCCTCGGCGAGATCGCGCGCGGCGCGCTCGAAGGCGAGGTAGCTCGAGGCCTGGCGGCCGGCCGTGCGCAGGAGATCGAGCTCCTCCCAGGTCAGGCGCTGCGGGACGAGCGGCTCGCCGAGGACGACGAGCGCGACGAGCTCGCCCTCGTGCACGAGCGGCACGGCCAACCAGGCCTCGGGGAGCGTCAGCAGCCAACCCGGCACGGGCGGGGTGCGGCCGGAATCGGTCGGATCGAGGCGCGCGACGCCTAGGTCGACGATCCACTCGCGGCTGGCGATGAACTCCTCGAAGACGCGGTCCTGCGGCTCGGGACCGGCGGCGGGCCACAGCCGGCCCGCGACCGGCACGAGCTCGCCGTTGTCGACCCGCCAGAGGCCACCGCCGCTCGCCTTGGCGAGGCGCGCGAAGGCTTCCACGGTGCGTTCGGCGAGCGGCGAGTCGGCGCTGCCGGAGGACAGCTGGCGCGTGAGGCCCAGCCACTCGTTGCGGTAGTCGTACTTGTAGGGAAAGAAGTACTTCGCGACCAGCACGCGCAGCCAGGCGCGCGCCGATCCCGAATAGAGCAACACGCCGAGACCGACCGCCGCCGCGGCGAAGAAGACGATCTCGAGCACGAGCCCCCACTCGCCACCCACCGCGCGCAGGTAGTACCCGGCGAAGGCCATGACGAGGAGATAGAGGCCCGCGAGCACGACGCTCGTCGTGTAGAAGGCGAGTGCCGGCGACATGAAAAGGCGCGCCTGCCACGAGCGCAGGCGCACGACACCGACCGCCATCAGCGGCACCGCGAGGGCGGCGACGTAGCCGCGCGCGAGCCAGAGCTCGAGGTTGAGCTGCCGGTAGAGGAAGGACACGGAGTAGAAGAGGAGGTCGTAGACGCAGAGCGTGCCGACCCCGAGCCACAGGAACTTGACGCGCCACTCCTGGGTCTGGCGGGTATGGCGGATCACCTGCTCGAGGAGCACGAGCGCGAGTATCGACTGCGCGAGCCCGAGCAGGAACAGGACGCTCGTGGCACCCGCCCCCGCATCGGCCAGCCACCGGTCCGCGAGGATCCCGGTCAGCGCGGTCAGGACGACGCTGCCGTAGCAGGCGACCTTGAGCCAGCCGCTCACCCGCCC
>CAIMCI010000124.1 GCA_903839465.1 uncultured Pseudomonadota bacterium
GTCAGCGCGCTGCGGGCAGCCGCGTCGGTCAGACCCACCACGTTCGGGACGATCACCGGGGCCGGACCGCTGCTCTCGACGAGGTTGACCGCGCTGCCGCGGGCGACCGCCGCACCGGCTGCCGGTGTTTCCGCAAGCACCTGGCCGGCCGGCACCGTCGTGCTCGACTGCGTTGACACCGTACCGACGGTGAGTCCCGCTCCCGTCAGCGCGCTGCGGGCAGCCGCGTCGTTGAGGCCCACCACGTTCGGGACGGTTACCGGGGCCGGACCGCTGCTCTCGACGAGGTTGACCGCACTGCCGCGGGTGACCGACGAACCGGCTGCCGGCGACTCGGAAAGCACCTGACCCGCCGGCACCGTCGCACTGGCCTGAGTGGTTACCGTACCGACGGTGAGTCCCGCCCCCGTCAGCGCGCTGCGGGCAGCCGCGTCGGTCAGACCCACCACGTTCGGGACGGTCACGGGAGCAGGACCGCTGCTCTCGACCAGATTGACCGCGCTGCCGCGGGCGACCGACGCACCGGCTGCCGGCGACTCGGAGAGCACCTGGCCCGCGGGCACCGTCGCGCTCGCCTGGGTCGTTACCGTACCCACGGTGAGCCCGGCGCCCGTCAGCGCGCTGCGCGCGGCGGCATCGGCGAGGCCGACCACGTTCGGGACACTCACCGGCGGCGGCGACGTGCCCACAGACAGCGTCGCGCTCGCGGGCAAGCCGTCGTTGTTGCTGCTGTCCGTGGCGGCCGCCGTCAGGACCCGCAGGCCCGCGGGTCCGCTGACGGCCTTCGGGAACACCGCGCGATAGCTGCCGTCCGCGGCCGGCGTCACGGTCACGATCTCGGTGGACGGATCGATGAGGCCGTCACCGTTCAGGTCGAAGGTCACTTCGACCGTCGCCACGCCGTGGTCGTCCGTCGCAGTGCCTGTGACCGCCAGCGCGGTTCCAATGCCAACACTGGACTGGTTCGCCGGCGACACAATGCTCGTGGTCGGCGCCTGGTCGTCGACGATGCCGCGCAATGCCTCCAACTGGGCGCTGTTGAACTCCGGCGTAAGCCCAATGGCCCCGGAGTTGCCATTGGCGTCGATGTTGTACGAATTGCCGACCCGCGTCTGGTTCGAGATGAAATCGAGCCGAAGGTGCTTCCAATCATCGAATACGGGATCGCTGGCGCCGGCATAGGAATCGACGATCACGCCATTGTCCGCATTGGGACGCGCCAGCTGGTAGGCGTAGTTCATCAGACTGAGGTAGGTCGGCTTTGCTACACACGGACTTACCGTCGAGGTGATGTCGCCACAGGTATCGTCGTCCGTGCCACCGTGCCGAAGACCGAAGGTATGCCCCAACTCGTGCGCAACCGTCCGGGCCACCTGGCCGCGCGACCCGCGTGGCGGAACGTCGCCAAGACCGCGGATTCGTGCAAATCCGCCCATCGTCACCAGCACGTCACGACCGGGGCGGGCGAAGTACCCGGAAGGTGCTTCCTGCAGCTCGGCAGAGGCGAGACCCGACGATCCCTCGAGCAGCACGGCGCGATCACCGGTCTTGACCGTGATGTTGCCGCCGACGGTAGGCCATGGCTCGATGACGACGCCGTCGGTGTAGAGCCGCCGGATCGTCCCGGCCGCCGCGCTCGGGGGAAGAATCAGGACGGCGCTGCCGGCACAGCAGTCTTTGAGCGCCGCCGTCGACGCCTCGTTGAACGATATCGAGCCGTTGGCGGCACCGGTCTTGGGGTTCACTCCGTTGGCGACCGATTGCACGCTCAGGTACCCCGGCGCCGACCGTTGCTCGTCCTGGAAGTCCGCAAAGACGGCATAGCGGAAGACGAGTTCCCGGGCCGGATCGCGACGGATCATCGATTCCTTCGCGACGCCGAAGCTCAGCGCGCGGACGCCATTGTTGAAGGGCTTCGCGGAAGGATTGCCGAAGTAGACGACGTCCGGATGTGACCGGCCGTCGGGCATCGTCAGCTCCTGCCCGCCCTGGAGCTGCGCGACCGGCGCGTTGCGCGACAGGCGCTGGCCCGGATAGACGTAGTCGGTGGCAAGCCCCGCATCGACGTGCACGACGAAGCCCGCCGGAATATCGGCCGGTGCCTGCGCGTCCGAGCGCACGCCGTATAGATCACCCTGCAGGGCCGGCGCACCGGGACCGCACTGTGGGAGTCCCGGCACCCCGGACGCCGGCGGCGGCCCCATCATCTGCGCGAAGCAGTCGATGACGTAACGACGCGGAGTGACCTGGTAACCGAGCGCCGTACCGTCCCCGGCAAGGCGCGGCGACACCCAGTCCATCTGCAGGAAGAGATCGCGCTGGCCGACGCGGGCGCCCCAGTCGTAGAGCGCGAGCACGGGTTTGCCGGTGCGCCACAGGTCGATGCCGCCGCCCGCCTCCTTCCAGTGGTCGAGAAGCCCGTCCTGACTGCTGTCGAGATGGCTTGCCCGGAGCACGAGTTCGCCGGACGCCGTCGTCGCCCGCACCGCGATGCGGTGATCGCCACGCCGCTGGGTGCGCACGGCGCCGCCGGCGAGGTTCGTCGCCGCCGCCGCGATCGGGTCATTGACCGACAGGTCGGCAATGACCTGTGCCCCGGTCGCGGTCTGCACCGTATCGCCGACCTGGACGACCGGCAGCACGCTGTTGACGTGCGGCGGCGTGTAGGCGGAGCGCGCGCTGCCGTCGCGCGGCGAATCGAAGTCGACACGCACCGTCCACAGGCCCCGCTGGGCGCTGAAGAGCAGCGGCGTCTTGGCGCCACCGGTCGGCGTCACGGTGCGGCTGGCGCCGCTCGGCGTGCCAAGAAACGTCACGACCACGGCATCATCGGTGAGTCCCGGCGCGCCCAGCGGCTGGCGCAGCACGCCGAGCGGCGCATCGAGGTCGACGGCGCTGATGTAGAGCGCGGGCAAGGTTCCGTTCGCGGCCGGATCGCCGTAGCCCAGTTCGGCGAAGGCAGCGCTACCCGCGCGCGACCCGGCGACCTGCACGGGCGGACCGTACCCCGTGCCCTCGTCGACCGCGATGAACACCGCTCCCTGGCCAAACGCGGTCTGCGCCGTGAAGGCGATCACCAGGCCATCGTCGCTGATGGCCGGGCTCATGCCCAGGCTCGCGTATACGGTCGTGGCGGCCGCCTTGTTCACGGCAGCGAGGTCGATGGTCGCCAGAACCGTCTTCAGGTCGTAGGACAGCACCTGGATGGGGTCGGTCGACGCACCCCCGGCCCGCACCACCACCCGGCCGTTGTCGGCGACGCGCGCGCGAAATCCGGTGGTCAGCGCGCGGGCGTTGACGTTGTTCTGCGCCGGCGGCAGGGCGTTGGCGGGTGTCGCCACGCAGGTGTTGGGACAGAGCGCGGTGAGCGCGGCACCCTGGCCCATAAACCCGCCGTAGGCCACCTGGCCTGCGTTGTTGGTCGCGGCATCGAGCAGTACCGAGGCAAAGGGCTTGCCCGGTATCACGGTCGTGCCGTAGGCGACGATGGTCCCGCCAGGCGCTGCCGGATCGGTGTTCCACAGGCGCACGAACGAGAACGCGCCGCTGCCGACCGTGACCGAGGCGTCCTCCGCGGCGAGTAGCGTGCCGTTCGTGAGCTGCGGCGGACCGTAGCTGCGCAGGAGATCGCGGGTCGGCAGCGACACGTTGCGCGGCGCCGCCACCCCGTCGGTGACGTACACGCTCTGCCCGCTCGGCGCGCTCGCCGTGAAGGCGAGCAGGCCGCTGTCGTTGATCGACGGTGCCGAGACGATGTGCACCAGGCTGTCGCCGGCCGCGGTCAGCTGGCCGCTCGCCGCGACGACCTCGGTCTTGTAGTAGGCACCCGCCCCGGCCACCAGCGGCACGAGGCAGGCCGCGATCGCCCCGAGCACGGCACGGCGCGCGGGCGGCCGCGGGGCCTGCGGGATTCGGCTACGGGTCAGCTGGCGGTTCATGGTCGGCCCCTTGTCTCTGTCTTCTTCGGTTCAA
>CAIMCI010000125.1 GCA_903839465.1 uncultured Pseudomonadota bacterium
ATTTCTCGACGTCCAGACGAAAGTACATCATTGCGGATACGCCCGGGCACGAGCAGTACACGCGCAATATGGTTACCGGCGCCTCAACCGCCGACCTCGCCGTTCTGCTCGTCGATGCGCGCAAGGGTTTGCTGACCCAGACCAAGCGGCACAGCTTTCTGGTGTCCCTGCTCGGTATCCGTCATGTCGTCCTCGTCGTCAACAAGATGGACCTCATCGGATACGAGTCACGTGTGTTCGACCAGGTCGTTGCGGACTTCAAGGGGTTTGCGGCGGGGCTGGGCTTCCGGACCCTGCACTGTGTGCCCGTCTGTGCCGTCGACGGTGCCAACATACTCGGGCCCTCCGTCCGCATGCCGTGGTATTCCGGGCTGGCGCTGCTCCCGTACCTGGACAGCCTGATGCTGGAAGCTGGCGAGGGAGCGGGCGGGGGCGGGTTCCTGATGCCTGTACAGTGGGTTAACCGGCCGTCCGCCGACTTCCGCGGTTTTGCCGGTCGGATCGTGTCAGGGGAGGCGCGGCCAGGGCTCCGGGTCCGGGCCCTTCCGTCCGGGCAGGAATCGACGATCTCGCGGTTGGTAACGGCGGGTGGTGATCTCGATGCCGCGACGTCCGGGCAATCGATAACCGTCACGCTGTCCAGTGAGATCGACGTCAGTCGTGGAGACGTGCTGTGTGCCGTGGACGAATCCGTCGACTGCGGCTCGAAATTCGACGCGACCATTGTCTGGATGCACGAAGAGGCCCTCCTTCAGGGTCGGGAATACCTGTTCAAGCTGGGTACCAGGACGGCGCTGGCAACCGTCGCGCCCCTCAAATACCGGATCAACGTGAACACGCTCGAGCGGCAGCCCGCCGAGCGGCTGGAACTCAACGATATCGGCGTGTGCGAACTGAGCATTGATCGACCTGTACCTTACCGGCCGTACTCGGAGAATCGGGAGATGGGTGGCTTCATCCTCATCGACCGTCTGACGAACCATACGGTGGGGGCCGGCATGCTTAACTTTGCGCTGCGCCGCTCCGAGAACGTCCACTGGCAGGCGCTGGACGTCAACCGGGTCGTCCGGTCTGCGCAGAAGGGTCAGCGGGGCTGCGTCGTGTGGCTCACGGGGCTGTCCGGCGCCGGAAAGTCGACGATCGCCAATATTCTCGAGAAGAAGTTGGTGGCGTTGGGGCGTCATACCTACCTTCTCGACGGTGACAACGTCCGTCACGGCCTCAACAAGGATCTTGGCTTCACGGAGCAGGATCGCGTCGAAAACATCCGGCGTGTTGCCGAGGTGGCGGCCCTCATGGCGGATGCGGGCCTGATTACGCTGGTATCGTTCATTTCGCCCTTTCGAGCCGAGCGGCAGATGGCCCGAGACCTGCTTCCGCCAGGCGACTTTCTCGAGGTTCACGTCGATACACCGCTCAGTGTGGCTGAGGCCCGCGACGTGAAGGGGCTCTACAGGAAGGCGCGACTTGGCAACTTGGCAAATTTCACCGGGATCGACTCTCCGTATGAGGCCCCGGAAGCGCCGGAAGTTCACATAGCGACAACGGAGGTCTCCGCGGACGGTGCGGCAGATCAGATACTTAGCGTCCTCGTACAGCGGGGCCTGACGACCAGTTCCGGCAAAAGCTGAGGCACTTCCCTGCCCGTGGACCGGCGGGAGCCAGCCATCCGCTCCCGGTCTTTTGATGGCAGAATGGAAAGCTGGGTTCAGACGCCTTCCGCCGCGCGCGGTCGGTTCCGGCGCCCCAGGTTTGCCTGGTGTGCATCGTTTCCAAATCCATCCGGCTCGGCTGGATGAAGACGGGCGCCTCGGTCCAGTGCAGCGACAGGTCGGGTACGACGTCGCGGTGGAGCCGGAGCACGTCACAGGAGTGTCCGAGTGAGCAGGCCCATCCCTATCGACCCTAGCCCCGTCGTGGACAAGAGCGCGGACAGTCCGCCATTGCGCTTCGTAACGGCCGCAGCGCTGTTCGACGGGCACGATGCCGCCATCAATGTGATGCGTCGGCTTATCCAGGCGCAGGGTGGCGAGGTGGTACATCTCGGCCATAACCGTTCTGTCGCCGACATCGTGCGCGCCGCCCTGCAAGAAAACGCGGACGCAATCGCGGTGTCCTCCTACCAGGGCGGGCATACCGAATTCTTCCGCTACATGGTGGACATGTTGCGCGCGCGCGGCGCAGGCCACGTGCGGATCTTCGGTGGCGGTGGGGGCACAATCACTCCCGAGGAGATTCAGGAGCTGACAGCCTACGGCGTCGCCTACATCTATCACCCCAATGACGGCGCGAAGATGGGGTTGGTGGGAATGATCACCGACCTGATGAACCGCGCCCGCGCAGGCCGGGTGCCGACAGTGGCGCCTGCGGCCGTCAGCATTTCGGATGAGCTCTCTGTCGGCCAGATGCTGTCGGCCATCGAGGATCAGGCTCTGCCGGGCGGTGAGCCGGCGACGCTGCGAAAGGCATGGACGCTGGCGGGCTCGAAAACACCCGTACTGGGCTTCACCGGCACGGGCGGCGCTGGCAAGTCGTCCGTGGTTGACGAACTCATCCAGCGCTTCCTCGCCTATTTTCCGGACATGCATATCGCGGTTCTGGCCGTTGATCCGACCCGCAGGCGCTCCGGCGGCGCGCTCCTCGGCGACAGGATCCGCATGAACTCGCTGCGCTCCGAGCGCGTATTCATGCGTTCGCTTGCCACGCGCCGCCAGCACGCGGCGACCAGCGCCGTACTGTCGGACTGCATTTCCTTCCTGAAGGCGCAGCCATACGATCTGGTCATCGTGGAAACGGCGGGTATCGGACAGGCCGATACCGAGGTCGTCGACCTTGTCGATTTCCCGATTTATGTCATGACATCCGACTACGGCGCGGCAACGCAGCTTGAGAAGATCGACATGATCGATTTCGCCGAAATCGTCGTCCTCAACAAGTACGACCGCCGCGGGGCGCAGGACGCGCTACGCGATGTGCGCAAGCAGTGGCGGCGTAATCACTCGGATTTTTCACGAAGCGATGACGATGTACCGGTTTATGCGACGATCGCCTCGCAGTTCAACGATCCTGGGATCAACTGGCTGTTCGCGAACCTTTGCCGGCAGCTGACGGCAAAGCTGGGATTGCCGGCCGAGCGCTGGACTCCGGACATTGATACGACCATCCGCGAGCCACGCGAGACGGTGCTGATTCCTTCGGGGAAGGTTCGGTATCTGGCTGAAATTGCCGACCAGGGCCGCAGGATAAACAGCGCCATCCACGGCGAGCGGGAAATCGCGGCGCGGGCCGAGGCCTGTTGGCGGGGACTTCGTGAGATGGGCGATCCCAAGCTGGTCGGCCCGTTCGACGCGTATCCGGCCGACGAACTTGCCGATGCAGCCTCTCCGCACGCGCTCTTGCGGCGTCGATACAACGAGTTGCTGGCGATGCTCGCCCCTGAATCCGTCGAGCTGCTGAGGAGTTGGCCGGCCACCCGGAAGGGCGTAACCGATGCGCAGTACCGGTACGAGGTGCGGGGTCGGGAGATCACCGGCAGCAATTTCGTCGAATCGCTGTCGCGCCTGCAGATTCCGAAGGTGGCAGCCCCGGGACTGGAGAGTTGGGGCGAACAGTTGCGATTCCTGCGGATGGAAAACCTGCCCGGCAGGTATCCGTATACGGCCGGGATCTATCCGTATCGGCGGGATGGCGAGGAACCGACGAGGATGTTTGCCGGAGAGGGTGCTCCGGAGCGCACCAACCGGCGCTTTCACTATCTGAGTGGTGGTCAGAAATCGACCCGTCTCTCGACCGCGTTCGATTCAGTCACCCTCTATGGCGAGGACCCGGCGGAACGGCCCGACATTTACGGCAAGGTGGGCAACTCAGGCGTCAGCATCGCGACGCTTGACGACATGAAAAAGCTGTATTCCGGCTTCGATCTCTGTGACCCGACGACGTCGGTATCCATGACGATAAACGGGCCGGCCCCGATTATCCTTGCCATGTTCATGAATACAGCCATCGACCAGCAGGTTGAGAAATACCTGCGCGCCGACCCGGAACGCTGGGCAACGGTTCAGTCCTATATCGGCGATCGGTACAAGGACGGCGTCCGTCCGGTATACGAGGGAGCGCTGCCGCCCCAGCATGACGGCCTGGGATTGGGGTTGCTGGGCGTTTCAGGCGACGAGGTGCTAGACAGGGCCGTCTACGAAAAGATCGCAACCGACGCGATGCGTACGGTACGCGGCACGGTGCAGGCCGACATTTTCAAGGAAGATCAGGCGCAGAACACGTGCATCTTCTCGACGGAATTTGCGCTGCGGATGATGGGTGACGTCCAGGAGACGTTCGTACGACGGTCGGTCCGCAACTTCTACTCTGTCTCCATCAGCGGCTACCACATTGCGGAGGCGGGGGCGAATCCGATCTCGCAGCTGGCGTTCACTCTGTCGAACGGCTTCACGATCGTCGAGTACTATCTTGCGCGCGGAATGAAAATCGACGAGTTCGCGCCGAACCTGTCGTTCTTCTTCTCGAACGGCATGGATCCCGAGTACAGCGTCATAGGACGAGTTGCCCGGCGGATCTGGTCCCGGGCGATGCGCGAGCGGTACGGGGCGAATTCGCGCAGCCAGATGATGAAATACCATATCCAGACGTCTGGCCGGTCGCTGCACGCCCAGGAAATTCAGTTCAACGACATCCGGACCACGCTGCAGGCGCTGTACGCGCTCCTCGACAACTGCAATTCACTTCACACCAATGCCTATGATGAAGCGATCACGACGCCGACCGAAGAGTCGGTGCGACGCGCCGTTGCGATCCAGCTGATTATCAACCGCGAACTGGGCATTAATTTCTGCGAGAACCCGTGGCAGGGTAGCTTCGCAATCGAGCAATTGACTGACATGGTCGAGGAGGCCGTATATCGGGAGTTCGATGCGATCTCGGAGCGCGGCGGCGTGCTTGGGGCAATGGATACGATGTATCAGAGGGGAAAGATCCAGGAGGAGAGCCTGTACTACGAGCACAAGAAATTTGATGGCTCGTTACCGCTGATTGGCGTGAATACGTTCCTGCCGCGGGATCACGGAGGGGAGATCACGACTTCCATCGAGTTGATTCGAAGCACGGAGGCGGAGAAGCGCGCGCAGATCGACAATGTCCGGGCGTTCGCCGCGGCGAGAAATAGCCTGGGGAGTGCCGCACTGGCGGACCTGAGGGATACCGCGCGGAGGCGGCAGAACGTCTTCGACAGCCTATTGACGGCAGTGAAGTACTATTCGCTCGGTCAAATCAGCCACGCGCTTTACGAAGTGGGCGGCGAATACCGACGGAACATGTAGCGAATCAGGTGCGCCCGGGAGCAGGTCGCCGGCGCACCATCGTGGTTGCCGTGAAAGAACAGACGGTCACGTCGTCCTGATTGACGGTGCGCCATGCTCCCTTCACCAGGCCGATGTCCGGTCGCGAAAGCGAAGGGCGCCTATCAAGGCATTCGTAATGGACATGCAGGATATCGCCCGGATAAACCGGCTTTAGCCAGCGCAGATCCTCAAGCCCCGGTGAGCCGAGCGACTCAAGGCCAATAGCCGTCCAGTGTTCGACCATCATCCGCATCGTCATTGCGCAGGTGTGCCACCCGCTGGCGGCGAGGCGGCCAAAGGGCGTCTTTGCCGCAACTTCGTCGTCAAGGTGGAAGGGCTGCGGATCGAACTGCCGCGCGAAAGCCAATACGCTCTCGCGAGTGACCTCGTACTGCCCGAACGAGCGCGACTCGCCTACCACGCAGTCTTCGAAGTAATAGTGTGGCACGGCGCCGGCCCTAGACGCGCATTCCGCCGGTTACGGGAACTATCTCCCCCGTCATGTACCGCGCTCCGGCGCACAGGTAGACGATGACGTCGGCGTAGTCGGCAGGCTCGCCGACGCGGGCCAAGGGCAGCTCCCTGCGTGCCGCGTCGGCGACGTCGCCGAACGAACACTCCCAGTTGGAGTTGACATAGCCAGGTGCAATGGCGTTGACCCGGACTTGTGGCGCGAGTGCGCGGGCCAGTTCGCGGGTGAGTCCGACCAGGCCCGCCTTCGCGGTAGCGTATGCGGCACTGCTGGCGCCACCACCGAAAGCGGATATGGACGCCGTATTGACGACGGCGCCGTTCGTCGCACGGAGATCCGCGGACAGCTCCATGGTGACCCAGAACGTGCTCAACAGATTGATCCGAAGGATCCGGTCCCAGAAATCTTCGGTTAGAGCGCCGAGCTGGGCAACAGGTATGGGTTCACGTGTCAATGGAGCACCCGCGTTGTTGACCAGAAAATCCATGCCGCCCAGAAGCGTCGCGGCCGATCGGGCAACAGTGCGCGCCGTGGCCGCTACGCTCAGGTCTCCAGGTGCCGCATGAACGCGGAGGCCCATCTCGCGCAGATTGCCGACGGCTATTTGCAGGTTCTCGCCGGGCAGATCGTTCATGGCGACTGACGCGCCGCTTGCGGCCAGCAACTGGGCCGTAGCAAAGCCGATTCCCGAGGCGCTCCCCGTAACCAGCGCTTTGGTTCCGTCGAGTCCGTACGCCACGCGGGATGATTGAGTAGTCACCGCCGGAAGACCTCTATTGGCTTGCGATTCGCTGAGTTAGAAATGGAAGCCTCACGCCTTCCCGGGGCGGCGTGACCAGTCGATCGGCTCGATCCTCGGGAGGATGACGGTCCAACCGAGCAGGCCGAGGAAATTGACGACCGCGGCCAGGCCGAAGGCTATGTCGAAAAGACCGGTTTCGTCGACCAGAAAGCCGGTTATGACCGGGGCAAGGAGACCGGCGACGTTGCCGGCGGCATTCTGGATGCCAACCCACCGTCCCGTCGCCTGGGGACCGGCCATGTACTGGGGAATGGCGAACAATCCGGGGTACGAGCAACCACTGATGACCTCGAACACGAAAAGGCAGGCGACAGAGGCCCCGGCGGGCAGGACCATCATGCCGACCATGCACAGAATGCCGGCAACGTGATTGGCGGCCATGATGCTCTTGTAAACCACGTTGGGCGTCCGGCCATTCCGGATCCAGCGGTCAGAGAGCCAGCCCATGGCAAGCGCGCTCACGGCATTCAGCGCATATGCCCACGATGCGATGGCTACCATCGAGCCCAGTGAGAAGCCACGGGCTTTGACAAGGTAGATCGGCAGCCACGAGATGATGAAGTAGTAGCCGTAGTTGGAGGCGAAATGACCCAGTGAGGCTCCCCACAGGGCCCGGCGCCGGAGAATGTCCGGGAAACTCGGCGCGGTTTCGTTCACTGCGATCGGCTCTGCAGTCCTGCCGGCGCCGATACGGGCCCGCATCCATGGGATAAGCCAGAGCAGCGAGGTAGCGCCGAAGGCGATAAAGACGAATCGCCACCCGTAGGCAAGCATTAGGCCGCCACCAATGAAGGTTCCAAACGCGGGGCCGATCAGGTAACCGAAAGAAAAAATCCCGTTTGCAATTCCGAGCTTTGCCGGCTCGATCGCATTCGCGATGACTTTGGATGCGCAGGGGAACGCGACGCTCTCACCGATACCGAGCAGGATGCGAAGGCCCAGCAGCATGGCAAAGCTGGTTGCAAAGCCCGTGAGCAGGGTTGATATCGACCAGAGCGCTACACCAATCGCCAAAACACGGTGGGCACCGAATCGTTCCGCCAGCCAGCCCATGGCCGGCATGAACGGCACATAGCCGATATAAAAAGCGGAAAAGAGGATGCCGAGCTGTTTGCCCGACAGGCCGAGCTGATCCTGAATCAGGGGCGCTGCGGTGGAAAGATTGCCGCGGTCGATGTAATTGATGAAGACGGCGGCCGTGACGAGCAGAACGAGGCGAAATGGGGACGTGGATCCATGCATCGGTAAGTCTCGTTCAGCGGCAGAGGCGGACCGGCGGCGACCGCGGGCGACCACTGTTGCGCCGCTTCTGTGATTTGATCACGTAAAACACTACCATACTCGCGAGTTCCGAGGGATTTCCAAACCGACTTTCCGGCGTGGGGTGGCTATGGTCAGGGCATTGGTTGTAGACAACACAGACGGCCAAATCGCTGCAACCGTCGGCGACGTACCCGAGGCCGCGCTGCCAGCTGGCAATGTCACGGTCGACGTCGAATTCTCGTCGCTGAACTACAAGGATGGTCTGGTCGTGACCGGCGGTGGCGGGCTCGTAAAGAGGTACCCACACGTCCCTGGTATCGATTTTGTGGGTGTCGTGCGCGAAAGCGACCATCCTTCCTGGCAATCCGGGGATGCGGTAGTCCTGACCGGGTGGCGCGTTGGCGAATCCCAGTGGGGTGGATATGCGGAGCGGGTCAGGGTCAATGGCGACTGGCTCGTGGCGCTGCCCGAAGGCCTCAGTCCACGGCACGCGATGGCGATCGGGACGGCCGGATTTACGGCGATGCTGGCACTGATGGCCATGGAGGATCTGGGCTTGTCCCCGGCCGGCGGCGACGTATTGGTGACCGGCGCAGCCGGTGGCGTTGGCTCGGTAGCGACCGCGCTCCTCGCCAGAAACGGGTATCGGGTTGTGGCGTCGACAGGAAGGCCCGCGGCGCATGCCTATCTTCTGGACCTCGGCGCGGCGGAGATTATCGACCGGAGTGCCTTTGCCGAGCCGTCCAAGCGCGCCCTGGAGAGCGAGCGGTGGGCCGCCTGTATCGATTCCGTCGGGGGCAATACGCTCGCGAGGGTTCTGGCGCAGACGCGATACGGCGGCACCATCGCGGCCGTGGGTCTCGCTGGCGGCAGCAAGCTGGAGACGACGGTCGTGCCCTTCCTGTTGCGTGGAGTGAGTCTGCTCGGCATCGATTCCGTCCTTTGCCCGGTTGCCCGCCGACTCGCTGCCTGGAAGCGGCTCGTCACGGAGCTTCCCCACGAGCTGATCGAGTCAATGATTGTCGATGCGCGGCTGGCCGATGTCCCGCGTCTGGCAGCCGAAATCCTCGCCGGCGGCGTTCGCGGTCGGGTGGTTGTCGACGTACGCGGTTGAGTCGGCGGATATCCAGCCTATTTTCACCGCGACCGATGGCATCCTTGTAGGGCGAGTGCAATGAACAAGATCCAAAGCCTCGAAACCTTTACGGACGAGTTTGTCTGCTTTGTCAGGGTCACGACCGAGTCGGGGCGAATCGGTTGGGGGCAAACCTCGACCTACAATGCCGATATCACGGCGACGATTTTTCACCGTCAGGTCGCGCCTTGGGTTCTGGGCGCCGATGCACTCGATATTGAGTTCCTGATAAGGCGTGTCGAGGAGCGAGAGCACAAGTTCCCGGGCAGCTACCGCTGCCGCGCTCTCGCGGGCCTGGACACCGCGCTGTGGGATCTGCGCGGGAGGATTGATGGCAAGCCGGTCGTGGAGCTGCTGGGTGGCAGGCCCGGCAGGCTGCGTGCCTATGCGTCGTCCATGAAGCGGGACATCTCTGCGGCCGCCGAAGCCGACCGGCTCGTTCGGCTGCGGGACGAAGAGGGCTTCGATGCGTTCAAGTGGCGCGTGGCTTCGGAATGCGGGCGCGACGTTGACGAATGGCCGGGCCGCACCGAGGAGATCGTTCCGACCGTGTCACGGGCGCTGGGCGACGACGTCGCCAAGCTCGTCGACGCAAACAGCGGTTTCTCGCCCCGCCGCGCGATCGACGTCGGCCGAATGCTCGAAGCAGAAGGCGTTTCGCACTTCGAAGAGCCGTGCCCGTACTGGCATCTTGATGAGACGAAGCTCGTCACGGATGCGTTGAGCCTGGATGTGACGGGTGGCGAACAGGACTGGGACCTCGCAACCTGGCAGCGCATGATTGATATGCGCGCCGTGGACGTCGTGCAACCGGACGTCATGTATATGGGCGGCATGCTTCGTACGCTTCGGGTTTGTGCCATGGCCGAAAAGGCCGGGATCCCGGTCACGCCGCACAGCGCCAACCTGTCGCTCGTCACGATCTGCACGATGCACCTGCTTGGTGCGATACCCAATCGCGGCAAGTACCTGGAGCTGTCCATCGAGGGGCCAGACTACTACCCGTGGCAGCAGGGCCTCTTTCTGGGCGATCCGTATGCCGTTACGGATGGTCACGTGGACATTCCGGACGGTCCGGGCTGGGGTATCGAGATCAATCCCTCGTGGCTGGAGCGTGCGGCCTATCAGCGGAGCGAACTGCCGTGCTCGTAACGCGTTAGCGCTTCCTGCCGGGTGGGGTACTCACTGTGGCCCAGTAGCCAGGTGCCGCGTACAGACCTTTGAGATAGGCGATGAAAGCCTGCACCTTGGCCGGTACGAAGCGCTGCTGCGGATACAGCGCCTGGATGTCGTAGTCAGGCAGCGCGTAATCGTCGAGCACCGTCACCAGTTCGCCCCGAGCGAGCGCGGCCTGTACCTCCCAGGTTGAGCGCCAGCCTATGCCCAGCCCCTGCCGCATCCATTCGAAAAGGATCTCACCGTCATTGCACGACAGACTGCCGGCCACCCGAACGGCGGCGATCTGATCGTCGCGGCGAAAGGTCCAGCCGCGCTGCTGGCCACTGTTCGAACTAAGGGTCAGGCAGTTGTGCTCCAGCAGGTCCTCGGGCGTCCGTGGAACGCCGCGTCGGGCGAAGTACTCGGGTGAGCCACAGACCACGCGCCGGTTCGGGTGCAGATTGACGACGACCAGGTTCTGGTCGCTGACCGGGCCAATCCGTACGGCAAGATCCACGCGCTCACGGACCAGATCGACCAGACTGTCGGTCAGGTTGAAGGAGAGGGAGAGGCCCGGAAATCGTGCGGCAAATGCCGCGGCGTGAGGTGCCACATGGCGTCGCCCGAACCCCGCTGGTGCCGATACCGCCAGTTCTCCACTGACCGAGCGCCGGCTGCGGGAGATGCTCTGCTCAAGATCGTCGAAGTCGCGCAGCGTGGCGCGGCAGCGGTCCAGGAACTGCTCGCCGAGCTCGGTCAGGCGAA
>CAIMCI010000126.1 GCA_903839465.1 uncultured Pseudomonadota bacterium
GGCCGAGTCCGGACGGCAGCGGCCGGCCGAGCACGGTGCCGAGCCAGTGTCCGGCCTCGATCAGCGCGGGCAGGTCAAGACCGGTCGCGTAACCCATGCGCGCGAAGAGATAGGCGAGGTCCTCGGTCGCGACGTTGCCGGTGGCGGCCGGCGCGAACGGACAGCCGCCAACGCCGCCGAGCGAGGCGTCGAACGTGCGGACGCCCGCCTGCAGCCCCGCGTAGGCGTTGGCCAGCGCGGTATTGCGCGTGTTGTGGAAATGGAGCCGGAGCGGAATCCCCGGTGCCGCCTCCGCGACCCGGCCGACGAGTTCGGTGACCTGGCTCGGAACGCCGACGCCGATGGTGTCGGCGAGCGCGATTTCCGACGGCCCGCCTGCCGCCGCCCGGCGCACGACCTCGACGACCTGCTCGACAGCCACCTCGCCCTCGAACGGGCAGCCGAAAGCGGTCGAGATCGTGATCTGCGCCGGCAGGCCCTCAGCGCGCGCCGCCCGCGCGATGGCCTGCCAGGCCGCGAGCGCCTGGGCGCGGTCCAGCCCCTGGTTGCGAAGGCCAAAGGCGTCGGTTGCGGCGACCGCCATGCCGATTTCGCTGCAGCCGGCGGCGAGCGCCCGTTCGAAGCCGCGCTGGTTGAGGACGAGGCCGATGTAGCTGACACCGGGGCGTCTCGGCAGGCCGGACAGCACCGCCTCGGCGTCGGCCATCTGCGGGACGCGGCCCGGGTGGACGAAGCTCGCGACCTCGATGCGCCGGACACCGGCGTCAAGCGCCCGGCCGATCAGCGCGAGCTTGTCGGCGGTCGACACCACCCCCGCCTCGTTCTGCAGGCCGTCGCGGGCACCCACCTCGACAATCTCGACCGCCTCGGTCATGAGCGGACCCCGTGGACCCGGGCGCGCCCCGGCAGCCGATTGTATACCGCCGCCGGCGGATCGGTCCCGGGCCGGCCCGCGACCGGCCCGGGACCCGCGGACCGCCCTACTTCATCAGCGCGGTCCATGCCTCGGCAGCCTTCTTCATGCGCGCATCGGCCTTGGCGGCCGTGAAGGCGGCCGTCGCCTCGTCGAACTTGCCGAGCCGGGCGAGCGAGATGCCGAGCACCATGTTGGCGTCGTCCGCGCGCTTGACGTCGCCGGCGCGGTCGCCGGTCAGCCCGCGCTTGATGGAGTCCACGGCGCTCGCGTAGTCCTCGAGGCCGAAGTAGGCGTAGCCGACGGCGATGTCCTTGTTGCCGGACTTGCCCGCGCGAGCCTCCTTGTCGAGCGCCGGCAGCGACTTCTTGTCGTCGGCGGCGTTGCGCTTCTCGGTGGCCAGCAGCTTGCTGTTCTTGTCGTCGAGCGTGATCCAGTGGTCTGCCGCGGACTTCTCGAGGATCCTGGCGGCCTCCGAGGCCACGCCCGCGCGCTCGGCGAGTCCCGCGTAATCGACGATCTGCGCCTGCTTCTGCAGGAAGCCCTTGGCGAAGGCGAGCCGGTAGAGGTTCAGCAGCGCCCGCTCGTCCGCGTTCTGGTTCAACGCAAGGACCCCGATCATGTAGGAATCCTTCGGGAACCGGTACAGCAGTTCCTCGGTCGCCGAGGACTGGCGCGCGGTGTCGTTGGCCTTGTAGTAGCAGTCCTGGGCCATCAGGAGCACCTGCTCGCTCGCCGGCGGCGTGGTCTGGCGGATCTTCTCGATCGTTTCGGTCGCGCCCGCGCAGTCCTTCTGCTGGTAGTAGAGCCGCGCCAGGAGGTCGAGGTTCTCGGCATTGGCGCCGGCGACCGCGATGTAGTCCTTGAGCGCGGGGATCGCCGCGTCGTAGTTCTTCTGCTTGATGAGCGTCTGGTAGATGAGCTGCAGGTTGGTCTGCTTGTCCTTGTCGGAGACGCCGGGCACCGAGTTCATCTGCTTCGCGGCAAGGATGATCTCGTCGTCGTTCTTCAGGCTATAGGCGGCCGAGCGCTGCAGCTGCGCCGCGGCGGCCTGCTCGCAGGGCTTCTTGGCAAGCGCGAAGGCCTCCTTCACCGCCGGCAGCGTGGCTGCCCAGTCCGGCTCGGGGGTCTTCTGCGCGGCAGCCGCCGCGATCTTGTACTTCTCGCTGAACTTCTCCGTCACCTCGCACTTCGGCTCCTTCGCGTCCTTGGCCTCCGCGGCGAGCGCGGTGGGCGCGTAGGCGCTGAGCGACAGCGCAAGGCAGGCATACAGCGTGCCGAGCGCACGTGTGCCAACGGTCAGACGAAACTTGCTCATGACGAAACCTCGGTAGGTCTGGTGCGGGCGCCACGCCTCGCGTGGTCACCGCAGCTGTGGTCGCCCGACGGTCGCGTGCTCACGCGCTCGGGCTTGGGGAAGACTCGTAACCCAATCGCACTGTACCGGCGGCCATTGTAGCCCGGGGCAACGGCGCGGCGCGCGGCCGGACGGCGCGCGGTCACCACCGCGCCGGGTCCGTGGCGGACCCGGCGCGGCCGGCGACGCTTACTTCATCAGCGCGAGCCAAAGCTCGGCGGCCTTGGTCATCCGCGCGTCGGTCTTCGCGGCGTTGAAGGCCTTTTCCGCGTCGGGGAACTTCTTCTGCCGGGCAAGCGCAATGCCGAGTGCCATGTTGGCATCGTCCGGGCGCGCCACGCGCTGGACGTGGTCGGCAGCGAGGCCACGCTGCAGTGCAGCGACGGCATTCGGGTACTGCTCGAGGCCGAAATACATCATGCCGACCTTGACGTCCTTGTCGCCGTTCTTGCCGGCCTGGGACTCCTTGTCGAGCTGGGCCACGGCCGCGGCATCCTCGGCCGCCGCGCGCTTTTCCTGGGCTTCGAGGCTCTTCAGCTTGTCGTCGAGCGTAAGGCGCTTCTTCTCGACCGACTTGTCGAGGACGCGCAGGGCCTCGTTGGTGGCACCCGAGGCGTCGGCCAGCTTCGCGTAGAGCTGGATGTCGTCGGACTCGGTCAGCCAGTCCTTCTGGTAGCCGAGGCGGTAGATATTGAGCAGCGCGCGGTCATCGATCTTGGCGATCCGGTAGAGCGCGACGAGGTCCGTGTAGTAGGCCTTCTTCGGGAAGCGGGTCGCGAGCGTCTCGATGACAGGGCCGCGCTTCACGGTGTCCTTCGACTTGAAGTAGCACTGCGACTGCGCGAGGAGCTGCTTCTCGCTCAGGTTCTTGCCACCGGTCGCCTTGTCGATCGCCGACAGCGCTGCCGGGCAGTTGCCGGCGACGAGCTCGAGCTCGGCGAGGTTGTTCCAGTCGGCCGGCGTGCCGCCCGTCTGCTTCACGTACTCGCGCAGCGGCGGCAGGGCCTTGTCGAGGTGGCGCAGCTGCTGCTGCGCATCGGAAATCTGCTTGAGGCAGGAGGTCTTGTCCTTGGCCGGCATCACGTCCGAGGTCGAGATCGTCTCGCAGACCGACGACAGTTCCGCCCAGTTGTGCGCGGAGTAGGCGTAGGTGCGGGCCAGCGTCAGCGAGGTCTGCTTCTCGCAGGCCTGGGTGGATGCGCTCAGCATCTCCTTGGCGTGCGAGAGCGCACCGGCGTAGTCGCCCTTCTTCTGGGCGTCGGTCGCCGCCGTGTATTTCTCGAACCAGCCCTTGGAGGCGTTGCAGTCCGCCTCGGCACGCGACGCGAAGAGCGCGCCCGCCATCAGCATCACGACCAGCGCCAGCGCACTGGGCGCCGCCGACATTCCGTTGGAAATTCGCTGCCTCATCGCCCTACTCCGGTACGCGTGAAATTGGTGTATCGAACCCGGTCGCCAGCCCGGCGGCCGGCAGGCCGCTATGCCGCAGATCCTGAAAGGTACCCGGTCCGCTGCTGCGCTGC
Source organism: uncultured Pseudomonadota bacterium (assembly GCA_903839465.1). GTDB lineage: Bacteria > Pseudomonadota > Gammaproteobacteria > Steroidobacterales > Steroidobacteraceae > CAIKMS01. Next base: position 3,794 of record CAIMCI010000126.1, read on the forward strand.
GCAACCCTACTTTAATCGAAAGCCGTCCGGCTGCCAGTACCTACCGGCGGCCGACGGTGAAGAATTGATGACGTCCTCGTCCGCCGGGCAAACAAAGGGGGCCCTAGGCCCCCTCTGGAACTCCCCGCCGGGAGAGTCGGTCAGACGCCGCCGGTAGAATCCCCGACGAAACCGATTTTCTTCAGCTTGCCGCTCTGCACGATGAACAGCACGTCCGCGATCTTCTGGTAGCGGGCGCGCTTGTCGGCGGCGATGTGGACCTCGGGCTGCTCCTCGGCCGGCTTCTTGGCCGCATCCGCCACGTAGGCGCGGATGTCGGACAGCGACGACTCGGTGCCGTTCCAGAGGATCGCGCCGTCCGACTGCACGGTGATCGTGATCGGCTGGACGGTGACGTCCGGCGGCGGCGCATCGGACTGCCGCGGCAGGTCGATGGAGACGGATTCCGTCGCCACCGGCAGCGTGATGATGAAGATGATCAGGAGCACCAGCATGATGTCAACGAGGGGAACCACGTTGATCGTCGTGTTGTACTCGCTCTCGCCAGTCGGCGCGGACATACCCATGTTTCTAGCCTCGGAAGGGGACCGTGGAGACCGCCGGCATCAGCCGGAGGTCGGCTGCTCGGCGATGAACGAGATCCGCAGGATGCCCGCCTGCTGCAGCTCCTTCATCACGGTCTGCACCGATTCGTAGTACACGCGGCGGTCGGCACGGATGTGCACGTCCGGCTGCGGGTCCTTGCCGGCCTCGATGCGGGCGAACTTGCGCAGGCCCTCGATCGTGATGTTGCTGTCGTTCCAGTACGGGGTGCCCGTGAAGTCGACCGAGATGTTGATGTCCTCGGGCTTCGTCTCCGTCGGCTCGTTCAGCTCCTTCGGCAGATCGACCCGCACAGCCTTCGTCGCCACGGGCACCGTGAGGATGAAGATGATGAGGAGCACCAGCATGATGTCGACGAGCGGCACCACGTTGATCTCGGTGTTGTAATCGCCTTCCTGAACTGTTGAACCGCCGGCCATTATCGACTCCTAAACACGTCCGGGTCGATGGGCGGACCCGACGGTCCGCCCACCCGCCATCACCAGGGGTCTTACTTCTTGACCGCGGTCGCCGCAGCCGAGGCCACCTTCGCGCCGGTCGTCGCGATGACGCGAGCGCCGGACAGCAGGGCCTGGTGCAGGTCGTGCGCGAAGTAGTTGACGCGCTCGCTGATCGACTTGTTGCGACGGGTCAGCCAGTTGTAGCCGAGCACCGCCGGAACGGCGACGAACAGACCGATCGCGGTCATGATCAGCGCCTCGCCGACGGGACCGGCGACCTTGTCGATCGACGCCTGGCCGGAAATGCCGATGCGGATGAGGGCGTGATAGATGCCCCACACCGTGCCGAACAGACCGACGAACGGCGCGGTCGCGCCGACCGAGGCGAGAATCGCCATGCCCTTCGCGAGGTCACTGTTGATCGTGTCGACGCGGCGCTGCAGGTGGCTGGAGATCCAGTCGTGCAGGTCGATCGTCTCGGTCAGGCGACCCTTGTTGCGGTCGTGGTGCTCGAGCGACTGCATGCCGTCGGCGGCGATCGCACGGAACACGTTCTCGTCGCCACCCTTCAGGCGGGCCACGCCGTCGGTCAGGCTGGACGCCGACCAGAAGTCCTTTTCGGCCGTATCGGCCTGCTTGGCCAGCGCACTCTGGTCCCATGCCTTGGTCAGGATCACATACCAGGACATGAGCGACATGATCACGAGGATGCCGAAGACCGTCCAGGTCACCGGGCCGCCGTCGTGAAGCACGCCCATCAAGCCATACGGATTACCACCATCTGCTGCCGCTGCATCAGCCATCTGAGTTCCCCTTGTCGAAAACGAGTCGAATACTGCTAATAGAAATTCAAACCGATCTAACCATTCCGTTCCCGGAGCCCTGGCCCGCCGGTGAGGCGGGCCGGCGACCGTGCCGGATACCCAACGTGCCGCGGTGCGTTACGCCGCGCGGCGCAAGCCTCAAACTAGTTCAGCTTCCACCGGTACTTCATGACCTGCCAGGAACCGATGTTCTGGCCACCGACCGTCTGCGGAACGAAGGCCTTGATGCCCTTCACGCACTTCACGTTCGCCTCGTCGAGGCGCGGAAAGCCGCTGGAGGTGACGACCTTGGCGTCCGACACCTTGCCGTCCGCGCCGACGAACACCTCGAGGGTCACCGAGCCTTCCTCGCTCAGGCGCCGCGACGCCGACGGGTACATATCGCTGCACGTCGACGCCAGGAGGCTCGCGCCGTCCTTCGTGAACTTGACCGGCACGACCGGCGGCGGGGCCGGCTTTTCCTCGGCCTTGGGCGGCGGTGGCGCCTGGACCTTCGGCGCCGCGATCGCGGTTTCCGACGGCGGGCCGCGGATGACGGGAACGTCGGTGGTCGGTGGCGGCGCCACCGGCGGCGGCACGTAGTCCGGTGGCGGCGGCGGCGGTTCCTTGACCTCCTGCTGCTTGTCTTCCTTCACGTCGACAGCAACGATCGTCTCGCGCTGCTTGGCGATGATTTTCATCGCCGTACCGACGATCAGGCCCACGCCAAAGATCACATGCAAGCCCAAGACGAAGGCGAGCACCATCGTACGCCGAGCATTAGCCGAACTGCTAGCCATTGTGCAGGGAGCCTCTTTCTCCCGACCCCGTCGGGTCGATTTGTTGCGTACCCGGTCCTGACGGACCCGGAACCCCCGATATCCAGCCGGACCGATTTCCCGGTCCGGCCCCCAGCCGCGCAGGCTCCCCTGCCTCGGCCCGGTGCCCTTATCGTCGTTATAACCCGTATCGCGCCAGCGTCAATCGGCGTGAGTGCAAAGGCACCCCAAAAAACCGCCGACCCGTGGCCGCTGGAACGGCGCTAAGCGCGCGCCGGACCGCCGGTATACAACAGCGGGGCCGAACGATAGCGTCCCGTGTCGGGTGACGCAAGCCTTTACACAGAACGTTTGACCGTGAGGATCGGCGTGCACCGCCGGCGACCGTGACGCCGGTGGCGCGTGCTGCTTTAGTGCGGAAATTCCGGTGCGCTGCCCCGTCTTGGCTGATGCAGTGCATCATTTGCGCGCGCGGCGCGTGACCGGTCGCGGTGCCTTGCGCGCGGCCTTGCGCGCCGCCTTGGGTCTCGCCCGGGGCGCCGGCTTCGCCGCTGGCGCCGCGATCGCATCGGTGACCGCACCGAGCGAGGCGCTGCTGACGTCACGGGCGTATTTCGCGAGCACGCCGCGCGTCGCGTACGGTGCGGGCGCCGTCCAGCGCGCGCCCCGCCGCTTCAGCTCCGCCGCGCTGACCTCGAGCGTGATCGCACGCCGGCGGGCGTCGATCGTGATCCGGTCACCGTCGTGCACGAGCGCCAGCGGCCCGCCGAGCGCCGCCTCGGGGGCGATGTGGCCGACCACGAAGCCGTGGCTGCCGCCCGAGAAGCGGCCGTCGGTGATGAGCGCGACCGAGTCGCCGAGGCCCTTGCCCATGATCGCGCCGGTCGGGCTCAGCATCTCGCGCATGCCCGGCCCGCCCTTCGGCCCCTCGTAGCGGATGACGACGACGTCCCCGGCCCTGACGACCCCGTCCAGGATCGCCTGCAGGCTCGCCTCCTCCGAATCGAACACCCGGGCGCGGCCGGCGAAGCTCAGCCCTTCCTTGCCGGTGAGCTTCGCGACCGCGCCCTCGGGGGCGAGGTTGCCGTAGAGCACGACCAGATGACTGTCCTTTTTTATGGGCGCCTTGAACGACCGGACGATGTCCTGGCCGGCCGGGTAGCTACCGGCCTGGGCGAGGTCCTCGCGCAGCGTCCGGCCGCTGACCGTCACGCACTCGCCGTGCAGCAGGCCCTCGTCGAGGAGCGCCCGGAGCAGCGGCCGGATGCCGCCGATCGCCACCAGTTCGCTCATCATGTAGCGGCCGCTCGGGCGCAGGTCCGCCAGCACCGGCACGCGCTTGCCGATGCGGTTGAAGTCGTCGAGCGCGAGCCTGACGCCGGCGGCCTGGGCGATCGCGAGGAGGTGGAGGACCGCGTTCGTCGAGCCACCGAGCGCGATGACCGTCGTGATGGCGTTCTCCAGGGCCTTGCGCGTCAGGATGTCACGGGTCCGGATCCCGGCCCTCACCAGCGCGACGGCAGCGGCACCGGCGCGCCGACAGTCCTCGACCTTGGTCGCGGAGACGGCGTCCTGCGCGGAACTGTTCGGCAGGCTCATGCCCATGGCCTCGATCGCCGAGGCCATGGTGTTCGCCGTGTACATGCCGCCGCAGCTGCCGGCGCCGGGAATCGCGGTGCGCTCGACTTCGCCGAGCTCGGCTTCGCTCACCCGGCCGGCAGCGCGGCCGCCGACCGCCTCGAATACCGAGACGATGTCGCGATGCTTCGGTCCCGGCCGGATCGTGCCGCCGTAGACGAACACGGCCGGCCGGTTCAGGCGGGCGAGCGCCATCAGGCAGCCGGGCATGTTCTTGTCGCAGCCGCCGATCGCGACCAGACCGTCAAAGCCCTGCGCGCCGGCGACGGTCTCGATCGAGTCGGCGATCACCTCGCGCGAGACGAGCGAGAAGCGCATGCCCGGCGAGCCCATCGAGATGCCGTCGGAGACGGTGATGGTGTTGAATATGCGGCTCTTGCCCCCGGCGCCGTCGACCGCGGCGGCGGTCGCCTCGGCCAGGCCGTCGAGGTGCACGTTGCACGGCGTGATGTTCGACCACGTCGAGGCGACGCCGATCGACGGCTTGGCGAAGTCCGCATCCTCGTAACCGACCGCCCGGAGCATCGCCCGCGCCGGCGTCTGTTTCAGGCCATCGACCACGAGCGACGAATGGGCACGCGGGTTCGGGGCAGCGGTCTTCTTGGCCATGATCTTCCTCGGCGGTCGGCGGTTGGCGGGAAAAACGGACGCGTCCGTCATAAGGCACGGCGGGCGCCGCGCGGCAGGCGATTCTGCGGCGGCCGGCGCGCGCTGTGAAGCCCGCGTCAGCCCAGCCCGTAGCGGCTGACGATTAGCGAATACAGCGCGCGCACCGCCTGCGCCTCGGCGCCGGCCGGCCGGCCGGGTCGCTCGCGACCGTTCCAGGCGTAGAGATCGACGTGCAGCCAGGCCCGCCGTGGCGCGACGAAGCGGCGCAGGAACAGCGCCGCGATGACGGCGCCGGCCTGCCCGGAGGCGCCGACGTTGCCGAGATCGGCGACCTTCGAGTTCAGTTCCTCGTCGTAGCCGTCCCACAGCGGCAGGCGCCAGAGCGGGTCCTGGGCGAGTTCGGCGTGAGTGGCGAGTTCAAGCGCCAGGGCGTCGCTGCCCGTGAAGAACGCCGGCAGCTCGGGCCCGAGCGCCACGCGCGCCGCGCCGGTGAGGGTCGCCAGATCGATCAGGAGGTCAGGGTCCTCCTCCTCGGCCGCGGCCAGCGCGTCGGCGAGGACGAGGCGGCCCTCGGCGTCGGTGTTGCCGACCTCGACCGTCAGGCCGCGCCGGGTCTCGAGGACGTCGCCCGGCCGAAACGCGTTGCCGGAAACGCTGTTCTCGACCGCAGGGATCAGGAGCCGCAGGCGGACCGGCACCCGGGCATCGAGCAGCATCTGGGCGAGCGCGAGCGCGCAGGCCGCCCCGCCCATGTCCTTCTTCATCAGGAGCATCGCTGCCGACGGCTTGAGGTCGAGGCCGCCGGTGTCGA
>CAIMCI010000127.1 GCA_903839465.1 uncultured Pseudomonadota bacterium
CCGCGCCGTCCAGGCCCGTGAACCCCGGCACGGCCCGCCACGCGCCGATGCCAAGCCCGCGGAAGGTCGCCGTGCCGTCGACCGTCCAGTTGGCGGGCGACGCCTGACGGGTCGCCGTCAGGTCGACTGCCGTGATCCGGCCGCGCGGCGCGAGGGCGCCGCCCGCCTCGCGCACCGTCGCGGCGCTGGCGAGCGCCGTGAACGGACCGAGCGCGGCGAGCGGCAGCTCGGGCACCTTCAGCTTGAACCGCTGCACGGCGCCGTCTTCGACCAGCCACTCCGCTTCGGCCCGCCCGCCGCGCAGGCGCTCCTTGCCGCTGGCGAGGCCGATGTCACGGGCCCGGACCCGCCATTGCGCGGCGCGGTGCCCTTCGGCGGCCGGCTGCTCGGCACGATCCACGCTCAGGCTGCCCGCGAGCGCCGTGGGAGCCGACCGGGCAGAGCCTTCGCCCGGCAGGATGAGGTCCCGGAGGTCGAAGGTGCCGTCGGCGTGCGCGAACACGAGATCGGTGCCGCCGAACGACGCATGGACGTTGCCACCGCCCGCCACCGGCAGGCGCACCACGTCGCTCAGCAGCGCCGCCAGTCCGGCGAACCTGAGGTCCCGCCCGTCGATACTCGAGGTCCAGCGCAGCGAGGTGCCGGGTTCACCGCTGCCGTCGACCGCGCCGCTGATCTCAAGGCGCGTACCGAGTTCGGCAGGCAGCTTGACCTGCAGCGCGAACTTCAGCGCCGACGGGCGCCGGTCGAGGTCGAGACGGACGTGGGCGATGCTGAAACCCCGCCGCCGCTGGCGCTCGTCCTCGACGATGATGATGCCGTCATTGAGCCGCACCCGGCCCACCGGCAGGTTGCTGACCGTGACCGGCGTCGAATCGGTCTCGCCGCGCGCCAGTGCTTCCTGACCGAGCAGCGCGACGCCCGTCGGCTGCAGCAGGAGGTGCACGACCGCGCCGTCGAGCTGCACACGCGCCGAGGCCAGCCGGCCGCTCGACACCGCGCGCCAGACGTCGAAGCCGACGTGTCCGGCGCGGGCGCTGACGAGCGTCGGACCGCCCGCGGCACCCAGGATGCGTGCGTTGCGGAACACGAGCTCGGGCCCGTACCAGCCAAGCCTCGCCTCGAGCCGGTCGAAGCTCAGGTGCAGGCCGGTGGCGGCCTCGACCCGGGCGACGATATCGCGCGCGAGGTTCGGCGAGTTGTCCAGCCAGATGCGCAGGCCACCGATCAGGAACGCCAGCAGGACGACCACCACCGCGACGATGGCGGCAGTCCACTTCCAGATGCGCCGGGCGATCCTCATGAGGGACCTCAGCTAGACGAGCACGACGTCGTACTGGTCCTGCGCATACAGGGCCTCGGTCTGCAGGCGGATGGGCTTGCCGATCATCACTTCGAGCTCGCCCAGCGCGGCCGATTCCTCGTCGAGAAGGAGCTCGATGACGTCCTGGTGGGCGAGCACCATCAGGCCGCTGACCTCGAACTGCCGCGACTGGCGCAGGATCTCGCGGAAGATCTCGTAGGCCACCGTTTCCGGCGACTTCACGTAGCGCCGGCCCGCACAGGTCGGGCACGGGCAGCACAGGAGGTGCTCGAGGCTCTCCCGGGTCCGTTTGCGGCTCATCTCGACGAGCCCGAGCGGCGATACCGACGAGATGCTGGTGCGCGCGTGGTCCTGCGCCAGCGCCTTCTCCAGGGCCTGCAGCACCTGGACCCGGTGCTCCTCGTCGACCATGTCGATGAAGTCGATGATGATGATGCCGCCGAGATTGCGCAGCCTGAGCTGGCGGGCGATCGTCACCGCGGCCTCGAGGTTGGTGCGGAAAATCGTGTCCTCGAGATTGCGATGGCCGACGTAGGCGCCGGTGTTGACGTCGATCGTCGTCATCGCCTCGGTCTGGTCGATGACCAGGTGCCCGCCGGACTTGAGGGGCACCTTCCTGTCGAGCGCGCGCTCGATCTCCTCGTCGACCCCGTGCAGGTCGAAGATCGGCCGGGAACTCTGGTACAGGGTGATCTTGTCCTTCGACTCCGGCAGGAACTGGCCGGCGAATTCCAGCATGCCTTCATGGATCGCCGGCGAATCGACCAGCACCCGGGCGACGCTCTGGCCAAGCAGGTCGCGCAGCAGGCGCAGCGGCAACGGCAGGTCCTCGTGCACCAGCGTGCCGGCCGGCGCGGAAAAACCGCGCTCGGCGAGTACCCGCCAGAGCTTGGCCAGGAAGTTCATGTCGGCGCGCAGCGCCTCTTCGCTGGCGCCCTCGGCGACCGTGCGGACGATGTAGCCACCGGCCGTGTCGGTGCCGAGCTCGGCTTCGACGATGCCGCGAAGCCTGGCGCGCTCGGCCTCGTCCTCGATACGGGCCGACACGCCGATGCCATGGCCGCGCGGCATGTACACGACGTAGCGCGACGGCAGCGTCACGAACGTGGTCAGGCGCGCGCCCTTGGTGCCGAGGGGGTCCTTGACGACCTGCACGAGGATCTCGTCGCCCTCGCGAATGAGCGAGCGGATATCGTCGGCGCGCGGCTGCGGCGGCGCATCGCCCTCGGCGGCGATGGCAAAGTCCGAGGCGTGCAGGAACGCCGTGCGGTCGAGTCCGACTTCGATGAACGCCGCCTGCATGCCGGGCAGCACGCGCGAGGCGCGGCCCTTGTAGATGTTGCTGGTCAGGCCGCGGCGGTTGGCCCGCTCGAGGTAGATCTCGACCAGCACGCCATTCTCGACGACCGCGGCACGCGTCTCGCGCGGCGTGACGTTGACCAGGATTTCGGTCGTCATGGGGCGGCTCCCGCCAGCGGATGGCCGAGCCCCGCCCGCGCCAGCAACGTCGCCGTCTCGTACAGCGGCAGGCCCATGACACCGGTGTAGCTGCCGCGCAGTTCGCGGATGAACACCGCCGCCAGGCCCTGGATGGCGTAACCACCCGCCTTGTCCAGCGGCTCGCCGCTGTCCCAGTAGCGCCCGATCGCCGCCGCGTCGAGTGGCGCGAAGGTCACCTCGCTCACCGACAGCTCGCTGTCGAGTCCGCCGGCGTGCGCCAGCGCGACCGCCGTCAGCACGCGATGCGTGCGCCCGGCAAGCTCCTGCAGCATGGCGAGCGCATCGGCGCGATCGGCGGGTTTCCCGTAGAGGCGCCCGTCGAGGGTGACCGTCGTATCGGCGGCCAGGGCCGCGGCGCTTTGCGGCTCGCGTTCGTAGACGACGGCGGCCTTGTGCCTCGCCAGGCGCAGCACGTAGCCCTCCGGGGATTCCCCGGCGAGCGCGGATTCATCGACATCGGCGGGGCACACCCGGTATGCGATCCCGATCCGATCCAGCAGTTCCCGGCGGCGGGGTGACCGGGAGGCGAGCAGTAGAGGGCCGTGCGACATATTTCTCTTTAGGTAGGCGGAAGCGCCCGCTCGCCAGCATAGCGTCCGCCCCTCCATCACTGAAGCGCTTTCAGTGACTTAGGTTAGCGACGCCACCCGGTCAGGCGCGGTGGTAGGGGTGCCCGCGGCTCAGGCTGAGGACGCGGTAGAGCTGCTCGACGAGGAGCACCCGCGCCAGGCCGTGCGGCAGGGTCAGGTCGGACAGCGAGAGGCGCTCGTTGGCCCTCGCGAGGCAGTCCGCGGCCAGCCCGTCGGGGCCGCCGATCAGGAAGACGACATCGCGGCCGTCCGCCCGCCGCCTGTCGAACCACTGGGCCAGGAGTTCGGTCGTCAGCCGCCGGCCGCTGACCTCCAGCGCGACGACGAAGTCCCCGGGGTCGATCGACGCGAGCATCCGCCGGCCCTCTTCACGGGTCGCGCCCTCGGTTGGCAGGCCCTTGCCACGCCGGCCGAGCTCGATCTCGGTGAGGTCCAGACGGCAGTCGTTGCCGAACCGGCCCGCATACTCGGCATAGGCCTCGTCGACCCAGCGTGGCAGCCGCGTCCCCGCGGCCAGCATCTTCAGCCGCACCGGGCGTTGCCGGCCGGCTCAGGTCCGGTCGCCGGAACGCACGTCCCACAGCTTTTCGAGGCCGTAGAACTCGCGCACCCGCGGCAGCATCAGGTGGACGATGGCGTCCTGCAGGTCGACCAGGACCCATTCCCCGTCCCGCTCGCCCTCGCGACCCAGCGCCCGAAAGCCCGCCTCGGCGCTCTTCTGGGTGACGCTCGTGGCCAGCGACTTGACGTGCCGGTCAGACGTCCCCGAGGCGATGATGATGGTGTCGGTGACGGTGGTCAGCTCGCGCACGTCGAGCACCGTCACGTTCAGCGCCTTCATGTCCTCGAGCGCGGCGAGCACCACGTCGACGAGGCCACGGCCCTTGCCGGCCTTGGCCGCCTTGGGCTTGACCCGCACCGGGCTCTTGCGCGCCGCCTTGGGCGGCGCCGCACCTTTCGCGGCGGTCTTCTTCGGTCGCGCCGTCGGCGCGGACGTCTTGGACTTGGTCGGTCTGCGCGGCTTGGTTTCACTCATCAGCGTGACTCGTCCTTTCGGGCATAACAGCCCGTTTCCAGAATGATCTTACGGACTCCGTCCGGCATCAGAAAGCGTGGATCCCGCCCCGCCTGGATCAGCGCCCGCACTTCGGTGGACGAGATTTCCAGCTGCGTCACGGCATGGATGTAGATGCGCCCGGCGCGGGCTTCGTGCAGGTCGAGCACACGCCCGGTGCCACGATCGACCAGCAGCGCGCCGAGCGGACCCATACCGGGCGCCCGCCAGCCCGGGCGGTGGGCGACCACGAGGTGCGCGAGATCGAGCAGTTCGCGCCACTGGTGCCACTTCGGCAGCCCGAGGAAGGCGTCCATGCCGATGATCAGGCACAGCGGCCGGTCCGGGTATTCCCGCCTGAGCTCGGCCAGGGTCTCGACGGAATACGACGGACCGCTCTTGCGCATCTCGCGGTCGTCGACGACGAACTGCGCCTGCCCCTCGGTCGCGGTACGGACCATGGCCAGGCGCTGCTCGTTGCTGGCGACCGTGCGTTCGCGGTGCGGCGGATTGCCGGCGGGCATGAAGCGCAGCTCGGCGAGCTTCAGCGCCTGCAGCAGCTCGAAACCGGTGCGCAGGTGGCCGTAATGGATCGGATCGAAGGTGCCGCCGAAGATGCCAATCGGCCCGGCGTCGGTGGCCTGATCCTGAGGTTTGGAGCCCGCCATTGCCCGTCACCCTGCCGCAAAACGACCAGGGATGCAAAACGACCCCGTCACGGCAGCGCCACGGCGGCGGTCGCGCCGGCCATCGCCGCGGCGATGGTCGCCAGCGCGTCCCAGGCATGGCCGCGGCGCACGCCCTTGATGATCAGGTCGGTGTGGCCCGCCGCCTCGAGGAGCGAACGGACGCGGTCCCGCGGCAGGCGCCGCGCCGCCTGCGCGACCAGCTCCTGGCGGCGGCGGCCGCCCCGCCAAAGCCTTCCTGGCGAGCCCTTGCCGGCGCGCGGCGTCCACTGCAGGAGCGTGCGCAGCTCCTCGGCCAGGGTCCAGAGGACGAGCGTTGGTTCCTCGCCCTCGGCCTCGAGCCCGGCGAGGATCCGCAGCGCGCGCTGCGCATCGCCGGCGAGCACCGCCTCACCGAGCTGGAATACACCGTAGCGGGCGCTGTTGCCGACCCATTCGGCGGCCTGCTCCGCGTCGACGCTCTGGCCGGCCGCGAGGAGCGCAAGGCGCTCGATCTCCTGGTGCGCCGCCAGCAGGTTGCCTTCGCAGCGGGCGCTGATCAGGTCCGCCACCTCGGCCCCGGCCGTGACGCCGGCGCTGCGCAGTCGCGCGGCAACCCAGCCGGGCAGCTGCTCGACCGTCGGTGCCGCGACGTCGACGTACACGCCCTTGGCCTCGAACTGCTGGATCCAGGACGCGCTGCGCTCCGACCAGTCGAGCGACTCGGTAACCACCAGCAGGATCACGTCGCTGGGTGGTGCATCCAGGAGCTCGACCAGGGTCCTCGCGCCCTCGGCACCGGGCTTCGCGCCGAGCTTCAGTTCGATCAGGCGCCGGTCGCCGAACAGGGACATCGACTGGGTCAGGCCACGCAGCGCCGACCAGTCAAAACCGCGGTCGACGAACTGCACCTCGCGCTCCGCCACGCCCTGGCGGCGGGCCGCGGCGCGGATTTCCTCGGCACACTCGCCGATCAGCAGAGGCTCGGTTCCGGCCACCAGCCAGAGCGGAGCCAGCGGCTGCCCGAGGGCCTGGGTGAGCGTCTGGCGAACGAGCTTCATGGGTCGGGATTATCGCTCATTTGCCCCTGAAAGCCTCGGCATCCGCGCCGCGCGGCCGCCGTCTGGGACATCGCCTACCGGCGCCGGCCGCTACGGGGCGGCGCCATCCGCGCGGGCTGCCGGCGCACTGCCCGGCACGGTCTGGATGAAGTGCCCCAGCGCCGCGATGACCGGATCGCTGCCGCGCCGGAAGGCCACGAACCGGCTGAGCACGGCACCGTGGTCCTCCTTCGGCAGGAAGTGCGTTTCGACGCGGCCGCCGATCGCCTGCAGCGCCGCGGCGAGATGCTCGGAATTGCGCGGCCAGACGGTCGTGTCGGCCAGCCCCTGGACCAGGAACGCCGGGCGGGCGGGTTCAGCCACGAAGTTGATCGGCTGCGAGGCCGGGTAGAGGGCGGGCGGTCCGAAGTAGTCCTTGAGGTCGTCGTCGGTCAGCGGCAGGAAGTCGTACGGCCCGGCGAAGCCGACGAGGCCCTGCACCGGAGCGCCGCCGGCCTCGGTGATCCAGTGCGGGTCCAGCGTCGCCAGCGCCGCGAGCTGGGCGCCGGCCGAGTGCCCCATGACGATGACGCGACCCGGGTCGCCGCCCCATTCCGCAGCATGGCGCTGCACGAAGGCGATGGCGGCGCCGACGTCGTGCATCGCCCCCTCCAGGCGGACCGAGGGGTACAGCCGGTAATTGGGCAAAACGGCCACCGCACCGAGCTCGACGAGCGTACGCGCCACGAAGCGGTACTGGTCCTTGTCGCCGTAGCTCCACCGGCCACCGTGCCAGAAGATCACGACCGGCCGGCGCGCAGGACCAGTCCCGCCGCCATAGACGGACAGCCGGGCGCGGGGTCCGCCGCCGTACGCGAGCTCCGTGCCGGCCGGCGCCTCGCTGCTGAAGCGGTCCGGGAGGTTGGCCGCGAACAGCAGCGCGTCGGTCGACTGCGACGCGAAATAGAACCCGCCACCGCCGAGCAGCAGCGCGACCAGCAGATATCGGATCACGACCGGACCGTTCCTCCGCTCAGGCACACCGTCCCGCCCGTCATCCGGGCGATGCCAAGATCGACGAGCGCCGCGCATGCCTCGTCGGCCTCGTTCTCGAACCAGCTCCGCGCCGACCCCAGCCGGAACGTATAGCCCCACGCATCCATGTCCCGCCACATCGCCGCCCGGTCGTAGCCGGGCACCTCGTCGGCGAGCAGCACCTGCAGGTAGCAGACCGAATTTTCCTCGGCGTGGTCGCCGCCCGCATCGCGGTCGAGCACGGCGCGCCTCGCCTCGCCCATGACGATCGCGTGCGACGCCTCGTGCAGCAGCGAATGCAGCGGCGTATCCAGTCGCGCATAGACCCGATTCGAGGCGAGGCCGGCCTCGGATTCACCCCAGTACGAGCCGGTGATGGGCTGGCCCGGCGGCAGGACGACGAGTTCCAGCCCGTAACGCCCGAGCAGCAGCCCGACGGCCGCGAGGTCCACCGCGCCCAGTTCCGTCACCGCCGCCCCGGCCGGGTCCGCCATTTCAGAGTGCCGACAGGCGCTGCACGATCCGCTCGGCGAGGTCGCGGGCAAGGGCCTCGCGAATGATCGCCTCTTCCTGCTCCTTGGCAAGCTGCGCCGACTCGGCGTAGGAGATCACCCGCGAGCCGGTGAGCTCCGTCGGCGGCACCGCGTCCCTGCCGTCGGCGATCACGCGGTAGGTGACGTTGTAGTAGACCTCGTACTCGGTCGGCACGTTGCGCACCGACACGGACATGACGCGCCGGCCCGATTCGTCGCGGGCGATCTCGAGTACCGCGCCGTCGCCACGCAGCGGCCGCAGCACGGCGCCGGACTCGCCGAGCGCCGCCACGAGCGCACCGTTGAGATCGGAGTGCGGATCGTGCGTATCGAGAAAAAGATTCTGGTAGCCGGGCGAGAGGCGCGCCGCCGCCTTCAGGTGGAAGCCACAGCCGGCGAGCAGCGCGCACCCGACGAAGGCGACGGCCCTGGCAGTGCGCAGCCCCATCAGACGACCACGTTGACGAGCTTGCCGGGCACGAACACGATCTTGCGGATCGCCTTGCCGGCAATGAACTTCTGCACCGTCGGATCGGCCAGTGCCGCGGCCTCGGCCACAGCCGCATCGGCGTCGGCCGGCACCGACGCCTGGCCACGCAGCTTGCCGTTGACCTGCAGGACCAGCGTGTAGCTTTCCTGCGCCAGCGCAGCGGGATCGGGCGTCGGCCAGCGCTCGTCGATCAGTGCCGTGCCATGACCGAGGGCCGCCCACAGCGCATGCGTCACGTGCGGCACGATGGGCGAGAGCCCGATGACCGCGAACTCATAGACCTCCTGCAGCACGGCGCGGCCCTGCGCGCTGGCATCGGCCGAGCGTGAGGCGGCGTTCAGCAATTCCATGACCGCGGCGATTGCCGTGTTGAGCACGCGCCGCCGGCCGATGTCGTCGGTGACCTTCGCCAGCGTCCGGTGCGCCATCCGGCGCAGCGCCTTCTGGTCCTCGGTGAGCGCCGCGGCGTCGAGTCCGGCGACCGGGCCCGCCGACACGTGGTCGTGGACCAGTTTCCAGAGGCGCTTGAGGAACCGGAAGGCGCCCTCGACGCCTTCGTCCGACCACTCGAGCGACAGCTCCGGCGGCGCGGCGAACATCATGAACAGGCGTGCGGTATCGGCACCGTAGCGGGCAATGATCGCCTGCGGGTCGACGCCGTTGCCCTTCGACTTGGACATCGTCCCGAAGCCGTCATAGTCGACGGGCAGGCCATCTGCCTTCAGGACCTGTCCGGTCCGCACGCCCTTCTCGTCGGTGCGCACGTCGATATCCGCCGGGTTGAAATACTGGATGCGCCCGGCGGCTGGCTTGCGGTAGTAGATTTCGTTCAGGACCATGCCCTGGGTCAGCAGGTTTGCGAACGGCTCGTCGACCGAGGTCAGCTTCAGGTCGCGCATCACCTTGGTCCAGAAGCGCGAGTAAAGCAGGTGCAGGATCGCGTGCTCGATGCCGCCGATGTACTGGTCGACCGGCAGCCAGTAGGCCGCCCGGCCGTCGACCATGGTTCGTGCGTTGGCCGAGGCGTAGCGCAGGAAGTACCACGACGAGTCGACGAACGTATCCATCGTGTCGGTTTCGCGCCGCGCGGGCTTGCCGCACTTCGGGCACGCGCAGTTGACGAACGACGGCGTCTTCGCGAGCGGATTGCCGCTGCCGTCCGGCACGAGGTCCTCCGGCAGCGCGACCGGCAGGTCGGCGTCGGGCACCGGCACGTCGCCGCAGCCGTCGCAGTGGATGATCGGGATCGGGCAACCCCAGTAGCGCTGGCGCGAGATGCCCCAGTCGCGCAGGCGCCACTGCAGCTGCTTGCCGCCAAGCCCGCGGCTGCCGAGGTCGGTCGCGATCGCATCGATCGCGGCCTGTGAGGTCAGCCCGGAATAGGCGGCGGAATTGACGAGCACGCCGTGCTCGCCGTACCACGGCTGCCAGGCCTCGTCCGAGTAGGCCTGGCCATCGACATCGATGACCTGGCGGATCGGCAGGGCGTATTTCCGGGCGAACTCAAAGTCTCGTTCGTCGTGGCCGGGAACACCCATGACCGCGCCTTCGCCGTAGCCCATCAGCACGTAGTTTCCGACCCAGACCGGCAGGTCGGCGCCGGTCAGCGGGTGGGCGACGGTCAGGCCGGTATCCATGCCCTTCTTGTCGATGGTGGCCAGGTCCGCTTCCATGACCGAGCCGCGCTTGCACTCCTCGACGAAGGTGGCCAGGGCCGCATTGGTGCGCGCGGCGTGGGTCGCCAGCGGATGTTCGGCCGCAACCGCGACGAACGTCGCGCCCAGCAGCGTGTCGGCCCGGGTCGTGAACACCTTCAGCTGGCGCTGCGCGCCCTCGAGGTCATAGGGGAAGGCGAGCGTGACGCCCTCGCTGCGGCCGATCCAGTTAGCCTGCATCAGCTTCACGCGCTCGGGCCAGCCCGGCAACGCATCCAGCGCCGACAGCAGCTCCGGTGCGTACTGCGTGATGCGCAGGTAGTACATCGGGATCTCGCGCTTCTCGACCGTCGCTCCGGTGCGCCAGCCCTTGCCGTCGATCACCTGCTCGTTGGCCAGCACCGTCTGGTCGACGGGGTCCCAGTTCACGACTCCGGTCTTCTTGTAGGCGATCCCGGCCTCCAGCATCCGCAGGAAGAACCACTGGTTCCAGCGGTAGTACTCCGGCCGGCAGGTAGCCACCTCGCGAGACCAGTCGAGGGCAAAGCCAAGCGACTGCAGCTGGCCCTTCATGTAGGCGATGTTGTCGTAGGTCCACTTCGCCGGCGGCACGCCGTTCTGCATCGCGGCGTTCTCGGCGGGCAGGCCGAACGCGTCCCAGCCCATCGGCTGCAGCACGTTGTGGCCGCGCATGCGCATGAAGCGCGAGAGCACGTCGCCGATCGTGTAGTTGCGCACGTGGCCCATGTGCAGCCGCCCCGACGGGTACGGGAACATCGACAGGCAGTAGTACTTCGGCCGCGCCGGATCCTCGGTGGCGAGGAACGACCGGGCGTCATTCCAGTAGGCCTGGGCGGACGCCTCGACGGCGGACGGGTTGTAGCGTTCTTCCATGGGCGGTGCTCTTCGGCCCCGCGCGCGGCGGGTTCCAGTTCGGCTGAATCAGCCGCCAAGGATACCGGAAAGCACGCCCGGTTCGGCTGCGGCGGGCGCCGTCGACCGCCCGCGCGGGCTCAGGCCGGGACCACCGGAATGCGCACCGCCCGCCCCTTCCAGGCGGCAGGACCCGACTCGTGGACGGATTCCCCGGCGGGCGTCACGGCGACCGTCACCGGCATGTCGCTGACCTCGAACTCGTAGACCGCCTCCATGCCCAGTTCGGCGAAGGCGACGACCCGGCTGTGGCGAATGGCCTGCGCGACGAGGTACGCCGCACCGCCGACCGCGATCAGGTAGCTCGCGCCGTGCTGGCGGATGACGTCGACCGCGTCGTGGCCCCGCTCGGCCTTGCCTATCATCGCGAGGAGCCCCGCCGTGCCGAGCATGGTCTCGGTAAAGCGATCCATCCGGTTGGCCGTGGTCGGACCGGCCGGACCGACGACTTCCTTGCCGACCGGGTCGACGGGCCCCACGTAGTAGATGACCCGGTTCTGGAACGACAGGCCGTCGGGGAGCGGCTGGCCCGCCTCCAGCAGCGCACAGATCCGCTTGTGTGCGGCATCCCGGCCGGTCAGCAGCCTGCCCGACACGAGCAGGCGCTCGCCCGCCTTCCAGCCGGCCATTTCCTCGCGCGTCAGCGTGTCCAGCGACACGCGGCGGACGTTGGTGTCGGGCGCCCAGTCCACCTTGGGCCAGCGCGACAGGTCGGGCGGAGCGAGCGTCGCCCGGCCGCTGCCGTCCAGCCGGAAGTGCACGTGCCGGGTCGCCGCGCAGTTGGGTATCACGGCCACCGGCAGCGACGCCGCATGGGTCGGGTAGTCGCGCACCTTGACGTCGAGGAGCGTCGTCAGGCCGCCGAGCCCCTGGGCACCGATGCCGAGCGCATTCACCCGATCGACGATCTCCAGGCGCAGGTGCTCGATCGGGGTCGAGGCGCCGCGCGCGCGCAGCAGCGGCAGGTCGATTGGCTCCATCAGCGATTCCTTGGCGAGCAGCATTGCCTGCTCGGCGCTGCCGCCGATTCCGATGCCGAGCATGCCGGGCGGGCACCAGCCGGCACCCATCTCCGGCACCACGGACAGCACCCAGTCCGCGACCGAATCGGACGGGTTCAGCATGGCGAAGTGGGCCTTGTTCTCCGAACCACCGCCCTTGGCGGCGACCGTGATGTCAATAGCGTCGCCGGCGACGAGTTCGACATGGGTCACGGCGGGCGTATTGTCGCGGGTATTCGCGCGCTTGAACGCCGGGTCGGCGACGATCGAGGCGCGCAACCGGTTGTCGGGCATCTGGTAGGCGCGGCGCACGCCCTCGTTGACGAGATCGGCGAGCACCTGCCCCTCATGCCCGGTCATGTCGATGCGCGCGCCCATGCCGATCTTGACGAACGCCACGACAATTCCGGTGTCCTGGCACAGCGGCCGATGGCCCTCGGCGCACAACCGCGAATTGGTCAGGATCTGCGCAATCGCATCGCGGGCAGCCGGACTTTCCTCGACGGCGTAGGCCGCGCCCATCGCCTCGATGAAATCCTGCGGGTGGTAATAGGAAATGTACTGCAGCGCATCGGCAACGCTGTCGATCAGGTCATCCGCGCGAATAGTCGCCATCGTGCACACCCTCCGGGACCGCGCCTGCGCGGTGCGGGGGCAAGCATAACCGAAGCGGGACCGCGCCCGCCGCCGCTCAGACGTCGGGCGGCGAGTCGGTGGTCCGTCGCCGCTGCACGGTGGCGGCGCGGCGGGCTTCCGCCCGGCTCTCCGCACGCCGGTCATCGTGGTGCTTGAACTGGCAATCGCAGTCATCCGACCACGGACATTCCAGCAGCGGCAGGCGCGGCGCGTGCGCAACGAGGAAGCGTCGACCCAGCAACGCGCGTACCGGAGCGCAGGGCGCCTCTCCCGCCACCACGGAAACGGCGCGCCAGGGGTGGTTGGTTCGGTCTGGCCGGCTCATGGACGGATCGTACCCAATCCAGATGACGCATTCGCGTCGCGCGACTGTCGCCAAGCGGCGTCAGCGAGGCCGAACGTGCGCGCGACGCGGGACGTAAAGACCAAGCAGCAGACTGAGCACGCACAATACGAGAACGGGGCAATTCCCGAGGCGCGCGTACGGCGTCAGTCCGCCGTACGGCGTCACCGTACCCTTCAGCACTTCTGGCACGAACTGCCGCGTACGGGCCACGACGCGACCGTCCGGAGCGATGAGCGCGGAGACGCCATTGTTCGTCGCACGCATCATCCAGCGGCCCGCCTCGAGCGAGCGCATGCGCGTGATTTCCAGGTGCTGATGCGGCGCGGACGAGTCCCCGTACCACGCATCGTTGCTGACGTTGACGAGGACGTCGGCCTCGGCGAGTACCGCCAGCTGCTCGGCCGCATAGGAGTCCTCGTAACAGATCGTCTCGCCCAACCTGAGCCCCGCCACGTGCAGCGGCGCCTGGTGCGCGGGACCCGGCGCGAGATCAACGTAGGCGAGGTTGCGCAGCCGCATCCAGCCACGGACGAAGTCCGGTACCGGAAAATATTCTCCGAACGGCACGAGGCGCCGCTTGTAGTACCACTCCTCGTCGGCATCGAGTGCGACGAGGCCGTTGCGAATGGAATCGGCATCCGCGTCGTAGCGCAGCAGTCCCAGCACGAGTGACGAGCCGTGCGCATGCGCAGCGGCGTAGACTTCGGACAGGAACGGCACGGCGTCGTGATACAGCTGCGGCAGCGTCGCCTCCGGCCAGAGAATGATCCGGCTGCCCCACGCCTGCTCGGTCAGCGCCGCATAGAGCTTCTTGGTCGGTTCCCGGCTTTCACTCGCCCACTTTTCGTCCTGCGGCACCGCGCCCTGGACGAGCGCGACGCTGACCGGCTCACCGGTAGGCGCCACGAACGGCACGCCACGCAGCAGGTAACCCGCGCCGTAGGCCGAGACGAGAATGCCGAGTGCCAGGGCGAAGCGCCGGTGTGCGACCAGGACGATCCCGCCGGCTACGAGCGCCGCGGCAAAACTCACGCCATACACGCCGAGCACCGGCGCGAAGCCGGCGAGGGGCGTGTCGATCTGCGAGTAACCGAAGGCAAGCCACGGGAAACCGGACAGGAACCAGCCGCGCAGCCACTCCATCAGCACCCACGACGCCGGCAGCACGCAGACGCAGTCGATCGGTAGGTGACGCCGGGCGAATCGGGCGTAGCACCAGCCGACCAGCGCGTAGTACGCCGCCATGATCGCGACGAGCCCGCCCATCAGCAGCAGGGCGACCGGGATCGGGACCTTGCCAACGCCGTGCACGGCGGTGAACAGCCAGTACGTGCCGACCGAGAACAGGCCGAACCCGTAGGCAAATCCGCTCGCCGCGGCCTGCCCGGCCGACTGGCGGTTCCAGAGCAGCCAGAGCCCGGCCAGGCTGCCGATCGAGGCGATGGACCAGGATGTCGGCGCGAACGCCAGCGCTGCGACCGCGCCCAGCGACAGCGCGGCCAGCATCGGCAGGGCGCGGTTAGCCACTCTCCGCGTCCGCCGGTTGGATGTCCCGCGGTGAAACGAGCCGCAGCATTTCGATGCGCCGCCGGTCGGCGCGCAGCACCTTGAACTCGAAACCGTCTATCGCCACGCCGTCGCCGCGCCGGGGCACCCTGCCGAAGGCATGCGCCACGAAGCCACCGATGGTGTCGAACTCATCGTCGCTGAAAGAGGTGCCGAAGTACTCGTTGAAGTCCTCGATGCGGGCAAGCGCATGGACGGCGTACTGGCATTCGCCCTCGCGCCGTATCGGCTGGTCGTCTTCGATGTCGTACTCGTCGGCGATGTCGCCGACGATCTGCTCGATCACATCCTCGATCGTGACCAGCCCGGCGATGCCGCCGTATTCGTCCACGACGATCGCCATGTGGTGGCGATTCTTGCGGAATTCCTTCAGCAGCACGTTCAGCCGCTTGCTCTCGGGCACGAACACCGCCGGCCGCAGCACCTCGCGGATGTCGAACTCGCCGCGCACCGCGTCGGTGCCGATGCGCAGCAGATCCTTCGCGAGCAGGATCCCGACAATCGCGTCGCGGTCCTCACCGATCACCGGAAAGCGTGAGTGGCCGGACTCGAGCACGACCGGCAGGATCTTTTCGACGGCATCCGAGCGATGAAGTACCGTCATCTGCGAGCGCGGCACCATGATGTCGCGGACCTTGAGTTCGGCGACGCTGATAACGCCTTCGAGCATCTGCAGCGAATCGGGATCCAGCAGCCCCCGCCGCTCAGCGTCGCGCATCTCCTCGAGAAGTTCCTCCCGATCCTGCGGCTCCCCGGCCAGCTGATCGAGCAGGCGGCCCAGCCAGCCGCGCCGTACTTCGCGTGTACCGTCATCGGCCATCGTTGCTACTCGCCGTCATAGGGGTCCGCGAAGCCGAAGCGGGCGAGCACCTGCCGTTCGCGGCGCTCCATGAGCGCGGCCTCGGCGTCGGTGCCGTGGTCGTAGCCCTGCAGGTGCAGGACGCCGTGTACCACCATGTGCGCCCAATGCGCGGCCAGCGTCTTGCCCTGGGCACGCGCCTCGCGGACGACCACCGAGGCGCAGATCGCGATGTCGCCCAGAGGCGCACCGGCCTGGCCGTCGTCCGGCCCGTAGGGAAACGACAGCACGTTGGTCGGGTAGTCCTTGCCGCGGAAAAGATGATTGAGCCGACGGCTCTCGCGGGCGCCGACGATGCGGATGCACACTTCACGGCGCTCCTTGCCGAGCGCGGCGCGGGCCCACTCGGTCAGGCGCGCGCCTCCGGGCGCCCAGCCGACCTTGGTCGCGCGCAGTACCGCAACGCTGGCCTCGCTCACGTGTCGCCACCCTGCCGCTCGTACGCCTGCACGATGCGCTGCACCAGCGGGTGGCGCACCACGTCCCGGGACGTGAAGAGCGTGAAGGCCACTCCCTGCACGCCGTCGAGCACGTCCTGCACGTGCCGCAGGCCTGACAGCTTGTTGCTCGGCAGGTCGGTCTGCGTGACGTCACCTGTGACCACGGCCTTCGAGCCGAAGCCGATGCGCGTCAGGAACATCTTCATCTGCTCGACGGTCGTGTTCTGCGCCTCGTCGAGGATGATGAACGCGTCATTGAGCGTCCGGCCACGCATGAAGGCAAGCGGCGCGATCTCGATGACATGGCGCTCGATCAGGCGCATGACGCGGTCGAAGCCGAGCATTTCGTAGAGAGCGTCGTACATCGGCCGCAGGTAGGGATCGACCTTCTGCGTCAGGTCTCCGGGCAGGAACCCGAGGCGTTCGCCGGCTTCGACGGCGGGCCGCACCAGCACGATTCGCCGCACCTGGTCGGCGAGCAGCGCCTCGACCGCGCAGGCGACCGCGAGGTAGGTCTTGCCGGTGCCGGCCGGCCCGATCCCGAAGGTCAGGTCCACGGCATGGATCTGCTGCAGGTACTGCATCTGGTTCGGGCCGCGCCCGCGTACCCGGCCACGCTGGGTCTGCACGGCCAGCGAATCGGCGACCGCTTCGTCGGTCACCGAGCCGAGCGCGTCGCCCATGCCGACCTCCTGGATCGCCAGATGCACGTCATTGGGTGCCACACCCTTGCCGGACCGGGCGTAGAGCTGCTTGAGAACCAGGACCGCGGCCGGCGCTCGCTCGCCGACCACCCTGAAGCGATTGCTGCGCCGCTGGATGGTGACCGAGAGCCGGTCCTCGACCTGCCGGACGTTTTCATCGAGCGGGCCGCACAGCGCAGCGAGCCGGTCGTTGTCGGCCGGATCGAAGACAACCTCGCGCGACGCCGCCGGGTCGCTCAAACGCTGCACCGGGACGGCATCGCGGCCGCGACCTGTCCGGCCGCCGGGTCCGCCAGCAGCCGTCCGCGCAGCGAGTTGGGTCTCGCCTCGGTGATCTCCACGTCGACGAAGCGCTGCAACAAGGACGCCGGCCCGTCGAAATTGACCCAGCGGTTGTTCTCGGTCCGGCCGGCGAGTTCACGCGCGTCGCGCTTTGACGGCCGGTCGACCAGCACCCGCTGCACGCTGCCGACCATCCGCTCGCTGATCGCCCGGGCATTGCGGTTGAGCCGCGCCTGCAGCGCCTCGAGACGCCCGGCCTTCGTCTCGGGCGGGACATCGTCCGGCAGTGCCGCCGCGGGTGTTCCCGGCCGGCGGCTGTAGATGAAGCTGAACGACTGGTCGAACTCGACCTCGTCGATCAGCGCGAGCGTGCGCGCGAAGTCATCGTCCGTCTCGCCCGGGAAGCCGACGATGATGTCCGTCGACAGCGATATGTCCGGACGCACCGCGCGCAGCTTGCGGATCTTCTGCTTGTACTCGAGCACCGTGTAGCCGCGCTTCATCATCATCAGGACCCGGTCCGACCCCGATTGGATCGGCAGGTGCAGGGCGTTGGCGAGCTTCGGAATGGTGGCGTACGCCTCGACCAGCCGATCGGTGAACTCGAGCGGGTGCGAGGTCGTGAAACGCAGGCGATCGATGCCGCCAAGCGCGGCAATCCTCTCGAGAAGAAAGGCGAGGTCGCCGGTGCCACCCGAGGCGAGCTGGCCGGCGTAGGCGTTGACGTTCTGGCCGAGCAGCGTGATTTCGCGCACGCCCTGGGCCGCGAGTGCCGCCGCTTCGGCAAGCACGTCATTGGCTGGCCGGCTGATCTCGTCGCCGCGCGTGTAGGGAACGACGCAGAAGCTGCAGTACTTGCTGCAGCCTTCCATCACGGAGAGGTAGGCGCTGGCACGGGTCGTCCGTGGCATCGGCAGGCGGTCGAACTTCTCGATTTCCGGAAAGCTGACATCGACCTGCGGCGCGCGGGTCGTCTCCCGGGCACGGATCATGTCGGGCAGCCGGTGCAGCGTCTGCGGCCCGAACACGAGGTCGATGAAGGGTGCGCGGCGGACGATGCCCTCGCCCTCCTGGCTGGCGACGCAGCCGCCGACGCCGATCAGGAGACCGGGCTTGCTCGCCTTCAGCGCGCGGTACTGGCCAAGCTGGGAATAGAGCTTGTCCTCCGCCTTCTCGCGCACCGAACAGGTGTTGACGAGAATGACGTCGGCCAGGCCCGGATCCTCGGTGACCTCGAGTCCGCATTCGGCGCGCAGGACATCCGCCATGCGCCCCGAGTCGTACTCGTTCATCTGGCAGCCGAAGGTCTTAACGAAGAGGTATCGCGGCATCCCGAAGTTTTCCCGCTGGAGCGCTAGGGTACCGGTTCGGCCGCCGAAACTAAAGCACCATGCGGCGGCGCAGCACAAAATAACCTTTCTTTAACAAAAGGTTACAGAAGGTCGCGCCATCCTGGGCGCCCGTCTGCCGGCTCAGAAGGGAATGTCGTCGTCAAACTCGTCGCCGCGCCCTTCCGGCGCCGCCTCGAACTCGTCACGCGCGGCTGGCGCGCGGCTCGGCTCGGCCCGCCGGCCACCGCCTCCGCCGCCTTCACCGCCCATCTGCCCGCCACCCCGGCTGCCCAGCATCTGCATCTCGTTGGCGACGATCTCCGTCGTATAGCGGTCATTTCCGGACTTGTCCTGCCACTTTCGGGTGCGCAGCCGGCCCTCGACGTAGACCTGGGAGCCCTTGCGCAGGTACTCGGAGGCGATTTCCGCGAGGCGGTCGAAAAACACGACCGTGTGCCACTCGGTCTGCTCCTTCTGCTCGCCGGTCTGCTTGTCGCGCCAGCTGTCGGACGTTGCGATGCGCACGTTGGTCACGGCTTTGCCGCTGGGCATGGCCCGCGTCTCCGGATCCTGCCCGAGGTTGCCGACCAGAATGACCTTGTTGATGCCGCGCGCCATGTACCTAACTCCTTGAGCTTTTGCAGGCAGACCCCGGATCTGACGACCGGCCAGGTCCGTGATTCCCGGCGCCGGCCGCGACAGGCGTCGGGCTTCGGCCGGGAGCGGGGACAGGCGGGACGAACGGCGCAGCCGCACTGGACAACGCTGGATCCGTGAGCGGGATTGTACCCGACCATGGCGGTGCTTCGCGTCGCGAATCGAGGCGGAACGTGCCGATACCGGGCCGGCCCGGGCCGGCAGGCGGCGGGACCGGTTTGGCACGGCGCACCATCGGCGCTAAGGTAGGCGATTGCCCCTTCGGAGCGGCCTGTGACGACGATGCAGACCATACGCATCCGCGGTGCGCGCACCCACAACCTGCGCAACGTGGACCTCACCTTGCCGCGCGATCGCCTGATCGTGTTCACCGGCCTGTCGGGGTCCGGAAAGTCCTCGCTCGCCTTCGATACGATCTACGCCGAGGGTCAGCGCCGCTACGTCGAGTCCCTGTCGGCGTACGCCCGCCAGTTCCTTTCCATGATGGAGAAGCCGGACGTCGACAGCATCGACGGCCTGAGCCCCGCTATATCGATCGAGCAGAAGTCGACATCGCACAATCCCCGGTCGACGGTGGGCACCGTCACGGAAATCTACGACTACCTGCGCCTCCTTTACGCCCGCGCCGGCACGCCGCGCTGCCCGGAGCACGGCCTCGACCTCGCCGCGCAGACCGTCAGCCAGATGGTCGACCAGGTGCTGTCCCTGCCGGAAGGTACGCCGCTGCTGCTGCTGGCGCCCGTGATCAAGGACCGCAAGGGCGAGCACGTCCAGGTCCTGGAAGAACTGCGCTCGAAGGGCTACGTCAGGGCGCGCATCGACGGCAACGTCGTCGACCTCGACGCTGCCCCGAAGCTCGACCTGCGCCGCAAACACACCATCGAAGCCGTCATCGATCGCCTGAAGGTCCGCCCCGACCTCGCACAACGGCTGGCCGAATCCTTCGAAACGGCCCTCAAGCTCGGTGGCGGCCTTGCCATCGTTGCCTTCATGGACAACCCGAAGCGCGCACCGCTCGTGTTCTCCGACAAGTTCGCCTGCACGATCTGCGGCTATTCGCTCGCCGAACTCGAGCCCCGCCTGTTCTCCTTCAACAGCCCGAACGGGGCATGCCCGGTCTGCGACGGCCTCGGCGTCAAGCAGTTCTTCGATCCCGAGCGGGTCGTCACCCAGCCCAACCTGTCGCTGGCCTCGGGCGCGGTGCGCGGCTGGGACCGGCGCAACGCCTACTACTTCCAGCTGGTCCAGGCGCTGGCCAAGTACTACAAGTTTGACGTCGAGGAGCCGTGGTCGACGCTCGACGGCAAGGTTCACCGGGTCCTGCTCTTCGGCAGCGGCGACGACGTGATCGAGTTTCGCTACTTCGACGGCCGCGGCGGGACGCAGCGCCGCCGCCACGCCTTCGAGGGCATCATTCCCAACCTCGAGCGGCGCTACAAGGAGACGGATTCGGCGATGGTGCGCGAGGAACTCGCCAAGTACCTCGGCACCAAACCCTGTACCGAGTGCCACGGCACGCGGCTTGGCCCCGCCGCACGCAACGTGTTCGTGGACGACCGCAGCATCGCCGACGTGTCGAGGCTTTCGGTCGGCGAGGCATCGTCGTTCTTCACGTCGCTGGCGCTCCCCGGCTGGCGCGGCGAAATCGCCACGAAGATCGTCAAGGAGATCCGCGACCGCCTGGGCTTCCTCGACAACGTCGGGCTCGACTACCTGACGCTCGATCGCAGCGCCGAGACCCTGTCGGGCGGTGAATCCCAGCGGATCCGCCTCGCCAGCCAGGTGGGCTCCGGTCTCGTCGGCGTCATGTATATCCTGGACGAGCCCTCCATCGGCCTGCACCAGCGCGACAACCAGCGCCTCCTCGACACGCTCGTGCGCCTGCGCGACCTCGGCAACACCGTCATCGTCGTCGAGCACGACGAGGATGCGATCCGCCAGGCCGACTACATCGTCGACCTGGGCCCCGGCGCCGGCGTGCACGGCGGTCGGGTGGTGGCCGAAGGCCTGCCGGCCGATCTGATGGCCGCCCCGGAATCCGTCACCGGCCAGTACCTGTCGGGGAAGCTGTCGATCCCGGTACCGAGCCGGCGCGTCGCCGCCGACCCCAAGCGGCAGCTGCGGGTGGTGGCTGCGCGGGGCAACAACCTCAAGCACGTGACCGTGGAATTCCCGATCGGCCTGATGACCTGCGTCACCGGCGTCTCGGGCTCCGGCAAGTCGACGCTCGTGAACGACACGCTCTACCGCAGGGTCGCCCAGAAACTGAACGACTCCAACGAGGAGCCGTCGCCGTGCGAGCGCGTCGAGGGTCTCGAGTTCCTCGACCGGGTGATCGACATCGACCAGAGCCCGATCGGCCGCACGCCGCGCTCGAACCCGGCGACGTACACGGGCCTTTTCACGCCGATCCGCGAGCTGTTTGCGACGACGAACGAGGCCCGCTCCCGCGGCTACGAACCGGGCCGATTCAGCTTCAACGTCAAGGGCGGACGCTGCGAGGCGTGCCAGGGCGACGGCGTCATCCAGGTCGAGATGCACTTCCTGCCTGACGTCTACGTCGCCTGCGACGTCTGCCATGGCCGGCGCTACAACCGCGAGACCCTCGAGGTGCGCTACAAGGGCAAGACCATCCACGACGTTCTGGACATGACGATCGAGGATGCGCTCGAGTTCTTCCGGCCGATCCCCGTGGTCGCCCAGAAGCTGCAGACTCTCATGGACGTCGGCCTTTCCTATGTGCGCCTCGGCCAGAATGCCACGACGTTGTCGGGTGGCGAGGCGCAGCGGGTGAAGCTTGCCAAGGAGCTGTCGAAGCGTGCGACCGGACGGACGCTCTACGTCCTTGACGAACCGACGACGGGGCTGCACTTCCACGACATCGCCCAGCTCCTGCGCGTGCTGCATCGGCTGCGCGACGAGGGCAATACGGTGATCGTCATCGAGCACAACCTCGACGTCATCAAGACGGCAGACTGGCTCGTGGACCTTGGCCCGGAAGGTGGCCAGCGTGGCGGCGAACTGCTCGGCGTCGGCACGCCCGAGCAACTCGCGGAGCTCAAGACCTCCTATACCGCGCAGTACCTGCGGCCGGTGCTGGCCGCGGGTCGCTGACGGCCGCCCTCAGCCCAGGGCGTTGCGCAGCGCGTCGATCTCGTCGCGGCACTCGA
This sequence comes from uncultured Pseudomonadota bacterium, assembly GCA_903839465.1. Classification (GTDB taxonomy): domain Bacteria; phylum Pseudomonadota; class Gammaproteobacteria; order Steroidobacterales; family Steroidobacteraceae; genus CAIKMS01. Next base: position 21,812 of record CAIMCI010000127.1, read on the forward strand.
GGACGATCGCGCCGGTCGAGGCGGCATCGAGCGACAGCATCCTGAAGGCGTTCACGCCCTGCATGTTGAGCTCGAGATCGGCCGGGTCGTTGAAATAGGCGGCCATCATGTTCGCGCAGATCACGACATCGGTCAGGTCGGCAGCACCCTCGTGCTCCCGCTCGATGTCCTCCTGGTCGCCGATCGCCGCCACGAGGCTCTCGGCCATTTCCCAGTTTTCCATGATCGCCTTGCCGACGTTGGCGTGCCAGTCGCGGATCACCTGCGACAGCGCCTCGGTATCGGCAAAAAGCACCGGGTGGCGCTCGCATCGGGAAAGGATGTAGAGCTTGCCGATACCATGCAGCAGGCCGGCAAGGAAGGCTTCGTCAGGATTGATCCGGGTCTGCTTCTTCGCCACCACGTAGCAGAGCGCCGCGACGTAGGTGCTGTGCTCCCACAGTTCGCGCAGCGGTTTCTCCACGGACTTCAGGTTCGCCGAAGCTCGAATCTGCGCCATCGCGAACGAGATCGCGGCGCTGCGCACCATGTTGTAGCCCATGCGTGCGATCGCGGACTTGAGGTCCGTGACCTGCTTGCCGCTGCGGTTGAGCATGGCCGAGTTGGACATCTTGAGCAGGCGCGCGGCCAGCGCCGGCTCGGATCCTACGATCCGGGTTATCTGCTCGACGGTCGTGCGATCGTCCGCGAGCGCCCGACGGACGCGCACGGCGACATCCGGGAACGACGGCAGGTCGATTTTGCCCGCGGACAGTTCGAAGGCAAGCGCCTTGACGAACTCGAACGCTGCGTTATGGCCTTCGGCCGACGGGGATGGCGCAGTGGATGCGTTCATTGGGAGTCCTTCAGACGCTCATGACGGTCATGTAGCCGCCGCCGTAGCGCGGCACGGAGATATGGAAGTGGGCCCGGTGATGAACCTCGGTCAGCATGACCGCGGCATTGCGCGGCAGACCTCTCGCCGGATGCATCGAACCGAGCTTGAGGTGTGCGGAAAAGTCGTCCATCAGGAGTCGGGAACAGATGTTCATGATCTCCTTCAGGTTCTCCTTCATGCTGTCGTTCAGCATGCTGTTGGTGATCGCTTCCTTGCAGACGGTGGGCGGCAGCATGGACAGGGCGGAGCCCATCACGGCCGACAGCGAGAGATCCATCGCGCAGGCCGCCACCGGCTGTCCGCCGTCGCTGACATAGACGCCGACCATCGCCTTCTGCTCGACAAGCTCGAACGCCTTGCCCGGCTTGACCGCCAGCCCGTCGAAAAGGTTCTCGAGGATCGCCGTGACCTTGTTCGAATCGGGCATCGGAAACGTGACCACAGGCAATCTCCCTTGGCTTGGCCGCGCACGGTGCGCGGCCGCCGGCGCTGTCAGCGGATGAACGGCGTCAGCGTTTCTTTGAACATTTCGGCAGTGAATGGCTTCGAGATCAGGAAGCTCGCGCCGGCGGACTCGGCGCGCGTGCGCATTTCCGGCGTCGCCTCCGTGGTCACGAACCCGAACTTGACCTTGATACCCGCCGCGTTGAGCTTTTCGAGGAGTTCGATGCCGGTCATCTGCGGCATGTTCCAGTCCGACAGGACGAGATCCGGCTTGTTCCGGGTGATCGCCCCGTGTGCCAGGGAACCGTCCTCGAACTCGACGATTTCGTGGCCTTCGAACCCCGCCTGACGGAGGGTCTTTTTGACGATAAGCCGCATGGCGGTCGAGTCGTCCACGATCATGATCTTCATTCACGTCCTCCATGCGCCAGTCCGGTATGTCGCCTCTGCGACATGGCGGCCAACCGGTTCCAGTTGACGCGTCTCGCCCAGGTTATCGGCCGGCGGCGGGGTTTTCTTTAAGCAAGACTCCGGGAAAAGATGCCCATTGTTGCCGGCGCCCTAGGACGCCCGGCGCGGCCGCCCCTGCACCTCGGCAAGCTGCAGGATCCGGGCGGCGATCTGCTCGAGCGGGTGCAGCGCATGCACCGCGCCAACCTCGTAGGCGGCGCCCGGCATGCCCCAGACCACGCTGGTGGCCTCGTCCTGGGCGATGTTGGTGGCGCCCGCCTCGCGCATTTCCTTCATGCACTCGGCGCCGTCCCGCCCCATGCCGGTCAGCATCACGCCGACCGCATTGGGTCCCGCTGCCTGCGCCACCGACCGGAAGAGGACATCCACCGACGGTTTGTGGCGCTGGACCGGCGGCCCGTCGGAAAGGCGCAGGCGGTAGCGCCCGCCCTCCCGGACCAGGAGGAGGTGCCGGTCACCGGGCGCGATGTAGACGTGACCCCGGGCGACCGGCTCGCCGTCGACCGCCTCGGCGACCGCCATGGCACAGCACTGGTCCATGCGCTTGGCGAAGGGGCCGCTGAAGGCCTTTGGGATGTGCTGGGCGATGACGATCGCGGGGGCGTCGGCCGGCATCTCGCAGAGCACGTGGCGGATCGCCTCGGTGCCGCCCGTCGAGGCACCCAGCGCGACAACGACCTCGGTGGGCGCCATCGGCCGGGCGGCGACCTTCGGCAGGATAACGTCGGCCGTGTGCTTCTCGGCAACCGTGGGGATCTCGGCGCTCGCCGCCAGCCGGCGGCGCGGCGCCGGCGAACTGCGGCCACGGATGGTCGCCGATGCCGCCGACTTCACCTTCGCCGTGACTTCGGCCTTGTACTCGGCAAGGACCGCGTTGTTGAACGCCATCGGCTTCTGTACGAAGTCGATCGCGCCGAGCTCCAGCGCCTCGAGGGTGACGTCCGCCCCGTGCTCGGTGAGCGTCGAGCACATCACGACCGGCATGGGCCGCAGGCGCATCAGGTTGCTGAGGAACTGGATGCCGTCCATGCCCGGCATCTCGACGTCCAGAGTCAGCACGTCGGGGTTCAGCGACTTGATCATGTCGCGGGCCTGGAATGCATCGGCCGCCGATCCGACGACCTCGAGCTCCGTGTCGCTCGACAATATGTCCGTCATCAGGCGCCGGATGAAGGCCGAGTCGTCGACCACCAGGACGCGGATCCTCTCATCGCCCGTCGCATTGATCGCCATGACTCGCCTCGCTTCCCGTACCGGGACTGCTCGCTAGAAAAGTTCGACGCCACCCGACTTCGGTGCCGACTCGAGGTTCTGCAGGTACTGACGCTCACGATCGACGATCGTCGCGTTGTTGATCTTCATGAGCTTCCTGACCCGGACCTTGCCGGTCTCGGGGAAGTAATAGACCTTGCGCGGGAAACTACCGCCCAGGTCCTCGCCCGACACCTCGAAACCCTCGGTCTGCACGTACTTGCGCACGAAATCGATGTTGTTGGCGCCGACGTCCGTGGCGGCGGCGAGAACCTTGCCGCCGCCGACCAGCTTGACCTCGAGGTGCTGGCGCCGGGCGCCGAGCTTCAGGAGGTCGTTGATCAGCATTTCCATCGCGATGTTCCCGTAGCGGGTCGCGGCGCTGACACCCTCGCTCCAGGCACCGGTTCCCTGCGACTGGTCGATCGGCAGCATGAAATGGTTCATCCCGCCCAGCCCGCGGACCCGGTCCCGGATGCAGGCGGACACGCAGCTGCCGAGCACCGTGCAGATGACCTCGGCCCGCTCGGTCACGTAGTACTCGCCGGGCAGCAGCTTGGCGACGAACGTGCTGAGGAGCGGATCCCAGTAGCGGTTGATGTGCGAGAACTGCGGCAGCGCCGGTGGCATGCGCCCCGGCGGTGCGGCGGCTTCGATCTCGTCGGTGGCGGTCATCCGGGCAGCCTTCGGAACGCCGTCTTGCCGATCAGGTCATAGCGGTCGCAGACCTTGAACAGTGATTCGGAATGGCCAACGAAGAGATAGTCCCCCTCGCGCTGCAGGGAACTGATCCGCCCGAACAGCTCCACCTGGGTCGGCTTGTCGAAGTAGATCACTACATTGCGGCAGAAGATGATGTCGAACGGACCGCGCATGGGCCACGGCTGCATCAGGTTCAGCTGCCGGAAGGAAATCAGCGACTGCACGTCCGCCCGTATCGAATGCGTACCGTCGTCATTGGCGGTGAAGCAGCGCGCGTAGCGTGACGGTACGCGCTCCACCCGGTCGGCGGCGTAACGACCGGCCATGGCGTGGCCCAGTACCTGCGAATCGATGTCGGTCGCCAGTATCCGGACGTCCCAGCCGGCAAAACGGCTCATTTCCGCCTGCAGCACCATCGCGATCGAGTACGGCTCCTCGCCGGTGGAGCAGCCGGCCGACCAGATGCGCAGCCGCCGACTCGCTGCGTTTCGCTTCTGCAGCATCGGCAGGGCCGTCTCGGTGAGGTATTCGAAATGGTGGTTCTCGCGGAAGAACGCCGTCAGGTTGGTCGTGATCGCGTTCGAGAACTCTTCCAGCTCCTCGTCCGGGCCGGTCTGGAGAAGGTCGATGTAGTCGCCGAAATTGTCCATGCCGAGCCGGCGCAGGCGACGGACGAGCCGGCTGTAGACGAGCTCGCGCTTGGAGTCGCTGAGCGCGATCCCCGTATGCTGGCGGACGAGCTGGCGGATCACCTCGAACTCCGCGTCCTCGAGGACAAAGTCCCGCTCGTTGCGTCCGGTTCTGGTTGGCAATGACATGGCTGTGCCCTAGAAAAGGTCTACGTGGCCGGGCGAACCGCTTTCACGCAGCTTTTTTAGGGCATCGATCACGTGATCCGCATTGGCGCCGCCTGCCAGCAGGTCGAATATGACCCGCTCCTGCTCCATGCTGTACTGGGCGCGGATCTCCTGCCGCAGCCGCTCCCACTCGGCCGGACCGGCGTGCAGGTGGCGGTCGGCGATCGCGCCGGCCAGTACCTGCAGGGCGTCGTGGGCGTGTGTCAGGCGCTGGACGAGCCGGTCGTGGAACTGCATGGCCACCGAGGAGCTGCGCGCTCCGGCGCCCAGGTAGGCGACTTCGCGGCCGATGGCACGGGCCGCGTCCGGCGCCTGGCCGCGCAGTTCCGCCGCCAGTGCGTCCAGCCGGCGGCCCACCGCCGCGACGTCGGCGATCGTCGCACCGAGCTCGGCCACCGGCGCCTCCGCCTCGCGCAGGGCGACGGCGATCTGCGCCTTGGCCATCTCGACGAAGGCGATGATCTCCGCATCGAACGACCAGGCGGAGCTGTCGTTGCCCTGCTCAGTCGCCATTCGCCGCCCCCGGTACACCCGGAAGCCGGCAGGCGGCACCGAGGCCGAGCAGACGTGCGGCATCGTGCAGCGCGGGCGAGGCGGCGTTGTAGACGATGCCCTCACCGCGCGCCGCGAGGCTCCGCTCGACCGCGACCAGCAGCTGCAGTCCGGCGCTGTCCGCCTGCTCGACGGCGCCGGCATCGATCACCACGGGACCGGCCTCGATCGCGGCCAGGAGCCGCGCCCGGAGGTCGCCCACCTCGCGAATTCCGAGCGCACTACCCAGGCTGATGGTCTGTGCCGTGGCCCCGGCCTGCTTCGTGGTCATGACAATCGCTCCAGGTGTCTCAGGCGGCCGCAGCGGCAGCACCCTCGAAAATCGTCTCGACGATGAGCTTGTCGATGTCGAGCAGGATCAGCATCTTCTCGTCCATCGTCGCCAGCCCGCGCACGAACGCGGTGTCGACGCCGGCACCGACTTCCGGCGGCGGCTTGATGTCGCCGACGGGGACGTTGTAGACCTCGCAGACGGCATCGACGACCATCCCGACGGTGCGCTCGCCGCGATCACTGGCCACCTTCACGACGATGACCACCGTCGTCGGACCGAAATCGACCGACTCGACCGCGAAGCGGCGGCGCAGCTCGATGATCGGCACCACGGCGCCACGCAGGTTGATGACACCGAGCACGTAATGCGGCGCGTGCGGAATGCGGGTCGCCTTTTCCCAGCCCTTGATCTCCTGCACGCGCAGGATGTCCACGCCGTATTCCTCGCCGGCGAGCTGGAACGTGAGGTACTGCTCGACACCGGCGGTGGGCTCTTCGCTGCCGGCCGGCTTCGCCCTGCCGTTCCGGCTACCGCTTGATGCATCCATGATTTCACCTCGTGCCTGACCGGCGTCTGCCGGCATTCCGTTGAGCCACGAACCGGCGCCGCGCGCCCGTCCACATGTCCGTTGCGGCACTAGGCCGCGGCGATCTTCGCCTCGACTTCCGCGTGCCGCTCCTCGAAAGTCTGGACGAGGCCGGGCACGTCCAGGATCAGCGCGACCCGGCCGTCGCCGAGGATGGTCGCGCCGGCCAGGCCGCGGACCTGGCGGTAACTCGACTCGAGACTCTTGATGACGACCTGCTGCTGGGCGAGGAGGTCG
>CAIMCI010000128.1 GCA_903839465.1 uncultured Pseudomonadota bacterium
GCCTGCACGACGACGGCCGCGGTCAGCCACCGCGTCATATGGAACCGACGCGCCGGCACCGGGCGCGGCGCGCTGCCCGCCGTCGGCTCCGAATCGCCGCGCGCCAGCTCGTCGATGCGCGCGAGCGTTTTCGCCAGACCGGCCTGCGGTGCGTATTCGACGGGCCCGTCATCGCGGATGGCGGTACGCAGGGCGCGCAGATCCTCGTAGTCCGCCCGGCAGATCGCGCAATCCTCGAGGTGACGGCTGACCCTGGCGCCGTCATCCGCCGTCAGGCGCCCGGTCACGAACCAGGGCAGCAGGCGCGCCGATTCGGAATCGCAGACCGTATCGGTGGGCAGGCGGGTAGTCATGGCCGCATCCCCCTGCCGGAGTCCGGCACGCTCAGGATACCGCGCAACTTGCGCCGGGCGTGGAACATCCGCGTCTTCACCGTATTCACGGGGCACTCCATGATTTCCGCAATTTCCTCGCAGGAGTGATCAAGGTAGTAGGCCAGCTCGAGAACGAGCCGCTGGTCGAGCGGCAGCTGCGCCAGTCCTCGCTCGAGCAGCTGCCGGTCGGCGAGCGACTCGGTGGCGTCATCGGTCTCGGCAGTCGTCCCGGCGAGTTCGAGCGCCATCACACGGACCTGCGTCGCTGCTCGCTGAATGTTCTTCAGCGCCCGCCGATAGGCGATGCCCATGATCCAGGTCGAGACGCGGGAGGCCCCGCGAAAGTCACCCGCCCGCTGCCAGACAATCCACAGGGTATCGTTGATGATGTCCTCGGCATCGTTTCGCCCGTGGGTCAGGCGCGCAAGGAAGCGCGCGAGGCGGCGGTGGTAGCGCACGTACAGATCGCGGAATGCGTCCCGATCGCCGTGACTGATGCGCTGCAGCAGCACCCGTTCGAGGCCGTCCGAATCCGAGTCACCCGACCTGCAATATGGGACATTATTTAACATTTACATAGACTTGGATATTTTGGCGCCGGCGATTTCGGTACTGCTGACAGTAGGTACCCCGAGGTGGACTCCGGGTTCACTCGGCCACAGCGTGGGCGCATTCAGAACCGCCGGGCCACGGAGGCGACCCACCGCCGGTCTGCCGACGCCTCATCGAACAGTCTGCGTACGCCGGGCTCGGCGAAGAAGCGAACGACGTCGAGTTGATACGGGCCGATCGAGTAACTGACACCGGCGTTGCCCGACCAGTAGCCGACCCCGTAGAGGCGGGTGAGATCGTAATAGCCGGCACCGGCAACCACCGCGAAATCGTGCGGCAGCGGCATCCGGCCGGCAAGCTCGTAGGCGACCGCCGCCCTGCCGCGTACGTAACCCTGCGTGGAATAGCCCGTCGCATCCGGCTGATAGGACACGGAGGCGCTGAGGAAATCCTCGAACGCCAGACCAACCGACAGCTCGCCGTAGTCGTAGGGCTTTTGTCGATGATCGAATGGATACAGGTAGCGCGTATAGCTGCCGCGTACGGTCCATTGCGGCGACAGGGACCATACCCGTCCCGCGTACACGTTGGCCTCCGCGAAGCTGGATGTGAAGGGAAATGGATCGACGTTGGATGCCCAGACCCCGGCGAACCAGCCGCTCGCGTGCCGGTAGTTCACCGCCCCCTGGAGCGCCGCGCCGCCGTAGGTCTGCGAAACCCCGCGAAGGACATAATCGCTGGTGGCGACCACCATGCCACTGACACCGTCGTCGGCCCGCGCGACGCCGACCAGGAGCGAGAGCCCGACGAGCGGGCGAGCCCATCCCAGAGCGGTACGGATCAGGCACCTGACGGTCACGTGGAGGGTTCCATACCGGAGTGAGTATAAGCCAACGGCACTGGCGGACCGCCGCGGTCAGCGCCATCGGGCCGGCCTGCCCCCTGCCGGGCTGGGAAGCCCGGCGCCGCGATGCCGACGGCGGTGCGACCGCGTTGGCCGCCGCATCGCTTACCAGAAGCCGTGTAGCTCGATGAAGGCGACGCGCCGGTTCTCGAGTACGCTCTGCGGGATCCCACGATACCGGCGAAGCCCCGCGCGAAGCTGCAGGAACGGCATCGGCGTGTACTCATAGAGTGCGCTCCAGCGCGTCTGCTGGTCCTCCGCGACCCGGCGATCGGGATCGAGGTACTCGGCCGTCAGCTTCAGGTTGTGTCCTTTGCGGATACGGTAGTTCGCCTCGCCGAGCATCGCGATCATCGAACGGCTGCCTTCGGGCACGCCGCCGTCACGCACCAGATCAATTTCGCCGAGCCAGGCCACCGGACCGGTGCGTACGCCGGCAAAGAGCGCGCCCGCACGGCGGTTTCCCGCATCCGACTGGGTAAGCGATACCGCCCCGCCGAGGCGGTACCGGCTTTGCACCCAGACGACCTGGCTCGTGACCTGGTGGCCGGACTCCTGACCCGCGTTCGCCGTGCCGTGGGAGACCGCCAGCTGTGCCGACCAGTGCTCCCGCTCGAAGCCAAGCTCCAGCCCGGTATCCGGCGTTGCCATGCTGATGCCGCTGGTCTCGCGGACGAAGGCGGTCTGGTCCTGGAGTCGCCAGCCAAACGGCAGGTACAGCCGGCCGGCCTTGAGGTACGTCCCGCTGGACGCGTCGGTCAGACGCGCCCATGCCTCCATGGCCGTGGCATTCCCGGGAGCGATCTGCTCGTCGACGTAAACGGAGAACCGCTCGGGAACGATGTCCATGGCGGCGTAGGCGCGGACCTGGTCAATCTGGAAGGTCTGCTGTGGTTTGGCGCCGGTGAGTTCCGTGCGCGTCCAGTTCGTCCGCAGATCGCCCCCGAGGCGCAGGAAGTCGCCGACGCGGCCCGTCCAGACCGGCACGCCCTCGGGCAACGTCCTCGCCGGCAGTACGTTCTCGGCGAATACGATACCGAACTCGGTGCGAAGCCCCCCGCCAGTGGCGTTCACGTGGCACGCCGCACATTTGTAGCCCTGCTGTACGGCGAGGTACGGCTCCGCGCAGGCCACGGTCCACGATCCGACAGCGCACGCCAGGGTCAGGAGCAACCGGAAAACGACATGGATCGTCATTTCTGCACCACCAGGTCGAATTCGTCGAGCAGCACGGGCGTCGGTTCGGGACCCGCTCCCTCGAGGCGTCGACCCGAAACGCCCGAAAGACCGGTTTCCGGCGCCGCCGGCACGACGAGCCGGTACCGTCCATCGCCCAGCGCCTTCGCGGTGATCACCATCAGCGCCCGCGGATTGCCCGCCGGCACGGCGATCTCCACGGCGACCGGATCGACGGGAAGGCCGGTTCCGGGATCGAGTCGTTCAAGTCGCACCGAGCCCGAATCCAGGCGCGTTTGATCCAGCTCCTCGCTGAAGCCGGCAATCAGGCGGGCCCGTCCGTCCGGGAGGAAGTCCTCGCTCATCGGGCTGATCGACGTGACGGCAAGCGGTGCAGCGGCGGCTCCGGCACCGCGCTGGGCACCGTCGGTGATCCACTGGCGAATCGTGTCGATGGTCGCCTGGTCGAGATACGGCCCACCAAAAGGCATGCGGGCGCCGACCGCGGCATGGCCCTCGATCTTCTGGATGATGTAGCTGTTACCCGGATTGCCCGGCTTCACGCGCAGCACCCCCGGCACTTCATTGCTTGGAACACCGACGAGCGACGCATAGGCGTTGGTGGCATCCAGCCGCAGTCCTTGCGGCGCACCACCGCCGGCGTGGCACGCCGTGCAGATGGGCGTGAACACGTGTGACTGGATGGACGCGTAATCGGCGGTCAGTGGCCCGTTGGTGCCACCCCCGCCCGTTACCGGACGGCCGCTCTGATCAAGACCCGCGCCATTGCCGGCACAGCCGCACAGAAGACTGATCGCGACGGCCTGGCCCCACTCGCGCCATCGCAGGATGTATTTCATTGGTCCCTCTTCGCATCTGCGTTTCGGGTAAGTACCCCGATGGCGCTCCGCCGTTCACTCGACACAACGAAAACAATTTCGGGGCGTGCAGAACTAAAACCGCTCGCGTCGGCACCTACGCAGTGACCACCCGCATGTCCGCGGGCTAGTGAAAACAGGGGACCATCATGCTGCGGCGTCTTCAACCATCGATTCGTGTGTGCAGGCAAGGGGTCATCGCCACTGCAGCTGTCGGATTCGCTTCCGTACTGGCTGGCTGTGGCGGAGGTGGAGGAGGAAGCGCCGCAAGCGCGGCGCCACCGCCGCCGTTAAGCGTGGCCCTGACCGTAAAGCCAACCACCGTGGTCCTCGGCCAGGCCGCCACACTCACCTGGACTGCTCCCTCGGGATCGACGTGCACTGCGACCGGAGCGTGGTCTGGATCTCAGGCCTCGACCGGCTCCGCGGTTACCGTGCCGGCAACCGCGGGCTCGGCCTCCTATTCGCTCGCCTGCAAGGCAAGCGGTGGCACCTACGGAGGTGGCACGTCGTCAGGCAGCGCGACCGCGACGCTCACCGTCACCGCGCCGAGCACGTTCACGAACACGCCGCTGGTTGCCGATACCGCGGCGGCCGGCGCGCCAACGGTTGACACGAATCTGGTCAATCCCTGGGGCGTGGCCTTCGGGCCCGGACTCTCGTGGGTCGCCAACAACCACTCCGAGACGAGCACGCTCTATGACGGCAATGGCAAGGCTCAGCCCGTGCCGACACCCCTCGCCGTCGCCCTGCCGGCAACCGGCGCCGTCGCGTTCGATCCGACGGGCGTGGTCTACAATCCCACGTCGAGCTTTTCGGTGAGTTCCGGAGGCAAGTCGGGCGCGCCTAAGTTTCTGTTCGTCGGCGAGGGAGGAAGCATCGCCGGCTGGTCGCCGACGGTCGATCCCGCGAATGCGGTAGTTGCCTATTCGGACGGCGCCGGCGCTGTCTACAAGGGGCTCGCCATCGCGAACAACGGCACTGCCGATTTCCTGTATGCGACCGACTTCCACAACGGGAAGGTCGACGTCTTCAACTCGAGCTTCGTCAGGCAGGCCTCATCGCCCACCAGCTTCACGTTCCTTGATCCGGGCCTGCCGGCCGGCTACGCGCCGTTCGGAATCAGCGCACTGAAGCTCGGCTCGCCTGCCGTCGTGCGGATCTACGTCAGCTACGCGCAGCAGCTTGCTCCTGACAATCACGACAACGCCAATGGCGCCGGCCTCGGGCTTATCGACGTCTTCGATCTGAACGGTCAATTCATCAGCCGGCTGGTGACCGTGGGCAAGGAACTGAACGCGCCGTGGGGCATGGCGCTCGCGCCGGCCGATTTCGGCACCCTCAGCAATGCGCTTCTGGTCGGGAACTTCGGCGACGGCAAGGTCAACGGCTACGATCCGGCGTCGGGCGCGTTCGTCGGCACGCTCATGACCGGAACGAGCACGCCCTTCGCCGCGCCCGGACTCTGGGGAATCGCCTTTGGCAACGACGCCGACAACCAGCCGCACAACACGCTCTTCTACGCGGCGGGACCGGGCAACGAGACCCATGGGCTGTACGGTCGGGTGGACGTCGGCACGCCGGTCCTCAACAAGCCACCGGTTGCGGCGGTGTCTGCGCCGTCGGCGGGCGTGGCAAGGGCGGCGTCGATAGCGCTACACGCGACCGTCTCCGCCAGTGTCCCGGTCGCTTCGGCGGAGTTCTTTGCGGGCACCACGTCCCTCGGTATCGTGTCGTCGCCGCCGTACCAGATCAACTGGGACACGACCGCGATCGCCGACGGCACCGCTGTGCAACTCTCGGTCAAGGCGACTGACGTCGACGGCAACGTCGGTACGTCGCCCGCCGTCGAAGTGACGGTCGGCTCGGTTACGCTCACCCAATTGCAGTCCGAGATCTTCAGCGCACACTGCACGGGATGTCATGACGGCTCCAGTACCACGACGCTGCCCGGCGTGCAGAACCTGACCGCGGGCAATTCGTACGCGAGCATCGTCAACGTCTCGAGTCTGGAGACGCCGGCCCTGAAGCGGATCAAGCCGAACGATGTCGCCAACAGCTACATGGTCCAGAAGCTCCTGGGCGCCCCGGGTATCGTCGGCGTCCAGATGCCGAAGGGCGGCACGCCGCTGCCGCAGTCGACGATCGACCGGCTGAAAACCTGGATCAACAACGGGGCACCGAACAACTAGCAGACGCTTCGGTCACCGGCGGGCGGCGATGACGGCA
>CAIMCI010000129.1 GCA_903839465.1 uncultured Pseudomonadota bacterium
GCTCCGCTCCTTGCGTGGCGCCGCCGGCACCGACCATCAGCAGACCGACTGCGAAACCGCCGCGAAATCCGAGCCCGAGTCGCGCCATGTCGCCCCCGCGTCGCGATGAGACCGCGAACGGCGGCCGTCAGGACAGCCTAGGGCTTCGGGCGGTGTCGGTAAAGGCCAGATGGGCTGGGAATCGAGGCGTCGCCGGTGTCGCCGATCATCGGGAGGTGCTGGCCGGACGGAACGCCGCAGAGTCTCCTGACCCCCGTTCTGGCGACCGAGGCATAATCCGTCCATGGCTACCCAACTGCTGTTCCCGACGCGGGTCTACGCGGCGCCGCTGCTTGCAAGTGATGACGGCACACTCCATGCCCGCCTGGTCGAGGAGTGCCGGCAGCTGGAGCACGACGACCGGGCCGGTCGGGTCTGGTCGAAGGCCAACTACCCGGGCGGCTACACCTCGTACGGCTCGGCAAACCGGATGCATCGCCTGTCGCCGACCTTCGCCACGCTGGAGAAGCACCTCGCGCCGCACATCCGCGCGTTCGCCCGGGACCTCGAGTTCGACCTGCGCGGTCGCCGCCTGCGGATGACGGACTGCTGGGTCAACATCATGCGCAGGCAGGTGCAGCACAGCCTGCACCTGCACCCGCTTTCAACCCTGAGCGGGACCTACTACGTCCGGGTGCCTCGCAACGCGCCCGGCCTCAAGGTCGAGGACCCGCGGCTTGACCGGCAGATGGGAGCCCCGCCGCGCCTGGCGACGGCGACGATCGAGAACCGGCCCTGGGTTACGCTGGCCGCGAAACCGGGGCACCTCGTGCTGTTCGAGAGCTGGCTGCGCCACGAAGTGCCGGCCAACCCGTCGCGCTCGGCGCGGATCAGCATCAGCTTCAACTACAGCTGGTTCTGAAAGGCCGGCGCGGGCCTCAGCGCCCGCGCCGGCACGGTGCTCAGCGGCGAACCACCTGCTTGACTTCGGACTGCTTGATCGCCGCGTCGCGGCCATCGAGATCGTGGTACTCGTACATGCCGGTCTTGGCATTCAGTCGCGGCTCGCCCTTCGACTGGATCAGCGTGCCGTCGTTCGTGCTGATGATATAGCGTGGGGTCGAGCATGCCGCCACCACCAGCATCACGGCGGCAAGGGTCGTCAGAAACTTCAGATTTCGCACGGTAATGTCTCCCTCGAGGTTGATGAACCCATTATTGTCCTACGGCGTCGTGCCGTCCGACGCCCGCCATTGCCGGAGCCTCCCTGCCATCGTCAGGCGACCCTCCGCTGGCCGCCCCCTCTCGCACCTGCCCGCTCAGGCCCTCAGGCGCAGGTTCTGCGGATCAAACAGCGGTTCGGCCGCCACCACCGCCCGGCGACGCTCGCCCAGGATCTCGACGTGCAGCTCGGTGCCCGCCACCGCCAGATCGGTCCGTACGTAGGCAAGGGCAATGCTCTGCTTCAGGCGATAGCCATACCCGCCGGAAGTAACAAGGCCGACGACCTCATCGCCGGAGTAAACAACGGAGACCGCTGCGGCATCGGCGTCAGCGGCGTCGACGATGAGGGGCACGAAACGCTCCCGGGGACCGGTGGCGTGCTCCTTGGCCAGCGCCGGCTGGCCGATGAAGCCGCCGGCCTTGTCGAGACGCACGAAGCGGTCGAGGGACGCCATGTACGGCGTGTACTCGGTCGTCAGGTCCGCCTTCCAGGAGCGGTAGCACTTTTCAAGCCGCAGGCTGTCCATCGCGTAGAGGCCGAAGTCGTGGATCCCGAACTCCTGCCCGGCCTCCCAGATGAGTTCGTAGATGCTGAGCAGATGCTCGAACGGGATGTGCAGTTCCCAGCCGAGCTCGCCCACGTAATTGACGCGGGCGGCGATCGCCTTCGTGTAGCCGATATCGATCGTGCGCACGGCAAGCCACGGGAAGGCCTCGTTGTCGAGCCGGGCGGGCGTGAGGCGCGCGAGGACCTCGCGCGCGCGCGGTCCCACGACAATGAGGGATCCGTACCTCGCCGTCAGGTTCTCCAGCCGCACGTCGCGACCCGCCGCCGGCAGGTTTTCCTGCAGCCAGTGCTCGTCATGGAGTTCGCCGGCCGCGGCACTGATCAGCCAGTACCGCTCGGCGCCGAGGTTGGTCAGGGTCATCTCGGTGACGATGCCACCGCTCGGGGCGCACAGGTAATTGAGCGCCGTGCGACCGGCCTTCGGCACGACGCCGGTCACCAGATGGTCGAGCCACGCCCGGGCGTCCTTGCCCGTCACCTCGAATTTCGCGAAGCCCGGCAGGTCAAGGACGGCGACGCGCTCGGCCACCGCACGGCACTCGCGCTCGACCGCCGCATGCCAGGCGGGGCGCCGGAATGACAGCGCCGGACTGACCGGGTCACCGGCCGCGGGGAAGTACACGGCACGTTCCCAGCCGCCACGGGCGCCGAACGCCGCGCCCTTCGCCTGCAGGCGCAGGTAGCAGGGCGAGGCCTTCGCCGGTCGGCCGGCCGGCCGTTCCTCGGCGGGGTAGCCGATGCCGTATTCGTGCTGGTAGGTCTCGATCGCCTTGGCCAGCACGAACTTGTCGTTCGCGTGCGGCAGGTAGCGGCGCGAATCCAGCGGCCACATGTCCCACTCGGGATGCCCGTTGACGACCCACTCGGCAATCGACTTGCCGGCGCCGCCCGCCTGCACGATGCCGAACGTGAAGCCGCAGCAGTGATAGAAGCCGGGCAGTCCCGGCGCCGGGCCGAGCAGCGGGTTGCCGTCGGGCGCGTACGGAATCGGCCCGTTGATGACCGTCTTGACGCCGACCGAGCCGAGGATCGGCACCCGCCCGCAGGCGGCCTCGATGTATTTCTCGAGCCGCTCGAGCGCGTCGTCGAAGAGCTGGTTGGCGAAATGCTCCGGAATGCCGTCGAGCCAGTGGGCCGTCGCCTGCCATTCGTAGGGGCCGAGAAGCAGGCTGTGCCGCTCCTGGCGCAGGTAGTAGCTGACGTCCGGATCGCGCATCAGCGGCAGTCGCGCCGCGCCGCGCTCGACCAGCTCCGGTATGTCCTCCGTCACCAGGTACTGGTGCGACATCGTCACGATCGGCAGGTACGCGCCGACCATCGCCGCCACCTCGGCGCCACGGTACCCGGCCGCATTGATCACCCGTTCCGTGCGGATCGTGCCCTTGTCGGTATGCACGAGCCATTCGCCGGAGGCCGCCCGCTCGATCGCGGTCACGCGCGTGTTGCGGTAGATCTCCGCACCGTTGTCGCGCGCACCCTTGGCAAGCGCCTGGGTCATCTGGGCGGGGTCGATATCGCCGTCGTACGGATCGTGAAGGCCGGCTTCGAGACCGTCGGTGACCATGAACGGGTGATGCTTCTTCAGCTCCGAGGGGCTCAAGAGCTCAAAATCCATGCCCTGGGCGCGGGCCTGCGACACGACGTGCCTGAATTCGTCGACACGGTCCCGCGTATGCGCCAGGCGCACGCTTCCCGTGACGTGGTAGTTGATGTCGTAGCCGACCCGCTTCGAGAGCGCCGCGTACAGGCTCGTGCTGTAGCGCTGCAGCTTCATCAGGTTCCAGGACGTGGTGAAGTTCGGACAGTTGCCGGCCGCGTGCCAGGTGGATCCCGCGGTCAGCTCGTCCCGCTCCAGGAGGACCGCGTCTTTCATGCCGAGCTCCGTCAGGTGGTAGAGCGCGCTGCAGCCCACCGCCCCGCCACCGATAACGACGACCTGTGCCTGTGTTTTCATCGGACGAAAGACTCCCTCGATATCGCGATCCGACGCGGCCGTGCCGCGTCATGGTTGTTCGTTCTGGCCGTCCGGCGTCTGCTGCCCGGGACGCGTTGCCTCAGGCCTTGATCTTCAGGCTCCTCGGATCGTAGAACGCCTCCAGCTGAACGGTCGCCGGATAGCGCTCGCAGGCCACTTCGACTTCAAAGCGCCCGCCGGCGAGCCAGGCCGCGTCGACGCCGGCGTCGTTATAAACGTACGCCATGCCCAGGGACCGGCCGATGCGGTGGCCGAAGGCTCCCGACTTGATCGACCCGACGATGACGCCGTCCCGGACCAGTGGTTCCTCGTGGTAGAGCAGCGGCGCCGAGGCGCCCTCGACGTCAACCCGCACCTGGACGAGCCGCTTGGCCAGGGCCTTTTTGGCGCGCTGTTCCAGCAGCTTCTCGCGCCCGCGAAACCCGCCGGCCTTGTCCCAGGCGACGGTAAAGCCGAGGCCGCCCTCGAGCGGCGTGTCCTCGTCGGCGATGTCGTGCCCCCAGTGCCGGTAACCCTTCTCGAGGCGGCAGGCCGACATCGCGTGGTAACCGGCGTGGCGCAGGCCGAGCGCCTCACCGGCGGCCAGCAGCCGCTCATAGACATGACCAACGAACTCGGTCGACACGTAGAGTTCCCAGCCGAGCTCGCCGACGTAGGTAATGCGGCTCGCGCGCACCCGGGCGTAGCCGAGCTCGATCTCGCGCGACCAGCCGAAGGGATGGGCGGCGTTCGACAGGTCGCCGCCCGACAGGCCCTCGAGCAGGTCCCGGCTCTTGGGACCCATGATGCCGAGCATCGCCACACCCGCCGTTACGTCGGTAACGGCGCAGCGGGCGCCGGCATCGGCCTCGATCGCCCGGCGCAGCCAGGCGAGATCGCGCGTCTGGGCCGCCGCGGCCGTGACCACGAGGAACTCGGTCGGCCCCGTTCGCGTGATCGTGAGGTCCGCCTCGATGCCCGCGGCGTCGTTCAGCCACTGCGTGTAGACGACCTTGCCGACGGGGACGTCGATGTTCGACGTCGACATGAAATTGAGGATCCGGCAGGCATCGGCGCCCTGGACCAGGAACTTGGAGAAGCTCGTCTGGTCGTAGAGCGCGACGCCGTCGCGGGTTGCAGTGCACTCATCCCGGCAGTGGTCGAACCAGTTCTGGCGCCCGTAGGAGTACTCGTACTGCGGCTTGCTGCCGGGCGCGCCGTACCAGTTCGGTCGCTCCCAGCCCGCCGTCTCGCCCATGCAGGCGCCGGCGGCAACGAGCCGGTCGTGCAGCGGGGAGCGCCGCGCGCCGCGGGCGGAACGGTACTGGAAGTACGGCCAGTGCATTGCGTACAGGAGCCCGAGCGTCTCGACCGTGCGATCGTGGAGGTAATTCCGGTTTGACTGAAACGGAATCACCCGGCGCACGTCGACATCGGCCAGGTCCATCGGCGGGCGACGGTCAACGACCCATTGCGCGACGACTTTGCCGACACCCCCGCTCGCCGCGATGCCGACCGAATTGAATCCGGTGGCAACGAAGAGGTCGCGTACCTCCGGCGCCTCGCCGATGTAGTAGCGATCGTCCGGCGTAAAGCTTTCCGGTCCGTTGAAGAACAGCGCGATGCCGGCGTCCGCCAGCACGGGCACCCGCTCGATCGCGTCATTGAGGATCGGTTCGAAGTGCTCGGAATCCTCTGGCAGCGTGTCGAAGCAGAAATCCTCGCTGATGCCCTTCATTCCCCACGGCTTGGCAACCGGCTCGAAGCAGCCCATCAGGAGCTTGCCGGCATCTTCCTTGTAGTAGGCACACTCATCCTGGACGCGCAGCACCGGCAGGCCCGTCGGCAGCCCCGCGATCGGCTCGGTGACAATGTAGAAGTGCTCGGCGGCGTGGAGCGGCACGGCCACGCCGGCGGCGGCCGCGAGGTCGCGCGACCACATGCCGCCGGCGAGGATCACGGTGTCGGCCGCGATGTAGCCGGCGCTTGTCTCGACCCCGGTGGCCCTGCCCTGCTCGACGCGGATGCGCTCGACCTTCGTGTTCTCGAAGATGCGGGCGCCGCCCTGCTTCGCGCCCTTGGCCAGCGCCTGGGTCGTGTCGATGGGGTTGGTCTGGCCATCCTTGGGGATGAATATGCCGCCGACCAGGTCGTCCACCTTGAGCAGCGGCCAGCGCTCGCGGATCTCGCCCGGGGTGAGCACGTGCATCTCGAGGCCGAACATGCGCCCCATCGACACGCCTCGCTTCAGTTCCTCGAAGCGCGCCTCGGTCTTGGCCACCGATATCGAGCCGTTCTGGCGAAAGCCGGTGGCCTGCCCGGTTTCCGCCTCGAGCGAGTGGTAGAGGTCGGCCGTGTACTTGGCGAGTTCAGTCAGGTTACGCGTCGCACGAAGCTGGCCCACGAGTCCCGCCGCGTGCCAGGTCGTGCCACAGGTCAGCTGCCGCCGCTCGAGCAGCACCACGTCGCGCACGCCGAGCTTCGTGAGGTGATAGGCGATCGAGCACCCCGCCACTCCACCACCGATGATTACGACGTTTGCGTGGCTGGGAATCGTCATCTTGGCCAATCCTCTCGATCCGCGTCGCAGAAATACTCTTCGCTCAGGCCGGGCACGCCGCCACCACGGCCGGCTAGTGCCGGCTGAGGGCGGCGGCCAGTGGTGGTGCCGCATCCCGGCGTGCGGCTACGTAGTCCTTGCCGACCGCCGCCGCGACGGTCGCGGCGATCTGCGCCTGGGTTACCGGCGCGACATCATGAAGCTCGCCGAGCGCCGGGGTATGCGGGCCGATGACCGCGATCCAGATGTTCTCGGAACCCTTCTGCTCGAC
>CAIMCI010000130.1 GCA_903839465.1 uncultured Pseudomonadota bacterium
GTTCGTCGTGGCCGAGGGATGCCGGTAGAAGCCCACCCGCCCGCCGTGGCAGGCATGCTCGGCGAGTTTCTCGATGCCGCTCGTCACGGATGGGCCGGTCATGGCGGTATCCCGCAGTTTGAATGAAGGGCAGCACCGGCGGCGATGCCCGCCCGTCCCGCGCCGCGGCCCCTGCCGGCCGCGACCCGGGGGGAGCGAGCGCTCAGAACGTCACGACGCTACGGATCGACTCACCGGCGTGCATGAGGTCGAAGGCGTCATTGATCTTCTCAATTGGCATGACGTGCGTTATCAGTTCGTCGATCGCGATCTTGCCGTCCATGTACCAGTCGACGATCTTGGGTACGTCGGTACGGCCACGCGCACCGCCGAAGGCCGTGCCCTTCCAGACCCGGCCGGTGACGAGCTGGAAGGGTCGCGTGCTGATCTCCTGGCCCGCGCCGGCGACGCCGATGATGATCGACTCACCCCAGCCACGGTGGCAGCACTCGAGGGCCTGGCGCATCAGCGTGGTGTTGCCGACGCACTCGAAGCTGTAGTCGGCGCCGCCGTCGGTCAGTGCGACGAGGAAGGGCACGAGATCGCCTTCCACTTCCTTCGGGTTGACGAAATGGGTCATGCCGAACTTCTCGGCAAGCGCCTTGCGGGCGGGATTGATGTCCACGCCGATGATCTTGTTGGCGCCGGCGAGGCGCGCGCCCTGGATGACGTTGAGGCCGATGCCGCCTAGGCCGAACACGACCACGTTCGCGCCGGGCTCGACTTTGGCCGTATTGATCACCGCACCGATGCCCGTGGTCACGCCGCAGCCGATGTAGCAGACCTTCTCGAACGGCGCATCCTCACGGATCTTGGCGAGCGCGATCTCCGGCAGCACCGTGTAGTTCGAGAACGTCGAGCAGCCCATGTAGTGATGGACGAGCTCGCCATTGAGCGAGAAGCGGCTGGTGCCGTCCGGCATGAGGCCCTTGCCCTGCGTGGCACGGATGGCCGTGCACAGATTGGTCTTCTGCGAGGTGCACGACTTGCACTCGCGGCACTCGGGCGTATAGAGCGGGATGACGTGATCACCCTTCTTCAGGGACTTGACGCCTGCGCCGACGTCGACGACGACACCCGCGCCCTCGTGGCCGAAGATGGCCGGGAAAAGCCCTTCCGGATCGGCGCCCGAGCGCGTGAATTCGTCGGTGTGGCAGACGCCGGAGGCGCGGATCTCGACCAGCACCTCACCGGCCTTGGGGCCCGCGAGTTCGACCTCGGTGACTTCGAGCGGCTTGCCGGCTGCGTAGGCGACGGCTGCTTTGGATTTCATCGACACTTACCCCTGCTCTGCAGTGACTTCCGGCGAGACTAGCGCAGAAACGTTACGGTGGCTCACGACCGGCGGGCGCCAAATATGCCCGCCCGCGCCGGCCGGTGCAATCGGGGCCGGCTGGGCACCGCGATCCTCCGCCCGAGGCAGCCGGCCGGCGTACCCGCTACACTCGACTGGCGCGGGTGCTCTGTCCGCACCCACCTTGCCGCAGGCCACCGAACCCATGCCGCCATCCTCCACCGCGCCGGCGTCGATCGTCTGGCGAGTCGCTCCACCGCTCCTCAGCACGGCGCTCAGTTCGATCGCGACCGGCCTTTTGACGCTGTTGCCGCTGCGCTTTACCGCCGCCGGCATGTCGGAAGGTGCGATCGGCCTCCTGGCGACGGCGGAAGCGGCCGGTTTCATGCTCGGCTGCCTGCACGTGCACCGGCTGATCGCGCCGGTCGGCCAGGTGCGGGCCTACTCCGCGTTCGCCGCCATCAAGGCGGCGCTGGTGCTCGTCATGGTGTTCTCCTCGGCCGTGCTACCGCTCGCCGTGCTGCGCTTCATGCTCGGCTTCAACGCCGCCGGCCTCGCGGTGGTCGTCGAGAGCTGGCTGAACGCGCTCGTCCCCAATCACCAGCGCGGCCGGATCCTGACCGTGTACCTGCTCGTGATCGGCGTCTTCTACGGCGTCGGGCAGCTGTTCGCCCGGCGCCTCGATCTCGCGGGGCCGGACCTGCTGATCTTCGCCGGACTCGCCACGGCGCTGGCGCTCGTACCGGTCGCCGTGATCGACGTCGTCGGGCCACCGCCGAGCCCGCCGCACAACATGCAGATCCTGCGGGCGCTGCGCACGTCACCGGCGAGCGTCCTCGCCTGCCTGCTCACGGGGCTCGTGGGCACGGCCTTCACGACGCTCGCGCCGCTCTACAGCCACCAGATCGGCCTGGACCAGGACCGGACCATCATCCTGATGGTCTGCGTCAGCGTCGGCAGCCTGCTGCTGCAGTGGCCGATCGGCTTCCTGTCGGACAAGGTCGACCGGCTGCACGCGCTGATCGCACTGGGCGCCATGGTCGCGGCGACGGCAGCCGTGCTCTTCCTGCAGTCGGCACACCCGCGCTTCATCGTGCTGGCCGTGCTGTTCATCGTCTTCGGCGGCTTCGTGGAGAGCCTCTATGCGGTTGGCGTGGCGCACGCGAACGACCGCGCCGTGTCGGCCGACTACGTCTCGCTGTCCTCGACCCTGCTCCTCGTCTGGGCGCTCGGCGGGGCGATCGGACCCACGGCCGGTGCGCTCGCCATGGAGTACACCGGGCCGAGCGCCTTCTTCATCTACGCCCTGGGACTCGCGGTGCCGTTCACCGTCTTTGCCATCTGGCGGCTCCGGCGCCGGCCGGAAGAGCGCTCGACCGAGACCCACGAGGACTTTCTCGCCTACCCGCAAACCTCCCCGGAAATTTACTCGTGGCTGCCGTACCATCCGGATTCGCCGCCCGGCACGCCGGCGGACCCGCCACCGGGCGAGCGGCGCGGCTGACCGGCGCTGCAACGACCCCGCCGGCCAGCATTCGGGAGACAGGGATTTGGCTTCGACGAGACCCGTGCCCAAGTTCAGGCGCGAGACGCCGCAGGTGCGTCGTGAATCACTGATCGAGGCGACGCTGCAGTGCCTGCGCGAGTTCGGCCACGACGGCGTCTCGGTGCGCCGGATCAGCGCCCGGGCGGGCGTGTCGGTGGGCCTCATCAGTCATCACTTCCCGGGCAAGGCAAGCCTCGTCGCGGCGGCCTACGAGTCGCTCGCCACGTCCCTCCTGACGTCGATCCGCCAGTATGCCCTCGCCGGCGCCGGTGGCCCGCGCGAGCGGCTGCACCGGTTTTTCGAGGCGTCGTTCGCGCCCGACAAGATCGACCCGCAGCTCTTCAACGTCTGGCTCGTGTTCTGGAGCATGGTGGCGCACTCCGACGAGATGAGCCGGGTCCATGAACGCACCAACGGCGAGTACCGGGCGGTGGTCGAGGCACTGCTGACGGAGCTGCACGACGCCGATTCGGTGCCGGCCTTCGATGTCCGCCTCGCCGCGATCGGCCTGTCCGCGCTGCTCGACGGCTTCTGGATCGAGTCGAGCCTCAGGACCCGCGCCTTCGATGCCAACGAGGCCATCACGATCTGCGACGACTGGATCAGCGCGCTGAGCGCCGGCGCCTTCACCCGGCTGCGCGAGCGGCCCGAATAGCCCGTCCGCCCACCCGCCGCCGCCGGGCTGCGGCGAGCCTTGCCTTGACTCTGGCTTCGCCCCTGTAATACAACCGTTCAATAGCGTTGCGTGGCCGACCGGCGGAAGCACCGCTCGCGGCCCGGTTTGATTCCCGCGCGAGGTCCGCCCGATGCCCTCGGTCTTCGGTTGTTGGCAGCCTGCACGGCCGGACGGTGCTGGCGGTTCCGGCCTGCTGCCGGCCGTGCTGGCGTCGGCAGCGCTCGCCGTTGGTGCGTGGACACCGGCCGCCGGCGCCGCACCGGCCGCAACCGGACCGGCCCTGGTGGCCTGCGGTCCCGACGGGAGGCTGTGCGGGA
>CAIMCI010000131.1 GCA_903839465.1 uncultured Pseudomonadota bacterium
CCGTGCCGGCGATGGTGCTGACGACGCCGGCCGCCGTCACCTTGCGCACCCGCTGGTTGAGCGCATCGGCGACATAACCGTTGCCGGCCGCGTCGAACGCCACGCCCTTCGGGAAATTGAACTGCGCGATCGCCACGGGACCACCGTCGCCGCTGAAGCCGAACGCAATCGCCGCCCAGTGGGAGATCACGTCCGAGGTCGAGGTCTGCGTGAGATCGAATCCGTTGTAGACCTTGCCGGACGGATCCACGCCCAGCGCACCGTTGATGGTGACTGCCAGCGACGCCGTCGCCAGGCCGCCGATGCCGTTGTTCGTGCCGACCTGCGTTGACAGGAGACCGGTCGTCGTCACCGTGCGTACGCGGTAGTTGCCCGCGTCAGTGAAATAGACCTTGTTGGCTGAATCGACCGCCACGCCCGACAGCACCGAGAACTTACCCGCCGTGGCAATGGTGCCGTCGGGACTGAAGCCGCTGGCGCCGGTTCCGGCAAACGAGGACACCACTCCCGCAGCGGTGGTCCGGTAGACGGTGTTCGAGTAATAGTCCGCCGTGTAGACGTTACCGGCGCTGTCCACCGCAACGCCCTGCCCGCCGTGCTGAAGCGTCGCAAGCAGCGACACGACGTTGGACGTCGACACCTTGTAGAGCGTGTCGCGGGCACCGGTCGGGTTCTGGTCACCGGGGTTGAGGAAGTAGATGTTGCCGGCGGCATCGCCGGTCACCCATCTCGGAAAATGCGCCGTCGTGCCGCTGACCGTACCGATGACCCCCGTGGCCAGGTTGACCCGGCGGATACCGCTACCGCAGTCGGCGATCAGCAGGTTGACCCCGAGCTCGATGTGCACGTCGTCGGCGCAGCCGAGCGCCGCCGCCGCGGCCGGACCGCCGTCGCCTGCCCCGGGCGCACCGGGCGCGCCGGTACCCGCGAAGGTCGTGATGATGCCGGCCGGGCTCACCTGCCGGACGACCGAATGGTCAATGTCGGCGATGTAGAGGTTACCCGCGGGATCCACGGCCAGACCCTCGACCTGGCCCAGGCGCGCACTGGTCGCGGGGCCGAAGTCGCCGCTGTAGCCCATCGTCTCGTCGCCCGCGACGAGCGTTGCGGTGCCGGCGGTCGGATCGTAGCGATAGACGGCATACCAGTCGGCGAAGTAGACCGCCCCGGTCGACGAGACGGTGATCGCCCGCGGCGTGATGTTCGCCGACGGCGCATCAACCGGGCTCGAGTAGGCTCCCCGCCCGACCCAGGTGTCGATAATGCGCCTCGAGGCCGCGGCGCCACCGACCGTAATGGTCTCGGTCGCTGTCGGCGCCGGGGCAAAGGTCGCATTGCCCGCCTGGTTAGCGGCAATGGTGCAATTCCCCGTCGCCACACCGGTCACGAGTCCTGCCGCCACCGTACACGTCGCCGGCGTCGTCGATACGAACGTCACCGCCAGGCCCGAACTCGCCGTTGCCGTAATCGGCGCACTGCCGCCGACCGACAGCGCCGGAGGCGCACCGAAGGTGATGGTCTGTGGCGTCTTACCCGGTGCGACGGCCAGCGTCAGCGTCGCCTGCGGCGCGGGCGCGAACGTCGCGTTGCCACCCTGATTACCCGCGACCACGCATACACCCGGGGCGAGCCCCGTGACGACACTGCCCGATACCGAGCAGGTGAGCGGTGTCGTCGAACTGAAACTGACGGCAAGCCCGGAGGTCGCGGCCGCGCTCACGGAGCCGGTGCCGCCGACGGTGACACTCGGCGCGGTACCGAAGGTGATCGACTGAGCGGTCTTTCCGGCTCCCACCGGTATCGTCTGCGTCACCTGCGGCGCGGGCGCGTAGGTCGCGCTGCCAGGCTGGTTGGCGGCGATCCCGCAGGTACCGATGCCAAGCCCAGTGACCGTGCTGCCCGCGACCGCACAGATCGACGGGGTCGTCGAGGCGTAGAGAACCGGGAGCCCGGAACTCGCCGTGCCCGTGATCGATGCACTTGAGCCTACCGTCAGGGCCGGCGTCGCTACCAGCGTGATCGTCTGCGGCTGTAGCCCGAGCCCTACGTCGAGGCCGCCGTACACGGTCGGCGCCGGCGCGTAGGTGGCGTTGCCCGCCTGGCTGGCGGCGACTTCGCAGAGTCCGTAGGCAAGCCCCGTGACGGTCGTGCCACTAATTGTGCAGATCGCCGGCGTCAGCGACGTGAAGGTGACGGGCAATCCGGAACTGGCGTTGGCGTGCAGGAGGTCGGACGTACCGATTCCGATCCCGGTGGTCCCTGTAATGGTGATTACCTGCGGCGTCCTGCCGGCGCCCACGGTGATCGCCTGAGTTACCGGCCGAGCCGGAGCGAAGGCGGAATTGCCCGCCTGACTCGCACTGATGACGCATTTGCCGGTCGCAAGCCCGGTGACGAGCGAGCCCGATACAGAACAGATAGCCGGGGTCGTCGACGTGAACGTGACGGCCAGCCCGGAACTCGCGGTGGCAGAAAGGGCGACCGGATTGCCGACGGTGGCCGCCGGTGCCGCGCCGAAGGTGATGGTCTGGGCGGTCGTCCCACCGATCGTGAAGGTCTGCGTCACCTGCGGCGCCGGCGCGTAGGTTATCGCGTCGCCGTACTGATTCGCCGTCACGACGCAGGGGCCCGGCGCCACGCCGGTCACCGTCGTGCCACTCACCGTGCAGGTGGCGGTCGTCGCCGAGGCGAGCACGACCGGTTGGCCCGAACTGGCCGTGGCGCTGACCGCGCCCAGACCACCAACTGCGACGGTGGGTGCGGCGCCGAATGTGATCGCCTGTGTGGTCAGGCCCACCGTCCGCAGGCGGCGCGTCAGGTAGCTGCCACTGTCAACGACATACAGCGTGCCGGCGGAATCGAGTGCGAGGCTTGCAGGCGCAGCGAGCGTCGCCAGCAGCGGATCGCCGCCGTCACCGCCGTTGCCGGCAACGCCCGTGCCCGCTTCCGTCGTGATCGTGCCGGTTGGCGAGACGACCCGGACCCGGTTGTTGCCCTGGTCGGCAATGTGGACGTTGCCGGCCGGATCGACGACGACGCCGAACGGCCCGCTGAGTTGTGCTGCCGTCGCCGGACCGTTGTCACCGGAATAGCCGGCCGTCCCGGTGCCGGCAATCGTGGTCACGATTCCGGTCGTCGAGATCTTGCGCACCCGGTTGTTATAGGTATCCGCGACGTAGACGTTCCCGGCCGAATCGACGGAGACCGCGCAGATTCCACTGAAAAGTGCCGCGGTCGCCGGTCCGCCGTCGCCGCCATAGCCAAAAGTGCTGGAGCCGGCAAACGCCGTCACCACACCCGCGGGCGTGACCTTGTTGAGCGAGGAGCTGCAGTACGGTCCCCCGGTATAGAGGTTGCCGGTGGCGTCGACCGCCACCACGGCCGGAGCACCGTAGCTACCCGGAACCGAGGTGACGATTCCGGCCGGATCGACTTTGCGGATCAGGCCGTGAGCGGTGTCCGCGACGTACTTGTTGCCGGCACTGTCAATCGCGATGCCGCTCGGCAGATAGAAGACCGCGTTGAGTGCCTGACCTCCGTCACCGTTGCCGCCTCCCGGCACCGTCAGGCCCGGCGGCCCGAGTCCGGCAAATGGCGTGATAATGTCCGTCGGCGATACTCGAGTGAGCGCAACCCCGTTGTAGAGGTTGCCGGCGCTGTCGACCGCGATGCCTGGGACCTGCGACGAATCGAACAGGATCTGCTCGGAGGCGGTGGCGATGCCGCCGAACCCGTCGGTGCCTCCGACCAGCGTCTTCAAGGTACCGCCCAGGGTGAAGGAACGGATCCGGTAGTTCGCGTACTCCGAAAAATACACGGTGCCCGTCGCGTCAACCGCGACATCGGAGGGCTGATTGAGCTTGGCACCCCGAGCCGGAGTGCCGTCCGGACTGTCGCCCGCTATGGGGCCGCCCAGACCCGCGATCGTCGATGGCACGCCCGTCGGCGATATCTGATAGACCTTATTGACGCAATAGTCCGTCGTGTAGAGACTGCCGGACCCGTCGATGGCCAAGCCCTCAAGGCAGGACGCCCCCGTGAAGGGCACCAGGGGCGATACCAGTGTCCCGAACTGCGAAAGGATTCCTCCGCTTGTAATCTGGAAGATCGAGTAACCACCCGCTCCCGGGGCGATGATGTACGTGTTGCCTGCCGCATCACTCGTGACCGCGAGCGGGAATTTGCCTGCAGTACCAGGCACCGTATTGATGATGCCGGTGGATAGAGTGACCCGGCGTACGCCGCCCCCGCTCTCGGCGATCAGGAGCGTATTCGCCGCATCGACGTGCACATAGTTGGGGAAGTTGAGCGTTGCCGCGGTCGCCGCGCCACCGTCGCCTGTGCTTCCTGACGTGCCGTTGCCCGCGATGGTCGTAATGACCCCCGCCGGCGTAACCCGGCGCACCCGGGAGTTGTCCGGGTCGGCGATGTAGAGATTGCCGGCCGCATCGAGCGCAATTCCCGTTATCGTCGAGATCTGCGCAGTGGTCGCCGGCCCGCCGTCGCCGCTGAAGCCGGCGATCCCGTTGCCGGCGACGACGGTTGTTTGTCCCGTCGCCGGGTCATGCCGGTAGACGGCATTCCGGCCCGCGAAATAGACCACACCCGACGCGCTCACGGCGATCGGCCAGGGGACGACGTTGGCCGACAGCGAGTCCACCGGCGCCGCGTAGGGCCGGTGGCCAACCCAAGTCTCGATAATGCGCTTGGTGGCTGCGTTGCCGATCGTGAACGTCTGGATTACCTGCGGTGCCGGCAGGAAGGCGCTGTTACCGGCCTGGTCCGCGGCCACCATACACGTGCCGAGCGCAACACCGGTGACGGTGCTTCCGGCGACCGTGCAGGTCGCCGGTGTCTTCGTCGATAATGTTACCGGGAGACCGGAACTCGCCGTCGCGCTGAGCGGTGCCGTGCCGTGCAGCGTCACGGTCGGAGCAGTCCCAAACGTGATCGTCTGGGGGACCGCTCCGGAACTTACAGTTACCGACTGAGTCACTTGCGGCGCCGCCAGGTAGCTGGCATTGCCCGCCTGGTCGGCGGCGACGGTGCAGAGCCCCGCCGTGAGACCGGTTACCGTCGAGCCTGTCACCGAGCAGGTTGCTGGAGTCTTCGTCGTAAACGTCACGGCAAGCCCGGAACTCGCCGTCGCCGAGAGGGCAACCGCCGGACCGCCGGCCTGAACCGGGCCAATCGCGCCGAAGGAGATCGTCTGCGGCAATTTGGCTGGAGTGATGGCAAACGTCTGGGTGCCCTGCGGGGCCGGTGCAAACGTGGCGTTCCCAGCCTGGTCCGCGTGCACGATACAGCTGCCTGCAAGGAGTCCCGTCACGATCGTGCCACTGACCGAGCAGACAAACGGCGTCGCCGACGTAAATGCCACTGGCAACCCGGAGCTTGCGGTTGCGCTCAAGGCTCCGGTCGTGCCAGCCGACACTGCGGGTGCGGCGCCGAAGGTGATGGTCTGCGCCGTCTTGCCCGTAGTAACCGTGATCGATTTCGTACTTGGCGTAGCCGGTGCGTACGTGCCGTTGCCTGTCTGGCTCGCCGTGACGGTGCAGGTCCCGGTCGCGAGGCCGGTCAGCTGGTTGCCCGAAATGGCGCACTTGCCGGGCGTGGAGGTGCTGAAGCTGACGGGCAGCGTCGAGGACGCACTCGCAGCCAGTGTCGCCGTACCACCAACCGAGACTGCGGGCAGAGTGAAGGAAATCGTCTGCACGAGGCGGTTGACCGTGATCGACTGGGTCACCTCCGCTGCTGTCGCATAGATGCCGTTGCCCGTTTGGTTTGCGGCAATGACGCACGTGCCACCGGAAACCGCCTTCACGGTGCTGCCGGACACCGTACAGACGGCCGCCGTCGCCGAGCCGAAGACGACGGGAAGCGCCGACGCCGACGAGGCGCTGACCGTCGCCGTACCGCCCACGCTGATCGCGCCCGGGGCAGCACCGAAGGTGATCGCCTGTGCCGTCGTGCCGCGACTCTTGACGCGCCGAATCCGGGTATTGCCCGTATCGCTGATGTAGAGCGTGCCCTGCGCATCGACGGCGAGACGGCGTGGCGCATTGAGCAAAGCCAGTGTCGGATCACCGCCATCGCCGACCAGACCCGCCGTACCGGTTCCCACGGCGGTCGATATCACCCCCGCGGAATTGACGTACCGGACGCGGTTGTCGAGATCGTCCGCGATGTAGAAACCGCCGGACGCATCGGCGGCGACGTCGCTCGGCCGGCGCAACTGCGCCGAAGTGGCAGCACCGCCGTCGCCGGCGTAACCCGGAGTGCCGATGCCCGCGACGGTCGTAATGGTTCCCGCGGCGTTGATCTTTCGGACGCGGGCGTGATCGCGATCGGCGAGATAGAGGTTGCCGGCGCCGTCCAGCGACAACCCGGCAGTGTTGCCGAGAAGCGCCGAAATCGCAGGCCCGCCATCGCCGGTGCCGCCTACCCCTGGCGCGTCGTAACTGTCGTACGCACCGGCATACCGGCTGATCTTGCCGGTCGTGTCGATTTTCCGGATAGCGCTGCCGGCGACCGCATAGACGTTGCCGACAGCGTCCACGGCGATTGCCTCAGGGCCCTCGATCGTCGCGGCCGACGCAGGCCCGCCGTCGCCGGTATTGGAGAACGTGCCGTTGCCGGCAATGGTCGTAACCGTGCCGCCAATGGCGATCTTGCGCACGCGGTTATTGCCCGAGTCGGCGACGTAGGCATTGCCGGCCGCATCGAACACCACCTGCCGCGCGAGGAATGTCGCCGCAGCCGCCGGGCCGCCGTCGCCGCCGAAACCCGGTGCCCCGATGCCCGCGAACCACGACAGCGTCCCGTCCGTCGCAACCTTCGAGAGATAGCCGGTGTAGAGGTTGCCGGCCGCATCGGTCGAGAGCCCCGTGGTATTCGCGATTCCGGCACTCGTCACGAACGCCGCGCGCGTGGCGAGGCCACCAATGCCGTTCTCAGTACCGGCGATGGTCTTCAGGGCGCCCCCGAGCGTGAAGGTCCGTACGCGACCGTTATTGTCATCGGTCACGTAGATCGTGCCAGCGGCGTCAACGGCCACGTCCGCCGGATCGCTCAGCTTGGCTGCCGTCGCGAGCGTGCCGTCCGGACTGAAGCCGCCCGGACTGCTGCTGCCCAGACCGGTACCCGCGACGATATTGACCGTCCCCGTCGGCGTGATCTGATAGACGTCGTTAGCGCAATAGTCCGCCGTGTACAGATTGCCGACCGCGTCGAGAGCGAGGCCCTCCGAACAGTACTGCAATGTCGCCACCAAGGCCGGCACGCCGTCTGGGACGAGCTTGTAGACCTTATCGGGCACATTCGGCGTCGCGTTGGACCACGTCGGCACGACGTAGTAGATGTTCCCCGCCGCGTCGCTGGTGACGGATTCAGGGAATGTTCCGGCCGTATTGGGCACGGACGTGATGACGCCCGACGCGAGATTGACCGCGCGCAGACCGTTACCGGCGTCGGCAATCAGCAGGTTACCGCTGCTGTCGACGTGCAGATAGTACGGGAACGACAGCTGGGCGGCCGAGGCGGGCCCGTTATCGCCCGATGTCCCGGCGACACCGGTTCCCGCAAAGGTCGTGATGATCCCCGCGGTATCGATCTTGCGCACGACGCTGTGGCTGGCATCTGCGAGGTACAGATTGCCGCTCGAATCGACCGCAAGGCCCGAGATGGTGCCGAATCGCGCTGACGTGGCAGGACCGCCGTCACCGGAATAGCCGACCGTCTCGTTACCGGCCACCTGCGTCACCAGCCCGGTGGCCGGATCCAGGCGATAGACTCCCGTGTGCTGGGCAAAATAGACACGTCCGGTCGAATCCAGCGCGATCGGCCACGGATTGACGTTGGCGAGCGGCGCCGGAACGGGCGAAGTGTACGGCCCGCGGCCGACCCAGGTTTCGATCGTACGAACGGTGGCCGGTGCCTTGCCGACCGTGATGGTCTGCGTCACCTGCGGCGCCGGCAGGTAAATCGTGTTACCGGCCTGGTTGGCTGCCACTATGCAGCTTCCCGCGGCGAGGCCGGTGACCGTGGAACCACTGACGGAGCAGGTCGTCGACGTCGTCGAGGAGAACGTGACCGGGAGCCCGGAACTCGCCGTGGCGACCAGAGTTCCGCTTGTGCCGACCGTGATGGTCGGTGCCACGCCGAAGGTAATGGTCTGGACCTGCGGGTTGTTCACCGCCACCGACTGCGTCACCTCGAGGGCGGGCGCGTAGACCGCGTTGCCGGACTGGTCGGCCGCGATCGTGCACACGCCGGCCGCGAGGCCCGTGAAACTCGCGCCGGAGACCGAGCAGATCGCCGGTGTCAGCGACTTGAACGTCACGGGCAGACCGGAAGACGCCGTCGCGACCAACGGGCCGCTGGCCGTCACGAACACCGCGGCGGGCGCGCTGAAACTGATCGTCTGCGGCAGGAGCGCGACGGCCGAGACCGCGAAGCTCTGGGTCACTTCCGGAGCCGGCGCGATCGTCGTCCCGTTGCCCGGCTGGTCCGCGGCGACCGTACACGTGCCGGCGGCACGCCCTGTCACCGTGTTGCCCGTCACCGAGCAGTACAGCGGCGTCAGGGACTTGAAGGTTACCGCCAATCCGGAGCTCGCGTTCGCCGCGAGCGTGCCGTTCGTACCCACACTGATGGCCGGCGCCGCGCCGAACGTGATCGTCTGCGACAGGAGACCACCGGAGGCCACGGTGATGGTCTGCGTCACCTGACTTGCCGGTGCGTATTTGATGCTGCCCGACTGGTTCGCGGCTACGACACAGCTGCCAACGGCGAGCCCGGTGACGGAACTTCCCGCTACGGCACAGACCGAGGGCGTCGTCGACCGGAACGAGACCGGGAGACCGGAACTCGCCGTGGCGCTCAGGGTGCCGGCGACGCCGACCTTGAGAGCCGGCGCCGCTCCAAACGTGATGCTCTGGGCGATGCGAGTGACCGTCGCACTGCGGGTCACCTGGGCGGCTGTTGCGAAGATCGCGTTGCCGGTCTGATTTGCAGCGATTGTGCACGTGCCGGAGCCGACCGCCGTCACCGTCGTGCCGGATACCGTGCAGACTGCGTTCGTGAGCGAGCCGACGACGACCGGGAGCGCGGAGCTCGCGCTCGCCGTCACGGTCGCCGTACCGCCGACGGACAGAGCGGGCAGTGCGCTCAGGGTTATGGTCTGTGCCGTCGTGCCACGCACCTTGATCCGGCGGATCGCGTTATTGCCGGTATCCGACAGGTACAGCTGGTCCTTCGCGTCGATCGCGATCCAGCGCACGTGGTTGATCGTGGCCGCCGTCGGATCGCCACCGTCGCCGGTATAACCGGCCGTTCCGTTTCCGACCTCGGTCGAGATGATTCCGGCCGGATTCACCATGCGAACGCGCTGTCCAGCCTGCTCGGCAATATGGACGTTACCGGCGCTGTCCACCGCGACACTGCGGGGACCATAGAGCTGCGCTGTGGTCGCAGGAATCCCGTCGCCGTTATAACCGACTACACCGGTGCCGGCGATCGTCGTGATGATCCCGGCGGTGTCGATCTTGCGGATCCGCGCGTTCTGCGCCTCGGCCAGATAGATGTTGCCGGCATGATCGGTGGCGATGGCACAGGCGTGGATCTGTGCCGCCGTGGCCAGACCGCCGTCGCCCCCGTAAAGGATGGTCGAGGTGTAGCTACCGGCATACAGTGAAATCGTCCCGGTCTTGTCGATCTTGCGGACCGTCGTGCCGCAATGCTCCGTGAGCGCCTGGGCCGCCGTGCCGCGCAGGAGTACATAGATGTTACCGGCACCGTCGACAGCGGTCCCGATCGGGGCAGTGACCGATGCCGCCGACGCAGGCCCCCCGTCGCCGGTGTTGGCAAACGTGCCGTTGCCGGCGATCGTCGTTACCGTGCCGTTCGCCGCAATCTTGCGCACCCGGTTGTTGCCGGAGTCGGCGACGTAGGCGTTACCGGCACTGTCGAACGACAGGCCGCTGGCCTCGAAGGTCGCCGCGGACACATTGCCGCCGTCGCCGCCGAAGCCGTTGCCCGGCGTCCGAGCGACTCGGCTCAATGCACCGTTCTGATTGATCTTGATGTACGGACCGGAGTAGACGTTGCCGGCCGGATCCGTCGCGAGCTCGAAGAAGTTGTTGATTTCATCGGCGCCAAGCGCAAGACCCCCGATGTTGTCGTTCGTTCCGGCGAGGGTCACAAGCGTGCCGCCCGGCGCGAACATTCGAACCCGGAAGTCCGAGAAATCGCTGAAATAGACGTTGCCACTGGCATCAACCGCAACGCCAAGGGGCTGGGCGAGCGCTGCGGCGGATGCCAGCGTGCCGTCGGGACTGGTGCCCGACGTGCCATTGCCGGCGATAGCCGTAACGACGCCGGCGCTCGAAATTTCAAGGACCTGGTTGCGCTCGCAGTCGGTGGTGTAAAGATTGCCGGCCGGGTCGACGGCGAGACCGTAGGAGCAATGGAAGAGCGTCGCCAGGGTCGACGACACGCCGCCCGGCGTCACCTTGAGAATCGCGTCCTGGGTAGCAATAGCCGGATCAGCGAAATTCGACGGCGTCTGAATGACATACACATTGCCGGCGATATCGCTCGCGACAGAGGAGATGTTAGTGATGCCCGCCGTACCGGGCACCGTCGAAATCACGTTGGTTGCGAGATCGACCCGGCGTACTCCCTGTCCGCAGTCACCGATCAGCAGCCCATTGGAGGCATCGACGTGGAGGTAATACGGGCAGAAGAAGGTCGCGGCCGTCGCCGGTCCCCCATCCCCCGTATTACCGTTGGCCCCGGTACCGGCGAAGGTCGAGATCACGCCGGCCGGGGTCACTTTGCGGACGACGTCGTTCCACCAGTCTGCAATGTAGAGGTTGCCGGCGGAATCGAACGCCAGGCTCGACACGCCGCCTCCGGCCGGTCCGCCGATCTGCGCACTGGTGGCAGGTCCCCCGTCACCGCTGTAGCCTGCCGTGTGGTTACCGGCGACGGCCGTCACGGTTGCCGTTGCGGGGTCGTAGCGATAGACCGCGTTCTTGTCGGCGAAATAGACCGCTCCCGACGGGCCGAGAGCGATCGGCCACGGCTGGATGTTCGCGGCGGCCGCGGCGACCGGTGCCGTCAGCGCGCCGCGGCCGGCGAAGGTTTCGATGGTGCGAACGGTGGCGGGCGGACTGCCGACCGCGAGCGTCTGCGTGACCTGTGGCGCCGGCGCGTAGGTGGCATTGCCCGCCTGATTGGCGGCGACGACGCAGGACCCGACGGCGACGCCGGTCACCTGACCCGAGGCCACGGTGCAGACCGTGGGAGTGGTCGACATGAACACCGGCGCGAGGCCCGAACTTGCCGTCGCCGACAGGGGGCCTGCCACGCCCACGTCGATCGTCGGTGCCTTGCCGAAGGTAATCGTCTGGAGCTTCAGGGCCACCTTGATCGTCTGCGTCG
>CAIMCI010000132.1 GCA_903839465.1 uncultured Pseudomonadota bacterium
CAGGCCCTGCACGCCGGTGTCCTCGGCGGCGGCCGCCAGGCCATGCACCGACGCTCCCGCCAGGGCCAGGGCTACCGCTGCTGTCAGCTTTCCGCTCGACGTCATGTGCTCATCCCCCGGTTGTCAGTGCAATGCGAATCATTCCGGCTGTCGCGCCGGACGGTGGCCGGTTGCCGGCCCGTCGCGGCGGCCGGTCTTCAGGTCCGGGCCTCGCTCCTGCCGTAGAAGCCCAGCCGTTCCTTGTCGCTGAAATGTACGCCAGGCCGGTCGTAGTAGGAATAGACGGCGACCAGGCGCGAACGGCTGCCCTGCACGGTCGAGACCCGGTGCAACGTGTTCTTGCCGGCAAACACGTTCAGCGTGCCGGCCTTGAGCGGATTGATCTGGATCGAGGGATCCGCGCCGGCCAGCAGCCGTCCGACCCCGTCGTAGTTGGGGTCGTCGTCGCGCCGCAGGTTGCTGGCGTATTCGAACTCACCGCCCGTCTCGGCCGCCTGGATCAGGAGCGTCGTCGTGTAGCGCGACCGGTCGAAGTGCCAGTTCAGGGCCTCCCCTGGCCGGTATTCCATGACGTTGACCCGGGCGAGCGGATCGTCCATCAGGTAGAGGTGGGGTACGCCGATGGCCCGGGCGATGAAATCGACCAGCGGCGTCCACTCGTAGATCTTCTGCACGATCGTGCCGGCGAGCTGGTCGCCGCACAGCGTGTGGTTGATCGTCTTGAAGCGGGTGAGCGCCGGATGGTCCTCGGCGAGGCCCGCGACGCGGTCGAGGAAGTAGACGTTGTGCAGGCGCTCGTGCGTGTACGAGTCGCTGCCGGCCATCGGTGCGACCTCGGCCGCGGCTTTCGCGATCGCCTCGGCGCGGACCAGGCCGTCGAGGTTGAACATGCCGTTGGCGGCCAGCTCCGCCTGACAGCGTTCGATCAGCGGTCCGAGCCGGTCGGGCTGATCGATGGGGTAACGGTCAAGATCGAGGATGTCCCGCATTGACGTGCTCCGCTGCCAGGTGGGCCGAGACTAGCACCGGTATTCGTCCCTGCGCCGATAGAAAAACGGCGGCGGGCGCAGAAAAACTATAGGTCCGCCCGAGCGCTGGCCACCAGCCAGTCAACGAACGCGCGCACCGTCGGATTGCGGGCACCCGCCGCCGGGTGCACCGCGCAGTACTGGTAGGGCAGCTCGAGCGCGCTCGCGAAGGGCGCGACCAGCGTGCCGGCGGCGAGTGCCTCGCCGGCCAGCAGGTACTGGGCGAGCGCGACCCCGGCACCGTGCGCCGCGAGGTCGACCGCGAGGCTCGAGGTATCGGTCTTGTGGCCGCGTTCGCTGCGGACCAGCCGCTCGTGGCCGGCGGCCTGGAACCAGGCCTCCCAGGTCGGGTACGCCGAAAAGCCGGCGCGCCAGGCGATGTGGATGAGATCGTCGTCGGCGAGGAGCTCCGGTGCGCCGGGGGTCACGCGGCCGCTCGAGAGCAGCGCCGGTGCGCACATCACGGTGACCCGGTCGCGGGCGAACGGCACGGTGACGAACTCCGGATAGATGTGTTCGCCGTAGGAGATCCGCACGTCGATGCGCGTGCGGAAGAAGTCCACCGGATCCTCCTCGAGCCGAAGGTCCACCCGCAGGTCGGGGTACTGGCGGAGGAACTCGGGCAGCCGCCGGCTCAGCCAGTGCACGCCGACCGACGGCAGGACGCTGACGATCAGACTGGTCTGTTCGCTGCCACCGATGATGCGCTGCGTCATCGTCGCCAGTTCGTCCAGCAGCTCGGCGCTCACGGAGAAGACCGTCTGGCCGACGTCGGTGAGGTGGAGCTGGTTGTTGCGACGGACGAACAGCTGGCGGCCGTAGAAGTCCTCCAGCTTCTTGATCTGCTGGGACACGGCGCCCGGCGTGACGCTGAGCTCGGTGGCGGCGAGCGCGAAGCTGCC
Source organism: uncultured Pseudomonadota bacterium (assembly GCA_903839465.1). Classification (GTDB taxonomy): domain Bacteria; phylum Pseudomonadota; class Gammaproteobacteria; order Steroidobacterales; family Steroidobacteraceae; genus CAIKMS01. The sequence goes on from CAIMCI010000132.1 coordinate 1,931, forward strand.
GAGCCGGGCGCTGACCTCGAACGCGCGCAGCGCGTTCAGCGGTGGCAGGCGGCGGCTCATCGCGACCCGCCCTGCCGGGGAGCGCCGGCCGCGGTCACGGCCCCACCCGGCCGGCGAGGTCGCCGAGCGCGTCCTTCAGCGACGCGAGGTAGGGCTCGAAATGGCGCCACTGGTCGAGGCCCTCGCGGTAGATCGGCCGGCGCACCTGCTCGGAACTCGCGGTCCGCACGTTGCGCTCCGTGCGGTGGAACTCGACGCAGCCGGCCTCGAAGGGCAGGCCGCAGTAATCGAGGATGCGACGCACGTTGCCCTCCAGGTCGTCGACCACGTGCTCGTGCCAGACCCTCTGGATGCGCCCGGGAAGGACCGCGTCCCAGTGGGCCATGAGCGCGACGTAGGAGCGGTAGTAGCGGGCGATGTCATCGACTGAGTAGGTGAACTCCTGGCCGGACGCAAAGAGCTGCTTGAGGTTGCTGAAGCAGCAGGCCATCGCCTCCCGTCGGGCATCGATGATGCGCGCGTTGGGCAGCATGAGGTGGATCAGGCCGATGTGACGGAAGTTGTTCGGCATCTTGTCGATGAAGTACGGACGCCCGCTGCGGTAGACCCGCGTCTCGTCGAGGTACTGGCGGCCGAGGCGCTGGTATTCCGCGGCCGGCAGTTCCTCGAGCACGGCCGGATAGCGCGGCGTCTGGCCATCGACCTCGCGGCCCTGCAGCTGCTGGACGATGCGCGGCAGGTCCGAGAGTTCCATCGTCCCCTCGACCGCGGAATGCGAGGCGAGGATCTGCTCGAGAAGCGTCGAGCCCGAACGCGGCAGGCCGACGATGAAGATCGGATCCGGGTCGGGGCAACCGACACCCGCCCTTGCCCTGAAGAACGCCGCCGTGCAGACCGCCGCCTGCTGCTCGGCATTGCGCTCGATCAGTTCGGGTCGGTAGCGGATCGCGGCCCTCTTGCGGGCATTGCCCTCGGCGAAGGCCGCGAAGGACGCCGCGTACTCGGCGCGATCCTCAAGCGCCTTGCCGAGCGCGAAACACAGGTGGTATCGATCCTCGGCGCGCAGCACCGGCCGCGCCAGCACCGCCTGCATGGCCGCGATTTCGGCGTCGTCGAAGCGGTAGGTCTTGAGGTTCGCAAGGCTCCAGTAGGCATCGCCGAAGTCGGCGCGCACGACCGCCGCCTGGCGGTAGGCGGCGATCGCCTCGTCCGTGCGACCCATCGTCTTCAGGACGTGGCCGAGCGACAGGTGCAGGTCGGCGGACTGCGGGGAATCCACGATCAGGGCCCGGTAGAGGTCGACGGCCCGGGCCGGATCCCCGAGGCTGGCCGCGGTCGTGGCGTAGGTTGTGCGGTAGGCGACGTCGGCGGGATCGGCGGCCAGGAGCCGCTCCAGTTCGGCCATCGCCCGGGCATGCTTGTGGCGCTTGAGGAGCACACGCACGTAGTCGTAGCGCGCGGCGCGGTAGTCCGGATCGAGCTCGAGCACGGCCTCGAGCAGGAACTCGGCGTCGTCGAGCACATCGAGTTCGAGGCCGATGCGGCCGAGGAGGCGCATGGCCTCGACATGCTGTGGATGGCGCAGCAGAAAGGGCCTGACGATCGCCTCCGCGCCGGCCCAGTCGCCGTCGGAATAGAGATCCGTCGCGGCCAGCACCTCGGCGGGCAGCGCGGCGAGCCGCGCGAGGTGCTCGCCCGCGGTGCGCGCGCCGGCGGCCTCGCCCGTCATGTTGAACAGGAGGCGGAGCGCGTTCCAGCTCGCCGTCAGCGTCGGGTTGAGGTTCACGGCGCGCAGGAACGCCTGGATGGCGGGCGCCGCGGCGCGCTGGCCGACGTGGCAGTGGCCGCGCTCCTGGTAGAGGCGGCTGTAGGCGGGGTAGAGGACCTCGAGCGTGGCAAGCGTAGCGAGCGCCTGCGGCGTCTGGCCGAGATAGCGCTGGGCGACGGCACGCGCGTAGAGGAGGTCGCGTTGCTCGGGCGCGGAGGCGAGCAGCCGGTCCGCTGCCGACAGCGCGGCCGCGTACTGCTGGCGGTCGAGCAGGGCGCGCAGCGAGTCGAGTTCGGCGTGAAGGACGCTGGCGTTCGGTGTCGTCGGGTTCATGGGCGGGTCTGGCGCGTCGGCGGCACGGGACGCCTGCCGAATACTGTAACCGAGCGGGCCATCAGTAGGCGGCGTGCAGGAGGTCCGCGCCCTGCGCCCAGTACGCCTGCAGCCGCTCGAGCCAGGGTCGGGTGCGCGCGTCGGCGGAGGCCGACAGTTCGGCGCAGACGGCCGCATGGGCGCTGTCGAGCCAGCCCATGATGGCCTTGGTCTCGCGGTCGCTGAGCGCGCAGTGCGCGCCGAGCCGGCGCAGCGTGCCGCGCGGCAGATCGAAACGCCGGGTCGCGCCGATGCTGACGGCAGGGATCAGCGCCGGGTCGTCCGGCGCCCGCTCCCAGGCCGTGCGCAGACCGACCGGGGGCGCCAGCCGGAAGTCGTCGACCGTGTCGGCGAGCACCGCGTAGGTCATCAGGTGACGGTCACTGTCGAGCAGCAGGTGACTGAGCAGCAGGCGGCGGAACAGTTCCCGACGCACCGCCGTGCGGTTGACCGGCGGGGCGAGTGCGGCGGCCACGCTCGCCAGGCGCTCGGCGCTGCCGCTGTAGCGCGCGTCGGGCGCGAGCCCCTGCAGGGCGCCCAGGTCCTCGATCGCGTGGCGGGCGCCGGACAGGCCGTCGCAGCGGGACAGCCGGAGCACCCGGCCGTCGGCCGAGATCGTCGCTGCCGGCACGTCGAAGCCGGCGCGCCGGGCGATCGCGAGCGCGGCCGCCTCGTTGTAGACCTCGGCGCCATCGTCGGTCGTCGCCCGGTACAGGGCTTCGTCGTCGTACGCCTCGGCCAGGCGCCGGCCCTCGGGCAACGGTACGTCGACCGCGAACCGGCTGGCATAGACGCGCGCGAACGCGGGTCGGGAATCGGGGGCGGTCATCAGTTCGCCCGGCGCCCGCGGCCGGCGCGTGTCCGGGGTGGCGCCGGGCTCGACGACATCCAGGCGACCGAGTCCCGTGCGGCAGGCGTCGAGACCGGCAAAGGGCCCCGACCGGCCGTCGCGCGTCAGCGCCGCGTCCAGTGCCGCGCGGGTGGGTCCCTCGGGCAGGGTGGCCGCAAACACCGGGTGCAGCGTCGGCCAGAAGTAGCTCGCCCGGCGCACCGGCATCAGCAGCGAGACGAAGCCGTCGACCGGCGCATCCGGCTCGTAGGTGAAGGCAAGGCGCCCGCCGGCATCGACCGCGAGCACGCCGACCCGGTCGCCGTTGACGTAGACATCGCGCCCGGTCGCCGCACCCCGCGCGCTCATCACGGCGCCGCGAAGTCGTCGAGCGTCAGCCGGTGGCCGCGACGGCGCACGACCAGGGTGTGATCGAGAGCCTCGAGCAGGCGCAGCACCTTGCGCACCCCGAGATCGCCGATTTCGCCGCGTTCGAGCGCGGAGACCGTCTGCCGCGAGAGGCCGGCGGCCGCGGCGAGCTCGGACTGCGTGCAGCCGAGCGCACGACGCGCCTGCGCCACCTGGAGACCGAGTTCCCGCAGTTCCATGCCGTCCCCCTGACGACGCGTATACGTGTCATCGAGTCTATCAGGCTCGATTTGACTTATATGAAAGTCAGGACCCGTAACCAGCC
>CAIMCI010000133.1 GCA_903839465.1 uncultured Pseudomonadota bacterium
CCGAAGCGCTCGAGCGTCATGCGCAGGCCCGGTTCCGCGGCGCGGCACGCCGGGCACTGGAAATCGCCGTACTCGACGACGGTCACGGGGGCGTGTTCCGGCCCGCGGACGTGGTCGATCGCCGAGGGGGGTACAGCAAGGTCAATCCGGGTGGAGCGGATCATGGGCACCTCGGCGTGGCGTGACCAAAGGGCGGGCCGCCACGGCACGTCGAAACCGGGTCCGGCGGGGACCGCGCTCCGGGCCTTTGCACCCTGGCGCGTCGCCAAAGTGTATAGCGGTGGGGACAGCCGGCAAACTCCGCCCGTCCGCTATTATCGTACGCCCGCCGATGCGCACACTGTATGACAACCGTATCCGGTATCCGCCACGGACAGGCGACCGGCGCGGTGTTGCGCGCGACGGCGGGGTACGGCAGTTTGGCGGCCGGCGCGCAGGCAGTCGTTCGGGGGCTTGCCGCGGGTCGCCCTTCGACTAATGACCCGTGGCGTTTATGATCGGGGACGGTCCGATCGCGCGCACGACCGTTGCCCTGCTCGCGCCTTCAACGGGCACGAACGGGGCGACACCGCTCGATTCCGGCCATGGATCCAGTCAGCACCGCGAGCCGCCGTACCGTGCGTCGGTCACGCAGAGGTAATTCAAGAATGCACGCCAACAGGAACGCAGTAGCGCGTCTGGCCGCCATGGCCGCGGGATGCGCGGTCGCAGCCGTCGTCCATGCCGCGTCGGCAGGCGCGGGCGAAGGGCGCCTCGATATCGTCGGCTGGCCCGGCTACTTCGAGCGCGGGGAGTCGGACAAGACGGTCGACTGGGTGACGCCGTTCGAGCGCCAGACCGGCTGCAAGGTCAACGTCAAGACGGTCGGTACCTCGGACGAGATGGTTGCCCTGATGAACCAGGGCGGCTACGACCTCGTCACGGCCTCCGGCGACTCGTCGCTGCGCCTCGTCTTCGGCAAGCGGGTGAAACCCGTTGACCTTTCGCGGGTGCCGTCGTTTGCGACGGTGGACCCGCGGCTGCAGAACGCGGTCTGGCACACGGTCGACCAGGTCCACTACGGCGTGCCCTACGCCTGGGGTCCGAACCTGCTTGCCTACAACACCAAGGTCTTCCCGAAGCCACCGACCAGCTGGAGCGTCGTGTTCGAGCCCACGGTGCTGCCGGATGGCAAGCCGAACAAAGGCCGCGTCCAGGCGTACTTCGGCCCGATCCACATCGCGGCCGCGGCGCTCTATCTCAAGAGCGCGCAGCCCTCTCTCGGGATCGAGGACCCGTACGAGCTGAACGAAACGCAGTACGCCGCCGTCCTGACGCTTCTCAGGAAGCAGCACCCGCTCGTGCACCGCTACTGGGGCGATGCGAACGTGCAGGTCCAGGACTTCACGTCGGAGGGGATCGCCGTCACGGATTCCTGGCCGTTCCAGGTCAACACGCTGCTCGCGAGCCACCAGAACGTCGCCTCGACGTTGCCGAAGGAAGGGGTGACGGGCTGGTCGGACACGACCATGATCGCCGCCAACGCGGCGCATCCGAACTGCGCCTATCAGTGGCTGGAATACTCCCTCAAGCCCTCGGTCCAGGCCGCGGTCTCCTCGTGGTTCGGTGCGAACCCCGCGGTGCCGGCCGCCTGCAAGGCGGCGCCGATGACGCCGGCGCTGTGCAAGGCCAACGGCTCGGACAGCTTCGCCCAGATCGCGTTCTGGCGGACGCCAACGGCGAACTGCAAGCAGGGCCAGGGCAAGTGCGTTCCGTACAGCCGCTGGAGCGCCGATTACGTGGCGATCAAGGGCGGTCGCTGATTGAGCGGGCCGAACGGTAGGCCCCGGCGCGACCGGACGACGTGCCGGTGACGCCGGCGATCGAGTTCGAGTCGGTGGTGCGCCGCTACGGGGCGCTTAGGGCCGTCGACGGCGTCAGCTTCCGGGTCGGGCGCGGGGAGTTCTTCGCGCTCCTCGGTCCCTCGGGCTCCGGCAAGACGACCTCGCTGCGCCTCATCGCGGGCTTCGAGCGCCCCGATGGCGGGCGGATCCGCCTCGACGGCGTGGACGTTGCGGCGACGCCGCCGTACGGGCGCAGCGTCAACACGGTGTTCCAGGACTACGCGCTCTTCCCGCACCTGTCGGTCCTCGACAACGTCAGCTACGGCCTGCGCCGGCGCGGCATCGGGGCGGCGGAGGCGCGCAAGCGGTCACTGGCCCGGCTTGACATGGTCCAGCTGGCGAGTGCCGCGGACCGCTCCCCGACGCAGCTCTCCGGCGGCCAGCGCCAGCGGGTGGCGCTCGCCCGGGCGCTCGTCAACGAGCCCTCCGTGCTGCTCCTCGACGAGCCGCTCGGTGCGCTGGATCTCAAGCTCCGCGAGGAGATGCAGACCGAGCTCAAGACCCTGCAGCGCTCGCTCGGCATCACCTTCGTCTTCGTCACGCACGATCAGGGCGAGGCGCTGTCGATGGCCGATCGGGTGGCGGTCTTCAACGCCGGGCGCATCGAGCAGCTGGATACGCCGCGGACCCTCTACCAGCGCCCCGCGACCGAATTCGTGGCGCGCTTCGTCGGGTCTGCCAACGTCCTGAAGGGCCGTCTTGCCGAGCGGGTGCTCGGCCGGACGGGCTGCTATTCGCTCCGTGCCGAGGACCTGCGCCTCGTCGATGCGACAGCGGTAACGCGGGCCGGGCACGCCACCGGTACCGTCATCGACGTGCAGTACCGCGGTGCGGCGAGCCGGGTCCGCATCGACGTCGGCGGCGGCGACGTGCTGCAGGCCGAGGTCGACAGCGGGAGACTCGGCGCGGCGGCATCGATCGGAGCGTCGGTGGGCCTCGCCTGGTCCGAGGATGCGCTCATCGCCGTGAACGAGTCCCCTTGAACGGCGCTTCCCGCGCCGGGGACGGTCCGGTGCCGGTCGGCCGGCTCGGATCGCTGCTGCATGTGCGGCCGGGCCTCGCGCTCTTCCTGCTGCTGCTGCCGCCCGCCCTGTGGTTCGGCACGATCTACCTCGGTTCGCTGCTCACGCTCGTCCTGCAAAGCTTCTATTCCATCGACGACTACACGGGCGCGATCGTCCGTGAACCGACGCTGGCGACGCTGCGCACGCTCGTCAGCCAGCCGGCGCACCTGGACATCGTCCTGCGGACGCTCGCCATGGCGCTCGTCGTGACCGTCGCGAGCGTGCTCGTCGCCTTTCCGCTCGCCTACTACATGGCGCGCTACGCACGTGGCCGGGTCCGGACGCTCCTCTACGTGGCCGTGATCGCGCCGATGTGGACGAGCTACCTCGTCAAGGTCTACGCGTGGCGGCTCATCCTCGCGAAGGAAGGCATCCTGAGCTGGTTCGTCGCGCGCCTCGGACTCACCGGCGGGCTTGAGGCACTACTCGCAACGCCCGTGGTCGGCGGCCCGTCGCTTGCCTCGTCCTACCTCGGCATGGCCCTGGTCTTCCTCTACATGTGGCTGCCGTTTGTGATCCTGCCCATCGAGGCCTCGTTGCAGCGGGTGCCGCGGGGGCTTCTGGAAGCCTCCGGCGATCTCGGCGCCACGCCCGTGCAGACCTTCTGCCACGTCGTCGTGCCGCTCGCCGTCCCCGGCATCGCGGCGGGCAGTGTCTTTGCGTTCTCGCTGACCCTCGGTGACTACGTCATCCCGCAGGTCGTGGGGGCGCCCGGCTACTTCATCGGCATGATGGTCTACGAGCAGCAGGGCACGGCCGGCAACCTGCCGCTGGCGGCGGCGTTCTCGATCGTGCCGATGCTGCTCGTCGGCATCTACCTGATGCTTGCGAAGCGCGTGGGTGCCTTCGATGCCCTCTGACACGGCGCCGGACCGCGCGCCCTGGGCGCTGAAGGTCGCGGCCGCCGCGGTCCTCGCGTTCCTTCACCTGCCGGTCCTCGTGATCTTCCTGTACGCGTTCACGACCGACGATCGGGTCTACAGTTTCCCGCTGCCGGGCCTGACCCTGCACTGGTTTGGCGTGGCCGCAACGCGAAGCGACATGTGGGCGGCGCTCCGGCTGTCGCTCGCGGTCGCGACGGTCTCGACGCTCGCGGCGACCCTGCTCGGGACCCTTCTCGCGCTCGGCATGGCACGGGCGAGGTTCGCCGGGCGGGATGCGCTGACGGTGCTCTTTACGCTGCCCATCGCGCTGCCCGGGATCATCACCGGCATGGCGCTCCTCGCCACGATTTCCCTGACGGGGATCGAGCGGGGCTTCGTGACGATCGCGCTCGGGCATGCCACCTTCTGCATCGTCATCGTCTACAACAACGTGGTCGGGCGCCTCCGGCGCATACCGCGGAGCTGGACCGAGGCGTCGCTCGATCTCGGGGCCAGTCACTGGCAGACGTTCCGGCACGTCCTGGCACCCCATCTCGCCTCGGCATGGCTGGCCGGGGGGATGCTCGCCTTCGCCCTGTCGTTCGACGAGATCATCGTCACGCTCTTCACGGCCGGTCGGGAGCCCACGCTGCCGATCTGGTTCTTCAACGAGCTGTTCCGGCCGCGCAATCGCCCAGTCACGAACGTGGTCGCCGTCATGGTGGTGGTCGTGACCCTGATTCCCGTTGTGCTCGCCGCGTGGCTCACCCGCGGCGACGAGGATCAGGGGGCGCGTTGAAGGGGCCTCCTGCGGGCATTCTCCTCGAACCGCGCCCTGCGCCAGCATGTCGCAGCGCAGCACGACCCGGTCGCGCGACGAATGTCCGCAACCGTTACGCAGCCGGGGGCTCATAATGCGCCGAGGTCACGCGGAGACGCCGATGGCAAAATGGCTCATGGGGGGATGGGCGATGCTCGTGGCGGCGGCGGCCTTCGGCGCGACGCCGGGCACCTACGCGCTTGTCAACGGCCGCATCTACACCGAGAACGAGCACCAGCCGTGGGCGAAGGCCCTCGTCGTGACAGGCGAAACGATCGCCTACGTCGGTGAACGCGATACGCCGGAGTGGAAACGGCTCGTGCCCGCCGGCACCCCCGTCCACGATCTCAAGGATCGCCTCGTGATCCCGGGGTTTGTCGATGGCCACACCCATCCGGGCCTGACCGCGATGATGGGCACGGGTGACCCCAAGCGTGACGAGGTCGAGATGATGCCGGCGCCGGACCGCGCCGGGACCTTCCGGTGGCTGCGCCGCTACGCGAAGGCCCACCCGCACGAGCAGGTCATCGTGCTGGGCGCCTGGGACGTCGCGAGCTTCCTGCCGGACGGGCCGAACCGCCGGGATCTCGATGCCATCTGGCCGAAGACGCCAGTGCTCCTCACCGACAACTCGGGCCACAGCACCTGGGCCAACAGCGCGATGCTGAAGCAGCTCGGCGTCGACGCGAAGACGCCCGATCTCAGCCCCGGCATCTCGGTGTATGTGCGGGACAAGAACGGCGAGCCGACCGGCTGGATCAAGGAATTCGCGGCGATGCACGCGCTGGCGCCGCTCCTGATGCCCCCGCCGGCGGAGTTCCGGGCACGGCTCGCGAAACACCTCCACTACCTCGCCGGCCACGGCGTCACGACGCTGTTCGATGGCGGCAACATCGGCCTCGAGGATGCGGTCTACGGCGAGCTGGCGAGGCTCGATCGACAGCATCAGCTCCCGATCCGCTACTTCGGCTCCTACCACATCTGGGATCCCGCGCAAATTGATCATGCGGTAGAGGGGGTCAGGCGCCTGCGCGCGACCTACGGCGGCCCGCACCTGCGCTTTGATACCGTGAAGATCCACTACGACGGCGTCCTCGAGATCCTGACCGCCGGCATGCTCGAGCCCTACGCGACGGATCCCGCCAACCGGGGCGGAGTGCTCTACGACAGCCACCGTCTC
>CAIMCI010000134.1 GCA_903839465.1 uncultured Pseudomonadota bacterium
CAGTTCTGGCTGGCCGGGGAGGCGTCCGAACGGGCGCAGAAGGAGCTCGCCGCGCGGGGCTGGGAACTCCACCATGCCGCCGAGCCGGCACCCGCGGCGCATTGATCCGCGACGGGAGCGGCAGGCGTGACGGCGCCCGGGCACAGGCCGCGCGTGGGTGCCGGGGAGGCGAGGCGCGGGACGCTCGTCGCCTACTGCGTCTGCTTCCTCGCCGGCGTCGTGGCGCTCGTCGTTCTCTACGCTGGCAAGGCCGCCTTCGTGCCGATCGCGCTCGCGATGCTCTTCGCGCTGGTGCTGTCGGGACCGGTCGAGGCCCTGCATTCCCGGGGCGTGGCCCGGACACTGGCCGCCGCCCTCGTCCTGGTCGTGCTCCTTAGTCTCGCCGGATTCGCCGTCATGAGGCTGTGGTCGCCGGCGCGTGACTGGCTCGGCGAATTGCCGCAGACGGTCGCGCTCGTCGAAGCCAAGGCGGGTCCCGCCATGCACATCGTCGAGCGCATGGTGGCGCCCGCCGGCGCCGAGAAGCGCGCGGCGGGCGGCAACAATGCCGAGGACTTCGCCAGCAGCGCCTCCGGCAACCTGCTTGGCGCGACCCCGGCGATGGTCGTCAACGCGGTGACCATACTGATGATGGCGTTCTTCCTGCTGGCAGGGGGCGCGCCCATGATGGCAAGGCTCGCCGATACGCTTCATCCGCACGGCGAGCCGATGCAGGTGCTCAAGGTGGTCGACGCGGTGCGTCGCGACGTGGCGCGTTACTACGCGACCCTCGCATTGATCAATTTCGGGCTGGGCGTGGCCGTCGCCGCGATGACATTTGTTCTTGGCCTTCGTAACCCCGTGCTCTGGGGCGTGATGGCCATGATGCTGAATTTCATCCCCTATGCCGGTTCCGCTGTTACGCTCGGCGTCCTGACGCTCGTGTCCTTCGCATCCTTCGAGAGCGTTGGCCACGTGCTGCTGGTGGTCGCCAGCTTTCTCGTGATCGTGACCATCGAGGGCCAGGTGGCGGAGCCACTGCTGATCGGTCGGCGCCTGAAGCTCAGCCCTACGGTCGTGTTTCTGGCGCTGTGGTTCGGCGGCTGGTTCTGGGGCATTGCGGGTGTGGTCATCGCGATACCTGCGCTCGTGGCGCTCAAGGTCGTGGCCGAGCACAGTCCGCGCGGCCGGGTGCTGGTCGAGCTCCTCAGTCCCGCGCCGCCCGGTCCCTTTCAGCTGGTCAGGCGGGTATCGAGGCGGCGGCACCCGTCAGCCACCGTCCTGCAGGGTGCGGGTCATCCCGATGCGGGCGTGCCGCCGGCCGCGACGCCGGTCGGAATCGTGAGCCGGCCACTCGATCCGCTGTGACGGCAGCCGCGTCGGGTACCGCTAGCCACCGAGAGTCAGTGGCACCGATTCCTGCAGCTTCAGCCAGGTGTCCGCCTCGGAGAGCATCTCCTGGACCGCGTTCCAGACGGTGGTGGCCACGGCGTCCGCTGAACCGGATTCGGGCAGCGCCCGCAACTGGGACTGCAGCTGGGCTAGGCGCACCGACATGCCCTCGGAGAGCGTAGCCACCTGGTGGCTCTCCGACTGGGCGAGGAGCCCACGCAAGCCCGCGCCGATCGCCGGCAGCACGGTCGCCAGATCACGAAGCGTGGTCGGTGACGGCAGGTACGGCGAGTCGCCAAAATGCTCGAAGAACAACAACGCCGTGCAGACGATCGTCGCGCCGAAGAAGGCGAAGCTGGCGAAGCTGATCCGCCGCCCCAGCTCGTGCTCGGACTCCGCCTTGGAGGCGTGATAACGAATCTGCTCGGTCAGGATGTCGTCAACGTAGCTGCGGAATTCCCGTCCGTAGGCCCCGTCATCGAGCCTCGCATCCCGGGCCAGGCCGCGCTCAGAGAGGGACTTGCACACACCGGTGATCACCGGGTCGGCGCTGACCGACTGTCCGAAGCGGCGGGCGACGTTCTCGTACCAGTTCGAATCGGTATCCGTGACGAGCGGCGCGATCAGGGGCAGGTAGCGCAGGTGCTCGGCCGTGCGCCGCGCGTTGACCCAGCGGGTCTGCCAACGGGCCTTTCGCATCACGAGGAAAAGCACCAGGATCGACAGGATCAGCAGGAATTCGACGCCCGACAGCAGCCGGCTCTGCGCGGCGCCGTGGGTGGCATAGACGCCACACCAGACCATCAGCGGCGAGACGAGGAACATCGCCGAGTACCCGCCCCGGTATTCAGCGGCCAGGTAGTGCGCGGCCCGCACATACGGGTCGCGGTGCGTCTCGACGCGGCGCACGATGTCCTGGAGCGCAGCCGGGGCGACCCCGGGCTCTCGTGGCGCAACCGCCGCGCGCGCTCCGACGAGCAGCGCACGCTGCATCACGTGATGGCACCAGCCGAGGCGCGAAGCGCCCACGCGCGGCGGGTCGGTGTCGGGTTCGAAGGAAGGCTCGGTCATGCGGCGTGTTCCACGAAAGCGACGGGGAAATGCTCGTCGCGCACGGTATTTTGCACGTGCGTGCCGAGCATGAGTAGATCCGGGATCGCCGCGACCGAGCTCATGTCCCGCAGCCGCGCGATGTGCGCGTCATCCACGTCGAGGCCGAGCGCCGCCAGCGCGGGCACCGATATCGTGGCGTCATAGCGGACGTAGCTCACCAGACCCCGGTCGCCACCGAGGGTGGTTTCGACAGAACCGATCATGGAGTCGATGCGTCGCGCCGTGGGACTCACCGACATCCATTGCAGGACCGTCTCGACCAGCTCCATCGTGTCGCCGATCATCTGCGGCACGAGCACCTGCGCCCAGTCGATATTCGTGTAGCGGGCGACGACGGCGGCCGAGTCGGTTCGGGAGAACCGCCCGGTGCCGACCGAGCACAGGAGGAGTTCATCCGGACCGAGCGGCCAGTGCAGGCCGAAGCCGTCGAGGACTGCGACCATCAGGAGCATGAGGGACGGATTGTTATGGGCACTGACGGCACCGTCGACGAACATCGCCTCGCTCGGCGTGCCGGCCGCGGTCAGCGACTTCGGGCGGAAGAGGGTCGGCGCGGCCGTCGAGGCGCGCAACAACTCCCGCAGCTTGAGGTGGCGGTTGCCCGGCAGTCGCTGGCCTTCGGGATGGGTCCAGTCATCGTAGTAGCGCGCCGTGGGCAGGTTGGTCAGCGGCCACACCGAGGCCGTGTCGATCCGCTTGGCAATGATCATCAGGCCGGTGCGAAGCTTCGGGCTGTCGAGGCTTGCATCACCGAGGATCGACTCCAGTATCGCCTCCAGCGGCTGGGCGCTGAAGCGGCTGGCGATCGCCCGCCCGACGGGCCCGAGGCCCCAGTAACGCCGCGGACGAAAGACGTCCGCCGACAGGTTGAGATAGGCGGCCCGCGCGTCGGCGACGGTCCAGCCCAGCGCCAGCATCGTCGCGATCAGCGCACCCGTGCTGGTTCCGCCAATCAGATCGAAATGGTCCGCGAGGCAGAGGTCGGCACGTCCGTAGCGGCGCCGCAGCATGGCCTCGACCGCTTCGAGATAGGCGAGCGAGAGGATCCCGCGGATACCGCCGCCGTCCAGGGACAGCAGCCGCTTCGGGCCGGGTCTGGCCAGCCGCTCTGCCAGCTCCTCGGTGGTTCGACGTTCGTCTGGCATGGCGTAATCCGTGACGGGTGGCCGGTACCTGGAGTCGCGCCCAGCCGGACGTATTGCATGCGGGCCGCGACGGGCAGTCAAGCCTCGGGCGAAGCCTGAAGATTCCCCCTAACGGCGGTCCGAACAGCCACCGTGGCTCGTGTCGCCATCGGCGGCTGACCATTGGCTGACGATCCGCTGACAGTGCCCCGCGCTCGACGGCACGAGGGTCCCAAACGCGCGCCCAGCCGATAGACTAACCTCCGGGCCGGGAAGAGCCTGCGCTGGGCCGGCAGTGCCGGAGGGGGGAGGGCAGTGACGCGATGGCAGGGGCGGATTCCGCTGTTCATCGGCGTGACGGGGCACCGCAATCTCGAACCGTCGCAGCGCCCGGCCGTAGAGCGTGCCGTCCGGGACTTCCTCGCCGAGCTCAGGCGCCAGTTGCCGGCGACGCCGCTCGTTGTCCTGTCGCAGCTCGCCGAGGGCGCCGATCAGCTGGTGGCGGTGGCCGCTCTTGAGCTTGGCTGTGACTCGGTATGCGTGCTGCCACTCGAGCTCGGCCTTTACCGCGGGCGATTTGCGAGCGAGGGCGCCCGCGCCGAGTTCGAGCGACTGTTGGCGCTCGGCGATGTGATCGTCCTGCCGGAGGTCGACCGTGCGGGCGAGGACCGCGCGGCAGGGTATGCCGCGGCCGGTTACTACATTGCGCGGCATACGGGCCTTCTCGTCGCTCTCTGGGACGGCGTCGCTGCCGAGACGCCGGGCAGTACCGCCGACGTCGTCCGCTACCGGCTAGCCACCGCCCCGGGTTCCGGCGGAGCCGGAATCCTGCATCTGCCGGTGGCGCGCGCCGGCTGCCGGCTTGGCGACGCCGAACCGGCGTTCGAGCTGCTGCCGGCCCGGCCGGGACGGTCGGCGCAAAGTGCGCAGGCGACCCTGCGCGAGCTGGTCCAGGCCTCGGGCTGGCAGCAGGCCGAGCAATTCAATGCCGAAGCCGTGCGCCTCGTCGCGCGGGAGTCCGTCGTCGTCCCGGCACCGTTCTCGACGCTGGCGGAACCGCACCTCGCCGAGGTGGCTCTCCAGTACGCGACGGCGAGTACGCTGGCGCGCGCCGCGCAGCACCATATCTGGCGGCGCCTGGTGCTGTTGCATGTATTGACGGTGCTGGCGGCACTCGCGTTCCTGCAGGCCTTCCACCCCGGCAGGGAACGGGTCGCGGTGTGGTGCTACATCGGACTGCTGGCGGCGGTGTTCGCGGTCAAGAAGCACCTGCAGCACACGGCCGAACCGAAGAAGCGCCTGAATTACCGGTGCCTTGCCGAATCGCTGCGCGTGGCACTCTACTGGCGCATCGCCAGCGTGCACAGCCTCGCCGGGCCGCACGCCGCGGCGCTGCGCCTCGTCGGTCGCGAGGACGAGGCGTTGCGCTGGATCGGGCTCGCCGTGCTCGGCATCGACGGCTGGCTCGGCGCGTTCGTGCCGGATCCGCGGCTCGACGGCTGCGCCTTCGCGGCGACGCACTGGATCGGTCAGACGGGCGAAACGGGCGACGGGTCCCAGCTTCATTACTACCGCGCCGCCGCCTCCCGCGCCCGCCGCCTTGCCCATCTCACCCAGCGTATCTCGAACGTGGCGCTCGCCGGCGGCATCGCCACCGCCATGGCGCTGGCGCTGACCCCGGGCGCCCTCTTCAGCACGGCGGGTCCCGTCCTCAAAACCATCATGGGCCTGCTGCCGCTCGTATCGAGCACCGCGACGAGCGTGGTCGACGTCAGCGTCGAAACGGAACTCGCCCGGCAGTACGACTCGATTGCCTCGCTCCTCGAGCGCGCGGCTGAGCGGCTGGGGCGCGCCGCCAACGAGCTTGAGCAGCGGCAGGTGCTGTTCGAGGTCGGTACGGCCGTGCTGGTCGAGCAACGCGTCTGGCACACGATACTCGACGAGCGGGTGCCATGAGCCGCAAGCCTACCCGCCAGCGCCACTACCGCCCGGCGCCGCCGGCGACGCTCGCGGCCTGTCCGCTCTGTGACTGCCTGCAGAACATTCCACCGCTTTTGCCCGGCGACGAGGCTCGTTGTGCCCGCTGCCG
The DNA here is from genome assembly GCA_903839465.1 of uncultured Pseudomonadota bacterium. Taxonomy (GTDB): domain Bacteria; phylum Pseudomonadota; class Gammaproteobacteria; order Steroidobacterales; family Steroidobacteraceae; genus CAIKMS01. The sequence continues at coordinate 5,698 of CAIMCI010000134.1, forward strand.
CCACGTGCTGCACGCGCGACCGCGACACCGGGCCGAAGTCTGGGAGGCGCTGGTGCTGACCGCCATCATCCTCTGGATCCTTGCCAACACGACGCCGCTGATGGTGATCGCCGCCGGTGGCCTGACCTCGAGCACGACCATCGGCGGAGGCGCGCTTGCCATGTGGCGGGAAGGCGAGCAGGTGACGGCCGTCGTGGTTGCCTTCTGTGCGTTCGCGGCTCCCGGCGGCTTCCTGCTGAGCCTCCTCATCGTCATGTGGGGCGCGAGGCGCCAGACGCTGTCGCCTCACCTCAGCGAAGTGCTGCGCTGGGCACACTACCTGCGCGTGTGGTCCCTGCACGAGGTCATGATGGTCGGTATCCTGGTCGCGCTGATCAAGATCGCCGACGTCGCCCAGGTCGAGGTCGGGATCGGACTCCTCTCGGTCGCCGGGCTGGTCCTGCTCTTCCCGCTCATTGGTCTCAACTTCGACGATGCGGAGCTCTGGCGGCGCATCGAGTGGGTGAGCCCGACCCCCGGTACCGCCGAGGCACCCCCTGCATGAATCCCTCCTTCGTCACGGCGAAAGCCCGGGGTTGCGCGGCGTGTCGTGCCTGCAGCCTCGTCAGCCACCTGCCCGATGGCCAGGAAGACGGCTTCTGCCCGCGCTGTGGCGAACCGATCTGCATACGCCGGCGCCACTCGCGGCAGACCGCCGCCGCGCTGGTGGCGAGTGCCGCCATCTGCTACGTACCGGCCAATCTCCTGCCGGTGATGCGCACCTACTCGCTGGGCGGCGGCGTGGAGGAAGACACGATCATCGGCGGTGTCATGCTCCTCTACGGATCCGGGTCCTGGTTCCTGGCGCTGGTCGTCCTGGTTGCCTCCATCATGATCCCGCTCGGCAAGCTCGTGGCGCTCGGCTACCTGCTCTGGCATTCCTCCCTGCACCGGAACGCCTCCGCCCACGAGGAAAGCCGCCTCTATCACGTGGTCGAGGTCATCGGCCGCTGGTCGATGCTGGACGTCTTCGTCGCGTCCTATACGGTCGCGCTCGTGCAGCTGCGGCCTCTCATATCGATCGTGCCGGGGCCCGGGATCCTCTTTTTCGCGGCGGTCGTGATCCTGACCATGCTGGCCGTCGAGTACCTGGATCCGCGCCTCAACTGGGATGTGACCGCCAAGGGATACGAGCACCATGTCTGAACACAGCAACCACGGCCTGCCGGAAGCGACGGTCGTCCGTCACAAGCGGCTGCGCCTGTCCGTCGTCTGGCTGATCCCGCTGCTCGCCGCCGTGCTTGCGCTCGGCATTCTGATTGAACGGCTGACCGCGCAGGGTCCGACCATCAAGATCACCTTCTCCGCGGGCGAAGGCATCGAGGCCGGCAAGACGGTGCTCAAGTACCGGGACGTGACCGTCGGCCAGGTGACGGCCGTGCACTTCGCGGAGGATTTCCACAAGGTCGAGGTCACGGCCAAGATCGCAAAAAGCGCGTCGGGCCTGATGGTCGAGGGCACCCGGTTCTGGGTGGTGGCGCCGCACATCTCGATTACCGGGATTTCCGGTATCAGCACGCTGCTGTCGGGTAACTTCATCGAGCTGTCGCCCGGGACGGGCAAGCAGGCCGAACGGTCCTTCATCGGGCTCGACCAGCAGCCGCGGATCACGGACCAGGCGGGCCGGCGCTTCATCCTCAGCGCACCGGAGCTGGGCTCGCTCAGCATCGGCGCACCGCTCTATTTCCGCCAGCTGCCGGTCGGCGAGGTCGAATCCTACGAACTCGCCAAGGACGGCCAGGCGGTCACCGTCACGGTCTTCGTGCGCTCCCCGTACGACGCGCAGGTCCATGCCGAAACCCGCTTCTGGAACGCGAGCGGCGTCGATGTGTCGCTCGGTGAAGCGGGCATCAACGTCCACACCGCCTCGCTTTTGGCGCTGCTCGCCGGCGGCGTGTCCTTCGATACGCCGTCGTTCTTCATGCAGACCCCGCCGGCCAGCGACGGGGCGACGTTCAAGGTACACCCGGACCGGGCGACCGCGATGAAGCAGCCCGAGGCCTACGCCAGGCGCTACGTCCTGTACTTCAACGACTCGGTGCGCGGCCTGTCGGTCGGGGCGCCGGTGACGCTGATGGGCCTCACGGTCGGCGAGGTCACCGACATCGGCCTCAGCTTCGACGAGACGACGCTGGCGGTCCGGCCGCGCGTTTTCGTGTCGTTCTATCCGGAACTCGCGGCGTCCAAGTTCAGTGGCAAGCAGCGGGACGCCGTGCTCTCGAACACGCAGCAGGACAACGAGCGGCACATACGCGTGATACGCCGCCTGGTGGAGGAGCGTGGCCTGCGGGCGCGCCTGCGTTCCAGCAGCCTGATCACCGGCCAGCAGTACGTGGCCTTCGAGTTCCTGCCGGGCGCCCCGAAGTCGCACCTCGACTGGGGTCACGAACCCCTGGAACTGCCCGTTGCGCGGGGTGAGATTGCGGAACTCGAGTCGACGCTCGCCAGCATCCTCGGCAAGATCGATCGCATGCCGCTGGCGAAGATCGGCACCGAGGCCGCCGGCTCCCTGGAGGCACTGCACAAGACCCTCGGCGACGCCGACGTGCTGCTGAAGGACGTGGACGCGAAGACGGTTCCGCAGATCGGGGTGGCCCTGGCCGACGTCCACCGTGCTCTCGAGAGCGCGAATGCGACGCTGCTCGGTCCCGATGCGCCGAACCAGCAGGCCCTGCACGAGGCACTCGAACAGCTCAGTCGCTCGGCGCGGTCGCTGCGCCAGCTGACCGACTATCTGGAACGACATCCCGAGGCGCTGCTGCGCGGCAAGAGCGAGGAAAAACCATGACCAGGATGCCTTCGGGCGGCGGGGCTCTCCTCGTCGCGTGCCTGCTGGTGGCCGGCTGCGCATCGTCGCCGCCGCCGCATTATTACGCGCTGACCTCGACCGCAGCCCCGGCGGCTGCACCGTCCGATGCCGCGCCCGCGGTGGTCATTGGCTCGGTGACCCTGCCGGCGGAGGTGGACAGCCCCCTCATCCTGGTCGAGGTCGGTGGCAACGAGCGACGCCCGCTCAACCAGCACCGGTGGTCCGGGCCTCTCGAGCGCAATCTCGGCGAGGTGCTGGCGGCCGACCTCGCCTCGGCGCTCGGTGGCGCGCACGCATCCTACCGGCCGGGGAATGCGGCCCTCGTTCCGGACTACCGCGTCGCAGTCGATGTCGGACGGTTCGAGTCTCGCCCCGGGTCGTCGGCGACGCTCGATGCGGAATGGACGGTGCGCAGGGTCAGCGACGGCGTCCTCAAGCGCGGCCATACGCTCGCGAACGAAGCCCCGGCGGGAGAGTCGGTCGCGGCGCTGGTGGCCGCGCACAGCCGCGCCGTCGGGACGCTGGCGCGGGACATCGCCGCGACCATCGAGGGCCTTTCGCACTGAGGGATGGACGATCGGTCCGGCGGCGGTGCCGGAGCTGCGTCGGTCGGCGGGAGGCCGGGCTTGCGAAATGATCCCGCGGCCGGGCGGGAGTGCGGTGAGCGGGGAGACCGATAGGGTAGATTGCCGGTGAAGTCGATCGGAGCTGCGACGCAGGGATCCGAACCGGGGGAAACGATGCGTTTCAGGCTGTCAGTCCCGGGTCTTGTCCTGGCCTTCGTCGCGCTGCAGCTCGTCGTGACCGGGAGTGCGGCGGCCGCGCCGCGAAAGCCGAAGCTGCCGGAGGTGACCCAGCCCGATGCCCTGGTTCTTCTGACGTCCTACGGCGAGAAGCCGAACGACCTCATCGAGCTGCTCGTCCCGTTCCTCGCCAAGCACGACTTTGCAATGGATCGACCGCGCCGGATCGACGACAAAGGGGTGGCCACGGCATCGTTTCAGAACACGGACGCTCTGGGGTACGACAAGGACTTCATCGTCGTCGCCGGCAGGTACAACTGCGTGATCGTTGCGTACTTCTCGTCCCCGTACGAGCGCCTGTCCCGGCCCGTGAACGGGATTCTCCGCTCGGCGCAGTTCCGCGTGGACCTCGAGGGCTTTGTCCAGTCCCTGCCAACGCCACGCCTGCGGACGGAGGATATTGTCTGGGGCAAAAGGCAGGTGACCTGCACGCCGTAGGAATCGATCGACCTCGCGTGCGGGCTCGCCACAGGCGACGGCCGCGGGAACCGGACCGGCCGGGCGACGTGGCATGCTCTTTGGGAAGACGGGGATCCGATGCCGTTTACACCGTTCCACATGGGCCAGGCGCTCGCGGTCAAGGCCGTGGCGGATGAGCATTTCAGCCTGATCACGTTCGGGCTCGCCCAGCTGGCGATGGACATCGAGCCGCTCGTGCGCCTCGTCCGCGCAGATCCGGTTCTGCATGGCTTCACGCACACCTGCATCGGCGCGATCCTCATTGGCGGCCTGGTGGGGGCGTTCGGGATGCCCGTGGCTCGGCGCGTGCTCGCACGGTGGCGTCAGGAACTGCAGGCGGCACGGCTCGGTTGGCTCGCCGGCCCCCGGCATCTGGACTGGCGGCCGGCTGCCGCCGGTGCGCTCATGGGCACGCTCAGTCACGTCGCGCTCGACAGCCTCATGCACGCCGACATCCGCCCCTGGGCGCCGCTTTCGGCCGCGAAAGGCCTGCTGGGCGCCATTCCGGTGGGCGAATTGCACCGGGTCTGTGTGTTGTCGGGAATCATGGGTACGGTGGCTTGGGTCGGGCGACGGTTCGCGTTCCGCGCGCGGTTCGCCCATTCCGGGAGGTTCAGATGAAGAGAGTCACGGGCATCGGCGGCATTTTTTTCCTGGCGAAGGACCCGGCGGCACTGCAGGCCTGGTACCGGCGGCACCTCGGCATCGACGTGCAGAGCTGGGGCGGGACCTCGTTCCCGTGGACGGATGCCGCCGGCAACCCGATGCCAGGATCGACCGTCTGGAGCATCGGCGCCGCGGCCAGCGAGCCGTTTGCGCCGGGCAGGGCGAGCTTCATGGTCAACTACCGGGTTGACGATCTGGCCGCGCTGCTCAAGGCGCTGCGCGACGAGGGCTGCGATGTCCTCGAGAAGACCGACGACTCGGAGTACGGCCAGTTCGGCTGGGTCATCGATCCCGAAGGCAACAAGGTCGAGCTGTGGCAGCCGCCTGAAGGGCAGTGAGGGCCTCGGGCGGCGGGCGCTCCCGATCCCGGTGGTGTACCGGAACGCGACTTCAGCGTTCAGTCGGGGCGCAGGCGCGCTTCGTGAGAAGAGGCGTCACGTGAATTCGTAGGGAACGACGCTCCGCTCGTTGCCGGGCACGGCGAGCGCGCGGTCCACCGGCGGGAACGACCGCTGCTGGCAGTCGGGGCGCTCGCAGAGCCGGCAGTTGATGCCGATGG
>CAIMCI010000135.1 GCA_903839465.1 uncultured Pseudomonadota bacterium
CTGGGCGATGGTCAGCGTCGAGCAGGCGCCGACCGATCCCGTCTACAACAATCCTGCCTTCGGCATGCAGGGCACCGGCGGCAGCACGACCGTGCGCGCGTGGTGGGAACCGATGCGCAAGGCCGGCGCCACCGCGCGCGCCATGCTCGTGGCCGCGGCGGCCCAGCAGTGGAAGGTCGACCCGGCGACCCTGAAGACCGCCAAGGGGCAGGTCATCGCGGCCGACGGCCGCACGCTCGCCTACGGCGATCTCGTGGCGGCCGCGGCGACCCAGCCGGTGCCCGCGGCAGCGAAGCTCAAGGACCCGGCGGAGTTCCGGCTCCTCGGCCAGCCGCTGCACCGACTCGATACGGCGGCCAAGGTCAACGGCTCCGCCCGCTTTGGCCTCGACGCCGACGTGCCCGGCCTCAAGGTCGCGGTCATGGCCCGCGCGCCGCTGCCGGGCGCCAAGGTGGCGAGCCTCGACGACAGCAAGGCGCGGGCCGTGAAGGGCGTCATCGACGTCCTGAAGATACCGAGCGGTGTTGCCGTCATCGCCGACGGCTTCTGGGCGGCCAAGCGCGGCCGCGATCTCCTCGCCGTCCAGTGGGACCTCGGTGAGCACGCCAAGCTCTCCTCGGCAGGGATCAGCACGGCCCTGACCGCCGCGGCCGACCAGGCCTCGGCCGTCGCCCTCGAAAAGGGCACGCCGCAGGCGGCCGTCGCCGGCGCCCGGGGCACCGTCGAGGCGCTCTACGAGGCGCCGTACCTCGCGCACGCCTGCATGGAGCCGATGAACTGCACGGCGTGGGTGCGGGGCGATGAAGTGGAGGTCTGGGCGGGCACCCAGAGCCAGGGCCCGCAGGCCGGCATCCTGTCGCAGGTCGCGCAGGTAGCACCCGGCAAGGTCAAGGTGAACGCGCTGCTCCTCGGCGGCGGCTTCGGCCGGCGCTTTGCACCGGACGTCGTCATCGACGCGACGCTCCTCTCGAAGCTCTCGGGCCATCCGGTCAAGCTCATCTACACGCGCGAAGACGACATGGCGGCCGGTTTCTACCGACCGGCCGCGGTCGCGCGTATGAGCGCGACGCTCGATGCCGCGAACCGGCCCGCCGTGCTCAAGGTCGGTGTCGGCAGTCCGTCGATCATGGCCGCCTCCGGGTTCATGAAACTCCCCGAATCCGGTGTCGACACGATGGCGATGGAAGGGATCGAGGACCATCCCTACGACATCGAGCACCAGCGCCTCGCCTACGGCCGTGGCGAACCCGGCCCGCAGGTCTGGTTCTGGCGCTCGGTCGGCCACTCGCAGAACATCTTCTTCATGGAGGGGTTCATCGACGAACTGGCGGTCGCGGCCAAGCAGGATCCGTACGAGTTCCGCCGCGCGCTCCTCGGCAAGCAGCCCCGCTACAAGGCGGTGCTCGAGGCCGCGGCCGAGAAGGCCGGCTGGGGCAAGCCGCTGCCGGCGGGCGTGCACCGCGGCATCGCCGTCGCGCAGAGCTTCGGCAGCTACGTCGCCGAGGTCGCCGAAGTCTCGGTCGCCAAGGACGGCACGCCGAAGGTGCACCGGGTCGTCGCGGTCGTCGACTGCGGGCGGACCGTCAATCCCGGGATCATCCGCCGCCAGATCGAGGGAGCCATCGTCTACGGGCTGTCCGCGGCGCTCTACGGCCGGATCACCTACCAGGACGGGCGCGTCGAGCAGGGCAACTTCAACGATTATCCGGTTCTGCGGATGAGCGAGATGCCGCCGGTCGAGGTCCACATCCTGCCGAGCACCGAGGCCCCGGGCGGCATCGGCGAGCCGGGCACGCCGCCGATCGCGCCGGCCGTGGTCAACGCGATCTACGCCGCGACGGGCAAGCGACTGCGCCGGCTGCCGATCGATACGGCCGCGCTGAAACGCGTCTGACGCCGGCCCCGGTGCCGCACGGGGTCGCGACGCTGCCAGGGTCTCGTCACGGCGAGGCCCTCTCGGCCGCGGTCGAGGTGCGGCGCGGCGCGTACGTCGCGGCCAATCCGGCGAGCCTCGCCCGCTTTCTGCGCGCGGCCGCCGTCATGCCGGGCGGCAATACCCGGACGGTGCTGCATTACGATCCGTTCCCGCTCGGCATCGCCCA
>CAIMCI010000136.1 GCA_903839465.1 uncultured Pseudomonadota bacterium
CGCCGCCCGGCACCACCACGCCGACCACGGCCGGCATGCGCGGCGCCACGAAGCCGAAGCCGAGGCCGTGGCTCCACGCGCCGGGCTCGGTCAGGCCGCTGCGTTCGGCCTCGGGCACCTCGATCGATACTGGCCGTTCGCCGGCCGGGTTGCGCACCGTCAGGCGCACCGTGCCGCTGTCGATCACGCCCGAGAGCACACCGAGTACCGCCGATTCCTGGGTCGCGGCCGGCCGACCGTTCACGGCGACGATCTCATCGCCCGAGCGCAAACCCGCCCGGGCGGCCAGCGAGTCGACGAGCACGTCCCCGACCACGGGCCGGAGGCCCGGCACGCCGACCTGGAACAGGACCCAGAAGGCCAGCACCGCAAACACGAAGTTGGCCGCCGGGCCTGCCAGCAGCACCAGCACCCGCGCCCAGACCGGGCGGTGGTTGAAGGCGGCGCCGCGGTCGGCCGCCGCGACCGGCGCCTCCGCCTCGTCGGCGAAGCGGACGAAACCGCCGAGCGGAATCATCGCCAGCACGTACTCGGTGCCATCGCGGCCCCTGCGCAGCAGGAGCGCCCGGCCGAAGCCGATCGAAAAACGCAGCACCTTGAAGCCGAGCGCACGGCCGACGGCGAAATGCCCGTACTCGTGGACCGCGATGAGGATGCCGAGGGCCACGACGAAGGCCGGCACGTTCGACGCAAATTCGCGGATCGTCACTGACTTACCCCCCGGCCGTCATCGACTAGCCGCCGGGCGTGCGCCCGGGCAGCCGCATCGGCCGCGAGCACGTCGTCCAGCGACAGCACGGCCCCCACGCTGTGCCGGGCCAGCACCTCATCAATGACCGCCGCAATGCGCGTAAAGTTCAACCGTCCCCCCAGGAAGGCGTCAACCGCCACCTCGTTGGCCGCGTTCAGCACCGCCGGCGCGGTGCCGCCTGCCGCAGCGGCGGCGAGCGCCAGGCCGAGGCACGGAAAACGGGCAAGGTCCGGGGCCTCGAAGGCGAGGCTGCCGCGGGCCACCAGATCCAGCGATTCTACACCGGACTCGATCCGGGCCGGCCATGCCAGGGCGTGGGCGATCGGAATCCGCATGTCGGGGTTGCCAAGCTGCGCCAGGACCGAGCCGTCGACGTACTCGACCAGCGAGTGGACGATGCTTTCCGGGTGGACGACAACCTCCACCTGGCCGGTGCCGAGCCCGAACAGCAACTGGGCCTCGATCAGTTCCAGACCCTTGTTCATCAGTGTGGCCGAGTCGACCGAGATCTTCCGCCCCATCACCCAGCGCGGATGGGCGCAGGCCTCGTCGGGCGTCACGTTCGCCAGGGTCGAGGCGGCGCGGCGGAGGAACGGCCCGCCCGAGGCCGTCAAGAGGACGCGCCGCACGCCCGGCGGGATCCGCCCGGCCAGGGCCGGCGGCAGGCACTGGAAGATCGCGTTGTGCTCGCTGTCCACCGGCAGGATCAGGGCGGCCGAACGGGCCGCCTCGCGCAGCACCAGGGGACCCGCCATGACCAGGGATTCCTTGTTGGCGAGCAGGATCCGCTTGCCGGCGCGCACGGCGGCGAGCGTCGACCCGAGCCCCGCGGCACCGACGATCGCCGCCATGACGAGTGGCGCGTCCGGGAGCGTTGCGATCTCCTCGACCGCGGCCGCACCGGCCAGCACGCGGGTTCGCGTACCGGCGAGCGCGGCCTGCAGCTCTTGCGCGGCGGCGGGGTCGACCAGCACCGCGTAGTCCGGCGCATGCCGCAGGCACTGCTCGTGCAGCACCTGCCAGTGGCTGTGCGCCGACAGCGCCACGACCCGGAAACGGTCCGGATGGCGGGCGATCACGTCCAGCGTGCTCTTGCCGATCGAGCCGGTCGAGCCGAGGATCGCCACACCCTGCTGCACCGGTGCGTTCACCGGAGCACCCCGAGCGCGTAGAGGCCGAGGGCGTACACCGGCGCGGCCGCGGTCACGCTGTCGATGCGATCGAGGACGCCGCCGTGGCCCGGAAGCAGCGTCCCGGAATCCTTCAGGCCGGCATTGCGCTTGAAGAGGCTTTCCGTGAGATCACCGACCACCGAGGCGAGCACGGTGGCCGCGGCGACCGCCAGGAGCGGCAGGGCCGGCTGCGCGAAGCCGACGACACCGATCATGGCGATCAGGAGCGCGAGCAGGAGCCCGCCGCCCAGACCCTCCCAGGTCTTCTTCGGGCTGACGCGCGGGGCGAGAAGCCGCCGGCCGAAGCGCCGCCCGGCGAAATACGCGCCGACATCCGCCGCCCATACCAGGAACAGCATGAACAGGAGGTACGCGGGACCGGCCTGGGTCAGCACCGCCGCGATCGACAGGAACGTCGGCACGAGCACGATGACGCCGATGAGCCCGGCCACGGGTGCCGCGATCGGCCGGTGCCAGCCGACGACGAGCGCGAAGGCGAGCACCCAGAACGCTGTCGCGAGGCCCGCGACGGCCGGCCAGGGCACGACGGCGGGCGCGCGCCAGCTGCCGTAGCAGACCGCGGCCGTGAAGCCCGCGTAGCACAGCCGCCCGAGGCCGGAGCGCAGGCCGGCGAACGCTGCCCACTCCCAGGCGCCGAGCAGGAGCAGCACGGCAAAGAAGCCGATGCCCGCGTTCGTCGGCACGGCGAACAGCGCCGCGAGCAGCGCGGCGAAGAGCACGAGCGCGGTGATGACCCGCGTGCGCAGCATCAGCGCGGCTCCATCTGGGCCTGCGTCAGGCCGAAGCGACGGTTGCGTCCGGCAAAGAAGTCGAAGGCCCGCCCGAACTCGGCCCGGTCAAAATCGGGCCACAGGACGTCGGTGAACCACAGCTCCGTGTAGGCCAGGTTCCAGAGCAGGAAATTACTGATCCGCCGCTCGCCACCGGTGCGGATGAACAGATCCGGATCAGGGATCGCGCCGATCTGAAGCTCCGCGGCGAATGCCTCCTCGTCGATCGCTGCGGCCGCCATGGCGCCTGCGAGGCAGCGGTCGGTGAGCCGGCGCGTGGCCTGGAGGATGTCCCAGCGGCCGCCGTAGGCGATCGCGATGACGAACGTCAGGGCCGTATTGCCGGCGGTACGCTGCTCCGCTGCCGTCATGCGGGCGGCGAGCTGCGGGGCAAGGGAATCGCGGTCGCCGATGAAGCGGACGCGCACGTCATTCCTGGCCAGTCCGTCGATCTCGCGCTCGAGCACCTCGATCAGGAGGCTCATCAGCAGGCCGACCTCGGTCGGCGGCCGTCGCCAGTTCTCGCTCGAAAAGGCGAAGACGCTCAAGACTTCGACGCCGCGGTCCTTGCATTCCTCGACCGCCATGCGCACCGAGGACACCCCGGCCCGGTGCCCGGCCGAGCGCGGCAGGAACCGCGCCTGGGCCCAGCGCCCGTTGCCATCCATGATGATCGCCACGTGGCGGGGGACTGCCCCGCCGGCGGCGGCCGGCGCCGCTCCGCTCATACCTGAAGGAGCTCTTTCTCCTTCTCGGCGAACACCTGGTCCACCTCGGCGACGTACTTGTCCGTGAGCTTCTGGACGTCTTCCTCGGCCTTGCGTTCCTCGTCCTGCGAGATTTCCTTGCCCTTGAGGAGGTCCTTCAGGGCGGTCATCACGTCACGACGGACGTTGCGCACCGCGACGCGGGCGTTCTCCGCCTCGCCCTTGGCGACCTTGATGAAGTCCCGGCGACGCTCCTCGGTCAGCGGCGGCAGCGGCAGGCGGATGACGGCACCGGCCGTGTTCGGCGTCAGGCCGAGGTCCGACTTGTGGATCGCCTTCTCGATCGCCGGCACCATCGACTTGTCCCAGGGCGTCACGCACAGGGTGCGCGAATCCTCGACGGTGACGTTGGCCACCTGGTTCAGCGGCGACTCGGTGCCGTAGAAGTCCACCCGGATGTGCTCCAGCAGCGAGGTGCTGGCGCGGCCCGTGCGCATGCGCTTGAACTCGTGCTTGAGCGACGCCACGCACTTGCCCATCCGCTCCGCGGCGTCCTTCTTCAGCTCATTGATCATGTCGCCCCCCGGCTATGCGATTCAGACGTTGGTGACGACGGTGCCCACATCCTCACCGTCGACGATGCGCAGCAGGTCACCGACGTTGAACAGATTGAAGACCTGCAGTGGAAGATTGTTGTCACGGCACATGACGATCGCGGTTGCATCCATGACCGACAGCTTGTCGGTCAGTACCCGGTCGAAGGTCAGGCGCGTATAGCGGGTCGCCGCGGGATTGCGGATCGGATCGTCGGTATAGACGCCGTTGACCTTGGTGGCCTTGAGCAGCACGTCGGCGTCGATTTCGATAGCCCGCAGGCTCGCCGCCGTATCGGTCGTGAAGAAAGGGTTGCCGGTGCCGGCACCGAAGATGACCACCCGCCCCTTCTCGAGGTGGCGGATGGCCCGGCGCCGGATGTAGTCCTCGCAGACATCGTTGATCGACAGCGCCGACATGACCCGGGCGTAGACGCCGAGGCTTTCGAGCGCGTCCTGCATCGCGAGCGCATTCATCACGGTCGCCAGCATGCCCATGTGGTCGGCCGTTACGCGGTCCATGCCGGCGCGGGCGAGGCCCGCGCCGCGGAAGATGTTGCCACCGCCGATGACCAGCGCAACCTGGATGTTGCGGGCGACGACTTCACGGATCTCGCCGGCGATCCGCCGGATGATCAGCGGATCGATGCCGTAGTCTTCCGCCCCCATCAGCGCCTCGCCGGACAGCTTCAGGAGGATCCGGCGGTAGCGAGGGCTGGGCGTCGTCGTCATCGGGCCTTACCTCCGCTCGTTACTAGTGGAATCAGCGCTTCTCGGCACTCTTGACCTGAGCCATGACTTCTTCCGCGAAGTTTTCCTGCTTCTTCTCGATGCCGGCGCCGACCTCGAGGCGGGCGTACTCCGTCACCTTGGCGTTGGCCTGCTTGAGAAGCTTCTCGACCGTGACGTCGGGATCCTTCACGAACGGCTGACCCACGAGCGTGATTTCGGCCAGGAACTTGCGGACCCTGCCCTCGATCATCTTGGCGACGATCTCGGCCGGCTTGCCTTCGCCCATGGCCTGGGCCATGAGGATTTCCTTCTCCTTGGCAAGCTCCTCGGCAGGCACGGCACTCGAATCGAGATGGCGCGGATTGATCGCCGCGACGTGCATCGCCAGATCGCGGGCGAGCGCGATATCGCCACCCTCGAGCGACACGATCGCACCGATGCGCGAGCCGTGGAGGTACACGCCGAGCGTCGCCGAGGGGGCGGCGACGCGCACGAAGCGGCGCACCGAGATGTTCTCGCCGATCTTGGCGATCAGCTCGCGGCGCCGCTCCTCGAGAACCGCACCGTCGGCGGTCGACAGCGCCATCAGCGCGGCGAGGTCGGCCGGCGCGCCGGCCAGGGCGGCCTGGGCGACGTCGCGCGCAAACGCCGAGAAGTCCGCCTCGCGGGCGACGAAATCGGTCTCGCAGTTCACCTCGACCAGCACGGCCGTATGGCCGTCGCTGCTCGTCGCGGTGACGATGGCGCCCTCGGCGGCGACGCGCGTCGCCTTCTTGTCCGCCTTGGCAAGGCCGCTCTTGCGCATGAGCTCGGCGGCGGCCTCGAGGTCGCCGCTCGTTTCGACGAGCGCCTTCTTGCACTCCATCATGCCGGCGCCGGTGCGCTCGCGGAGCTGCTTGACTGCTTCTGCGGTGATGTTCATGAGGCTGTGACCCTAAAGACTGAAGAAATTCCGTGCCGGGTGCCGACACCCGGGCTTGTCCGTCCGGTGCACGGCGCGGCGGGTCCGCAGCGGACCCGCCGGCTCGTGCCCGGGATCAGGGTCCGGGCGGCATGCCGCCCGGACCGGGCTTGTCAGGCAACGACCTCGTCGCCCGCACCCACCGCCGGGGCGGCCTCGGCGGCCCCGACGGCCTCGACGGCAACCGCATCGGTCGTCGCCG
>CAIMCI010000137.1 GCA_903839465.1 uncultured Pseudomonadota bacterium
GTCTGGCCGCGCGCGATGAGCCCCTGAATCGGGATGACCTCATGTGACACCGTCACCGATCCGAATCCCATCGCCCGCGCGAGTCGCGCCGCAGCCCGCTCATGGTCGGGATAGCGCCAGCCATGCAGCAGCGCGATCGCGATGCTGTCGCAGCCGGCATCGCGGGCAGCGGTGAGATCCGTTCGCAAGCGCTCCTCGTCAAGCGCCTCGAGCACGAGGCCGGCCGGGTCGACTCGCTCATGCGCCTCAATGGCATGCGAGTACAGCGGTGCTGTCAGCTCTATCCGTCGTCGGAACAGGTGTGGGCGTTCCTGCGTGCCGATGGCGAGCGCGTCGCTGAGTCCGCGCGTGGTCACCAGTGCCGTGCGCGCACCGCGTCGCTCAAGGAGCGCGTTGGTGGCGACGGTGGTGCCGACCCGTACCCGATCGATCACCGCGCCGGTTGCGCCGTGCTTTCCGAGCATCCTGATGATGCCGGGTACCGTCGCATCGGCATATTCCCCCGGGATCGAGGACAGGAGTTTCAGGGCGTCGAGCGCGCCGTCCGGGCGGCGCCCAACGACGTCGGTGAAGGTCCCGCCGCGGTCGATCCAGAACTGCCAGCCAGAGCGGATGGGGAGCGTACTGTCGGGCATCGGGCTTGCGGCCTGTCTTGCTGTCTATCGTGAAGCCCCAGTATCGCATCCGAGCGGGCTCGCGACGTGCGTCCTGCCGCGACGATCGGCCGCAGATCGACGCTCCTAAATCGACATGCTAGAGTGGCCCGGCACTGCCTCGATTGTTCCGCAGAGGACACGATGTGGGTGCGCGAGGCGAGCCCGGGAATGCTCGTCTGCGCCGCTGAACGCGCTCAAAGCTGTTGAGTCATGGGGAATACTATGAAAGTCAGTTCCAGGCTGTCCGCCGTGGTCGCAACCATTCTGAGTCACGCGGCCGCCAACGCCTACGGCGCGGCGTCCGCCTCCGCCCCCGGCGTGAGCGCAGAGTTGCAGGAGGTCGTGGTGACCGCCACGCGGCGCAGTGAGAGCCTCCAGGATGTGCCCATCACCATGCAGGCGCTCACGGGAGCCAGCCTCAGCCAGCTCAACGTGCAGACCTTCGACGACTACATCAAATTTCTGCCGAACGTGACCTCAGCCGGCCAGGGGCCAGGTCAGAACCAGATTTATATGCGCGGTCTGTCGGCCGTCACGGACGCCAACCAGGTGTCGGGCAGCACCGGGCCATTTCCGAACGTCGCGGTCTACCTCGACGATCAGCCGGTACAGCTGCCGGGCCGTAACCTCGATATCTATGCGGTAGACCTCGAGCGTATCGAGGTGCTCGAGGGGCCGCAGGGGACGCTCTACGGCGCCGGAGCACAGGCCGGTGCCATCCGTTACATCACGAAGAAGCCGCAGCTCAATACCGTTGAGGTGGGCGTCGAAGGTGGATATGCCACCACGGCGCATGGCGACCCGAGTACCAAGATCACCGGACACGTGAACCTGTCCCTGATCCCGGACAAGCTCGCAGTGCGAGTCGTGCTGTACGACGACGAACGCGGCGGCTATATCCATAACATCCCGTCGACCTTTCAGCGTACCGCATACGGCTCCGGTATCCAGTATTACTTCGGTGGTCAGCTGCCTCCGGGCACGAACTCTCTATCGAACGCAGGGGTGGTCACCAACGCGTACAACCCGGTCGTTTACAAGGGCATGCGTATCGGTGGTCTCTACCAGTTCAATGATGACTGGAGTCTGCTGGTGCAGGAGAGCTACCAGAAACTGACCGTTGACGGCGTGTTCAGCTACGACCCGACACTCGGCGACCTGAACGTGGCGCAGTACAACCAGACGCGCCTTGTCGACAAGTTCACGGACACCGCCTGGACCTTAAGTGGCCGACTTGGAGCGCTCAGTGTCGTCTATACCGGGGGCTACCTCGATCGCAACGTCGACGGTGTGACCGACTACACGGCCTACGCCAACGGTTTTCTCGCGCCGTATTACCAGTGCACCGGCGGCGCCAACTTCGCCAGCCAGACGCCGGGCGTTCCGGATGCGCCTCACTGTTACTCGCCGAGCGCCACTTGGCGCGACGTCGAGCGCAACATCCATCAGACCCACGAACTGCGGCTGAGCACGCCGGCCGAGCATCGCCTGCGGGCCATCGGTGGGCTGTTCTACGAGAACTTCCAGGTCCAGGATTCAGGGAATTTCCTGTACGGCAGCGGTGAAGCGGGCTTCCTCGGCCAGAAGCCGATGCCAGGAACGACGCAGTTCGACCCGTCACGGCGACCCAATGGGGATGCGTTTTTCAATGACATCACGCGGGGCTACAAGCAGAAAGCCGCCTTTGGTGAGGTGGCTTTCGACCTGCTGCCAAAACAACTGACGGTGACGGCGGGTATCCGTGTCTACAGCATGGATACCTATGAAAAGGGATCCACCAACTCAGGTTATGGTTGCCGCTACGTGGTTGACTGCACTGACGGGCCCTTCAACAAGAACCTGGACGCGCTGCACCTGCAGAAGACCTTTTCCGGCAACACCAAGAAGCTGAACGTCAGCTGGAAAGTGACCGATCAGGCCCTGCTCTACCTCACGTATTCTGAGGGTTTCCGGCCCGGTGGGTTCAATCGCGGCCAGGGTGTGTTGCCTGCCTCCTCGCCGCTCTACGGCAAGTTCACGGTGCCGCAGTCCTTCGACACCGATGGCCTCAAAAACAAAGAGTTCGGCTGGAAGACGACCTGGCTTGATCATCGCCTTCAGTTCAACGGCGCCGTGTACCAGGAGGACTGGACTAACGTGCTGTTCACGCAGTTCGACCCACAGATCTACGGCAACCTCGTCTTTACGAGCAATGGCCCGAACTACCGGGTCCGTGGCCTGGAGGAGGAGGCGACCGTCAAGTTGACCCGCGGCCTGACGGTGACCGAGTCCGCCTCGTGGAACAGCAGTTCGCAGGTGAGTAGCCCCTTTCTGTACGGCAACGATGGTTTGCCAGTGGTGTTGTATCCCACGACAGGCCCTGGCAGTCGTCTTGCTCAGTCGCCGCCCTTCCAGGGCAACATCCGGGCGCGCTACGAGCGCGAGTTTGTGGGCTTTACCGGCTACCTGCAGGCGGCCGCTCAGCACTCCGCGCACTCGCTCGCGTCGGTCACGGTGCCGTTGAATTACGACCTGAAGGCGTACAGCACCTTCGACGCTGCGGTCGGTTTCACGACGCTGCGTTGGTCCGTCGAGGCCTATGGCGAGAATCTGAGTGACAAACGTGCGGAGCTCTACAAGAACCCGGACAACGGCCCGCTCGTGACCGCGACTAACCGTCCGCGAACGATCGGGCTTCGGGTGACCTATCTCTACAGTGATCGCTAGGGCTGGGGTTCGCCGCCGTTGACCCGTCGCGAGAGGTGATTCCGATGTTGCTGCGAGCCGTGATTCTGGCTGCGACCATGGCCTGCCCGGCGGCGGTGGCCGCGGTGAAGCCCGCGGATCTCGTGTTCCTGAACGGTGCGGTCTACACCGTCGATGCGGCGCGTAGCTGGGCGTCGGCGGTGGCCGTGAGTGGCGGGCGCATCGCCTATGTCGGCGATGACGCCGGTGCGCGGGCCTACGTAGGCGGGGCGACGCGTGTCGTTGACCTTGCGCGGCGCATGTTGCTGCCGGGTTTCCAGGACTCGCACGTACATCCCGGCGATGCGCCGAATCCTGCCACGGCGCTCGACGTCCACGGTCTGCGCACGCGCGAGCAGATTCTTGACCGCATTCGTGACTATGCCGCGGCACATCCGGAGAAGCCCTGGATCGTCGGCGATGGCTGGGATGAAGTGGCTTTTCTGCCAAGTGGCCAGCCCAGTCGCCAGATGCTCGACTCGGTCGTTCCTGATCGCCCCGCCTTCCTGACGGACAACTCCGGCCATGAGGCGTGGGCGAACTCGCGGGCGCTCGCCGCGGCCGGCATCACGGCGGCGACGCCTGACCCCATCAACGGTCGGATCGAGCGCGACGCGGACGGAGCGCCGTCGGGTGCGTTGCAGGAAGATGCAGCGATGGATCTCGTGCAGGCGGTGATTCCGCCGGCGAGTGCCGCCGAGCATCTCGCTGACCTGACCGCCGCGCTGCAGACAATGTCCCGCCTTGGGTATACGGCGGTCGAGGACGCGATGACCAGTCCCGAGATCGCGCGTGCGTATCGCGAGCTCGACCGGCGCGGTGCCTTGCCGGTGCGCGCCCAGCTGTGTCTGCCCTTCCGGCCGCTGGAGGCAGACGAGGGACAGATCCAGGCGTTCGTCGCTGCGCGCAAGGCACTGAAGGGCACGCGCGTGTCCGCGGGCTGCGTGAAGCTCTTCCTGGACGGCGCCTACGGCTCCCACACGCTGGTGCTGCTCCAGCCATACAGTGATGAGCCCAAGTTCGGCGTGGGACAACTGTTCATTGAGCAGCAACGTTTGAACCGCCTCGTCGTGAGGCTCGACGCGCTCGGCTTTCGGATTCACGTTCATGCGCAGGGGGATGGCGCGGTGCGTGCCGCCCTCGATGCCTTTGCCGAGGCGCGTCGGCGCAACGGCCCGCTCGACCATCGCCATACCATCGCGCACCTCTGCCTGATCGATCAGGCCGACATGCCGCGATTCAGATCCCTCGGTGTGATCGCCAACATGTCACCCCTGTGGAGCGTGGGCGATACCTGGGAGACTGTGTTCGCGCCGCGGCTTTTTGGTCCCGAGCGCAGTCAGCGTCTCCTGCAGAGTCGGACGCTGCTGGAGGCCGGTGCGATCCTGGTGTGGGGCTCCGATTGGCCGGTCACTGGCGTGTCGGCGCTGGACGGACTGGAAAGTGCGACGACCCACCGCTATCCCGGTGGCAAAGACCCGGATGGCCGCGAAGACCAGGTGTGGAGCCCCGGGGAGCGGGTCAGTCTCGAGCAGGCGATCGTCGCCTACACGAGCGCCGGAGCGTATCTGCAGCGTGAGGACCGCATGCGTGGTTCCATTGAAACCGGCAAGGCGGCCGACCTGACCGTGCTGCATGCGAACCTGTTCGACGTCGCCCCGTTTGACCTGCATACCGTTGCCGTCGACATGACGGTGATGGCGGGTCAGGTGACCTTCGAGCGAGCGGAGCGCTAGCGGCGCGACGTTCGACTGTCTCTTCGTCCGACCGGTTATTCGCTGAGAAGGCGCGGCGTCGTCGGCCGCCGAAGGGCCCCGGTCGCGTGCTAAGTTGCGATGCGCCGTCTTTCGTGTGACGCATGCGCGAAGGCCAAGGAGCACTGAGTGGTTGATGAAACGAGTCCCGCGGCGACGCCATCGCGCATCGAACAGGCCCTTCTCGAAGGTCGGATGTTGCTCGGTCGCGGCGATCCCGCGGGCAGCCTGCGAATCGCGGACGCGGTGCTCGCGGAGGTTCCAAGGAACCGCGACGCGCTCTATCTTGCGGCTGTCTGTCATCGCTATCTGAATGGCCTAGGGTCGGCGCTTGATGTCCTCGAGCGCATGGAGGCGGAAGCGCCCGACCATGCCCGCTTACATCAGGAGCGGGGTCATTGCCACCGGGCGCGCGGTGACCGTTTGGCGGCCACGGCCAGTTACGAGCGCGCGGTGATGCTCAACGCCGCGCTGCCGGCGAGCTGGCAGGCACTGGTCGCGCTCTATCAGGCGACCGGTCGGCTGGAGGATGCCGCGCGCGCCCGCGACCACGTCGAGCATCTTGCGAACATGCCGGCGCCGCTGGTCAGCGTCTCGGCCCTGATCAACGAGGGCGATCTGTTCCACGCGGAACGGCTCTGCCGTCATTTTCTCCAGACGCAGGGTCATCATCTTGAGGGCATGCGTCTGCTTGCAGACATCGGTGTCCGGCTCGACGTCCTCGACGACGCGGAGTTTTTGCTGGAGAGCGTCGTCGAGTTCGCGCCGGACTATCATGCGGCGCGGTACGAGTACGCGGTCGTGTTGGCCAAGCGCCAGAAGTTCGCCAAAGCGCTGGAGCAGGCGCGGTTCCTGCGCGGCGTCGATCCGGAAAACCGCGCCTACGAGGCGCTCTATGCGGCGCAGTGCGCAGGCATCGGTCATCATGCCGCGGCCATTGATGCTTATGAAGCGCTGTTGTCGGCCCTGCCGCAGGACCCCTACGTCGCGTTATCGCTGGGCCACGCGCGGCGCTCCTTCGGACAGCAGCCCGCCGCAATCGATGCGTACCGTGAGGCCGCAGTTCGCAAGCCCGACTTCGGTGATGCCTACTGGAGTCTTGCTAACCTGAAGACCTATCGTTTTCAGGACGAGGAGCTGGATCGCATGCGCGAGCATGAGATTGCCGGCACGACCTCCATTCCGGATCGGTACCATCTGTGCTTTGCCCTCGGCAAGGCCCTTGAGGACCGGCATGAGTACGCGGAGTCTTTCGCGTACTACGACCGAGGCAATGCGTTAAAGCGACAGGAAATTCGCTATAGCGCGGATCTCATGGAGCGTGATCTCGGTCTCCAGGCTCGGGTCTGCACCGAGGAGTTCCTATCGTCACGAGCGAACGCGGGATGCCCAAGTCGGGATCCGATCTTCATCGTGGGTCTGCCGCGTGCGGGCTCGACGCTGCTTGAGCAGATTCTTGCGTCGCACTCCAAGGTCGAAGGGACGATGGAGCTGCCGAACATTCGCGTGTTCGCGCATCATCTTGATGGTCGCCGGCGCTCGGACGACCCGCCGCGCTATCCGGGGTCACTCGCGGGGCTGAGTCCGGCGAAACTGCTTGAACTTGGCGAGAAATATATCGCCGACACGCGTGTTTATCGGTCCGGCGCGCCGATGTTCATCGACAAGATGCCTAATAATTTTCGGCATCTCGGTCTGATCAGCCTGATTCTGCCAAATGCCAAGATCATCGATGCCCGGCGTGACGCGATGGGCTGCTGTTTCGGCGGTTTCAAACAGTTGTTTGCGGCCGGCCAGGAATTCACCTATGGCCTCGATGACATCGGTCGCTACTACCGCAACTACGTCGATCTGATGGCCCACTGGGACGCTGTCTTGCCGGGCCGGATACTGCGGGTGCAGTACGAGCAGGTGGTCGAGGATGTCGAGTCGAGCGTGCGCAGGATCCTTGATTTTTGTGAGCTGGAGTTCGAGGAAGCCTGTCTCGACTTTCACCGGACGCAGCGCAGCGTGCGTACCGCGAGCTCCGAGCAGGTCCGCCAGCCGCTGTTCCGTGAGGGTCTGCTGCAGTGGCGCCACTACGAGCGACACCTCGGTCCACTGCGCGATGCGCTCGGTCCGCTGGCGGCGACCTGACCCGAGTCGGGTCGCGCTGATGGCCCGATACGTGGTGGA
>CAIMCI010000138.1 GCA_903839465.1 uncultured Pseudomonadota bacterium
AACCTTCAGCCCCTTTTCGACGGCCTTCTTGGCGAGGAGTCCCGCCGCAAGCATCACCGAGGGATTGGAGGTGTTGGTGCAGCTCGTGATCGCCGCGATGATCACGGCGCCGTCCGGCATGCTCCCGGGCGCGGTCTCGACAGCCTTCGCGAGCCCGCGCTCGGTCAGCGTCGAGGTCGGAATGCGCTGGTGCGGGTTCGCCGGACCGGCGATCGTGCGCACGACGCTGGCGAGATCAAACTCGAGCACCCGGTCGTACTTCGCGTGCGAGAGCGAGGCCGACCACAGGCCCGCCGCCTTCGCGTAGGCCTCGACCAGCGCGATCTGCGCGCCTTCGCGCCCGGTGAGCCTTAAGTAGGTCAGCGTCTTGTCGTCGATCGCGAACAGGGCGGCGGTCGCGCCGAATTCCGGTGCCATGTTCGAGATCGTCGCGCGGTCCGCGAGCGTCAGGCCCTGGGCGCCTTCGCCATGAAACTCGAGATACGCCGACACGACCCGCGAGCGGCGCAGGTACTCGGTCAGGCCGAGCACGATGTCGGTCGCGGTGATCCCCGGGCCTGCGCTGCCGACGAGCCGGACCCCGACGATTTCCGGCAGGCGCATCCAGACCGCGCGGCCGAGCATCACGCTCTCCGCCTCAAGACCACCGACGCCGATGCCGACTACGCCGAGCGCATTGACCATCGGCGTATGCGAGTCGGTGCCGACCAGCGTGTCCGGAAACGCGACGCCGTCGGCGACCTGCACGACCGGGCTCATCTTCTCGATGTTGATCTGGTGCAGGATCCCGTTGCCGGGCGGGATCACCTCGACGTTGCGGAACGCGAACTTGGTCCACTCGATGAAATGGAAGCGATCGGCATTGCGCCGGTCCTCTATCGCCCGGTTCCTGGCGAACGCGTCGGGCTCGTAGCCGCCGTGCTCGACCGCGAGCGAGTGATCGACCACGAGCTGCGTAGGCACCACCGGATTCACTAGCGCCGGATCGCCCCCTTGCGCTGCGATCGCATCGCGAAGCCCGGCAAGATCCACCAGTGCCGTCTGGCCGAGGATGTCGTGGCACACCACGCGCGCCGGAAACCACGGAAAGTCCCGCTCGTGGCGAAAGCCCATCAGCTGCTTCAGGCACTCGTCGAGGATCGCCGGGTCGCAGCGGCGCACGAGGTTCTCGGCCAGCACGCGCGACGTATACGGCAGGGTCGGCCACCTCTCGGGCGCGAGCGCCTCGATGGCGGCGCGGGCGTCGAAGAAGTCGAGCGAGGTACCGGGCAGCGGCCGGCGGTGGGCGTGGTTCATGAAATCGATACCCCGTCAGTGCCGGTCATTGAGTGCGACGAACGGGCGCGCGTCGGGGCCGACGTAGTTGGCGCTCGGGCGGATGATCTTGCCGTCCTCGCGCTGCTCGATGACATGGGCGCCCCAGCCGGTGGTGCGCGAGATCACGAACAGCGGCGTGAACATCGCCGTCGGCACGCCCATCAGGTGATAGCTCACCGCGCTGAACCAATCGAGGTTCGGGAACATCTTCTTCACGTCCCCCATCGTCGCCTCAATGCGCGCGGCGATCTCGAACATCCGCCGGTCGCCCGCCGCCTCGGCGAGCTCGCGCGCGACCGACTTGATCACCTCGTTGCGCGGGTCGGCGATCGTGTAGACCGGGTGGCCGAAGCCGATCACGACTTCCTTGGCCGCGACCCGGCGGCGGATGTCGGCCTCGGCCTCATCCGGCGTCCGGTAGCGCTTCTGGATATCGAACGCCGCCTCGTTCGCACCGCCGTGCTTGGGGCCGCGCAGCGCGCCGATCGCACCGACGATCGCCGAATACACGTCGGCGCCGGTGCCGGCCACGACGCGGGCGGCAAAGGTGCTCGCGTTGAACTCGTGCTCGGCGTACAGGTTGAGCGAGGTGTGCATCGCGCGCACCCATTCGCGCGACGGCGCCTTGCCGTGCAGCAGGTGCAGGAAGTGGCCGCCGATCGAGTCATCGTCGGTCTCGACCTCGATGAACCGGCCGTTGTGGCTTGCGTGGTACCAGTAGCAGAGCATGGAGCCCAGGCTTGCGATCAGGCGGTCGATGATATCGCGCGCCGCGGCCGCGCCGTGCTCGTCCTTTTCCGGCAGCGCGCAACCCAGCGCCGACACGCCGCTGCGCAGCACGTCCATCGGGTGCGAGGAGGCCGGCAGGACCGCGAGCACCTCGCGCACGACTCGCGGCAGGCCCCGGAGCGCCCTTAGCTTCGCCTTGTAGGCACTCAGTTCCGCGCCGGTCGGTAGGTGGCCGTGGATCAGCAGGTGCGCGATCTCCTCGAATTCCGCGGCCGGCGCGATCTCGAGGATGTCATAGCCGCGGTAGTGCAGGTCGTTGCCGGACCGCCCGACAGTGCACAGCGCGGTGTTGCCGGCGAGCACGCCGGACAGCGCGACGGATTTCTTCGGTTTCGCGACGGTAGTCGCTTCAGATCCAATCGACATGATGGTTACCTGCTGGGCCCAGATTAGCGTTTGAACAGTTCATCGAGCTTCTGCTCGTAGGCGTGGTAGCCGAGGACCTCGTAGAGCTCGGTGCGGGTCTGCATCGTCTCAAGCACCCCGCGCTGGGTGCCGGTCGTGCGCAGCTCGGTGTACACCGCCAGTGCCGCCTTCGACATCGCGCGAAACGCCGACAGCGGGTATAGCACCATCGACAGGCCCGCCGCGTGCAGTTCCTCGACCGTAAAGAGCGGCGTCTTGCCGAACTCGGTGATGTTGGCGAGCACCGGCACGCGGATCGTGCGGGTGAACTCGCGGTATTCCTCGAGCGTCTGCAGCGCCTCGGCGAAGATCATGTCCGCGCCGGCCTCGACGTAGGCCTGCGCGCGCGCGACGGCGGCCGCCTGGCCCTCGACCGCGTGCGCGTCGGTGCGCGCCATGATCACGAACTCGCCGTCGGTGCGACCGTCGACCGCCGCCTTGATGCGGTCGGCCATCTCGTCGGTCGACACCAGCGCCTTGCCGGGACGGTGGCCGCAGCGCTTCGCCTGCACCTGGTCCTCGAGGTGCATGCCCGCCGCTCCGGAGCGGATCAGGTCGCGCGTCGTGCGCGCGATGTTGAACGCGGCGCCCCAGCCGGTGTCGGCATCGACGAGCAGCGGCAGGTCGGTGGCGCCGGTGATGCGGCGCACGTCCTCGCAGACATCGTTGAGCG
>CAIMCI010000139.1 GCA_903839465.1 uncultured Pseudomonadota bacterium
CGAGGAGCGCGCCGCCGAGCGCGGCGCGCCGGCGGCCCGGCCCGTACGGGCCGGCCGCGTCAGGTGCTGCCCTGCCTGCGCTCTTCATCCGCGCCCTCCTGGCACTGGCGACGGCGGGTCGGTCCGGCACCGGCTATTGTTGCCGACCCTAGCGGGCGGTCAGCTCCGGGCAGCTGTTCGGCGCCGGCGTGCCTGCCATGCGCTCGCGCGCCCAGGCGAGCTGGTCCGGCAGCGATTCCGCCATGGTCGGATCGTGATCGAGGCCGGGGTAGGAGCGATAGGTCAGCCTGGTCCCGAGCCGGCAGGCCTTGATCGTCGTCGCCTTGAGCGAGCTGTAGGGCACCGTCATGTCGGCCTCACCGCCGATCACGAAGAACGCACCGCCGATCGGCTTCGTGCCGGTGGCGTTCTCCGCGCCCCAGGTCCGCACGGCCGGCAGGGTCTCCCAGCCGGGCTTCAGCGAGCGCGCGCCCTTTTCCTTCAGGAACGCGCCGTAGGCGTAGTTCCAGCAACCCTTGCTGGTCGCCGCCGCGTAGTGCTTGAGCGCCGCTCCGTCGAGCATGGTCGCGACGCCGAAGGAGGGCGTGCGTGCCTTGACGCCATAGGCCATGTAGGTGAGGTAAAACGTCGCCTCGTTGACGCTGCCGCCCATCATGCCGAGGAGTTCGGTCATCTCCGCCGTACCGGCCACCGAGATCGCGCCGAGGTAGTTCGGATCCTTGAGCTCGGCCTGCATCTCGGCGATGCCCCACGCCGCGAGCCCGCCCTGCGAATGGCCGATCGCGACCCAGCGTGGTGCGAGGTCGGGTACGGCGGCGTGCGCGGCCGGGATCGAGTAGATGACATCGCGCGCCTGGGCGATGCGGTTAACGTACTGGTGCGGCCCGTTCGTGCCGAGACCGTGGTAGTCGGTCGCCACGACCGCGAAGCCCGCGCGCACCATCGGCATGAGGCCTTCCTCGCCGTACTCCATGTCCTTCATCAGCGACGGCGCGCACTGGCGGGCGACGCCGCTCGTGCCGTGCGCCCAGGCAATCACCGGCCAGCCGCCCGGCGGCGCCTTGCCGGCCGGAATGAGCACGACGCCCGAGGTCGCCACCGAGCGGCCCTCGGCGTCCTGCGAGTGATAGAGGATGCGCACGCTGTGCGCGTGATCGGGCACGGCGTAGCCGGTGAACGGCTCGCTTTTCAGCAGCGCGCCGGGCTTGGTCGCGGCGAGGTCCGGTGACTCGTAGAGCGCGGTCCGCGGCAAGGCGTCGGCCTTTTCCATGGCAATCGCTTCGGCGAGGGATTTGGGCATCACCGGTACCGGGGGGGCTTCAGCGGCCGTGACCAGTGCCGGCGCCAGCAGCAGGCTGGCGCAGAGGGCGAGCGATCGACGGGATCCGGGACGGGTTCGCATCAGGGTTGTCCTCCGCGCGGTCGGGTGGGTCGGTGCGGCCGAGTGTAGCGCGTCGCGTGAGGCGCGCCGAGCGGTCCGGCGCCGGCCGAAAGCCCGCACGGGTTGCCCGGTGCCGGGCGCAGCGCGGACAATGCCGGATCGCCCCGCGACCCGGAGTCCGCGCCATGACGACTTTCTTTTCCCCACGCGCCCGTCGCCTCGCCTCGTGCTCGGCGGCCGCGGCCCTGTGCATCGCCTCCGCCAGCGGCGCCCGCCCGTTCACGGCCGAGGACCTCGTCGGCCTGAAGCGGGTGTCGGCGCCTGCGCTGTCGCCGGACGGCAGGCACGTCGCCTTCGTCCTGCGGGAGACCCGGCTCGAGGAAAATCGCGGCCATACCGATCTCTACGTCGTCGACCTGGCCGGTGGGTCGCCGCGACGGCTGACGGCCCTCAAGGACAGCAGCCGTGACCCGCAGTGGTCGGCGGCTGGCGATGCGGTGTATTTCATCGCCGCCGACGGTGGACCGGCGCAGGTGTTTCGCGTCGCGGCAACCGGCGGCCCGGTACAGAAGGTCACCGACCTCGGCGTCGACGTGGAGAGCTTCGCACTGGCACCGACCGGAGACCGGCTGGCGGTGGCGCTCGGCGTGTTCCGTGACTGCGCGACCATCGACTGCACGCACCAGCGCCTCGAGGCGATCGCGAAGTCGAAGCCCCGGTCCCGGCTCTACACGCAGCTTTTCATTCGCCATTGGGATGCGTGGGCCGACGGTCGGCGCAACGTGCTCTACACGCTGCCGCTGACCAAGGACGGGCTTGCCAGCGGCACGCCGGTCAGCGTGTCCGGCAGCCTCGACGGCGACGTGCCCAGCAAGCCGTTCGGCGATGGCGCCGACTTCTCGTTCAGCCCCGACGGCCGTAGCCTCGTCTATTCCGTCAGGGTTGCCGGTCGCGCCGAGGCCTGGTCGACCAACTTCGACCTGTACCTGTCGCCGGCCGACGGCACGGTGCCGCCGCTCAACCTGACCGAAGCCAACAAGGCCTGGGACGCGGAACCCCGGTTTTCGCCGGACGGCCGGACGCTCGCCTACCGGGCGATGGATCGGGCCGGCTTCGAGTCCGACCGCTTCCACGTGGTGTTGCGCGACATGGCGAGCGGCACGACACGCTCGCTGACAGGCAACTGGGACCGCTCGGTCTCGGCAATGCGCTGGACGGCGGACGGCGCGTCGCTGATCGTGCAGGTCACCGAGCGGGGCCACGAGCCGCTGTACCGGATCGACGCGCGGACCGGCACGCCGACGCGGCTGACCGGCGACGGCACGGTCGAGGCCTTCGATGCGCGCGCCGGCGCCATCGTCTACGCGCAGGCGAGTCTCACCGCCCCTGCAGACCTGTACGCACTCGCGGCCAAAGGCGCACCGCGCCGGCTGACCGAGGTCAACGACACGGCACTGAAAGGCATCGAGCTTGGCGTGCCAGAACAGTTTTCGTTCGCCGGCGCGGACGGCGCGACGGTCTACGGCTGGGTCGTCAGGCCGCCCGGCCTCGCCCCCGGGCAGAAGGTGCCGGTCGCCTTTCTCGTGCACGGCGGTCCGCAGGGCACCTTCTCCAACCAGTGGGGCTACCGCTGGAATCCGCAGGTCTTCGCCGGCGCCGGCTACGGCGCCGTGTTCATCGACTTCCACGGCTCCACGGGCTACGGCCAGGCGTTCACCGACTCCATTTCCGGCGACTGGGGCGGCCGGCCGCTCGAGGACCTGCAGAAGGGTCTCGCCGCCGCCGAGCAGAAGTACCCCTGGCTCGATGGCACACGGTCCTGCGCACTCGGCGCGAGCTACGGCGGCTTCATGATCAACTGGATCGCCGGCAACTGGCCAGACCGGTTCCGCTGCCTCGTCAATCACGACGGCATCTTCGACAGCCGCTCGATGGCCTACTCGACCGAGGAGCTGTGGTTCGACGAGTGGGAGCACGGCGGGCCGTACTATGCTGTGCCGGCCGCCTACGAGAAGTTCTCGCCGTCGCAGTTCGTCACGCGCTGGAAGGCGCCGATGCTCGTCATCCACGGCGAGCAGGACTTCCGCGTCCCGCTCGAGCAGGGAATCGCGACCTTCACGGCACTGCAGCGGCGCGGCATCGAGTCGAAGATGCTCGTGTTCCCGGACGAAAACCACTGGGTGCTGAAACCCGGCAACTCCCTCACCTGGCACCGGACGGTGCTCGGCTGGCTCGACGAGCACCTCCGGCGCTGAGCGGACGCGCTCAGCGCGCCTGGCGCTGCTCGAGTTCCTCCCAGCGGCCGAGCTTCGCCTCGATCAGCGACGGAATCTCGGCGAGGCGGGCGCGATCGGCGCGCTGCCTCGCCGCCTCGAGGCGGTGGTAGTCGGGCGCGGCCATCGCGCCCGTCAGTGCCAGCTGCTCCGCCTCCAGCGCCTCGATAGCGCCCGGCAGTTCGGCCAGCTCGCGCGATTCCTTGTAGGAAAGCTTCGCCCTTGCCGGCGTAGCCTGGGCGCGCCCGGGGGTTGCGGCAGGCGCCGTCCGCTCCCGCTCGCGCTCCCGGTCGTCCTGTGCGATGCGTTCGCGGTAGGCGAGCCAGTCGCTGTAGCCGCCGACGTGCTCGCTGAAGCGGCCGTCGCCTTCGGCTACCAGCGTCTGGGTCACGACCGCATCGACGAAGGCGCGGTCATGGCTGACGAGCAGCACCGTCGCCTGGCACTCCTGCAACACGCTCTCGAGCAGGTCCAGCGACTCGAGGTCGAGGTCGTTGGTCGGCTCGTCGAGGACGATGAGGTTCGCGGCGCGCGCGAAAAGCTTGGCCAGCAGGAGTCGGTTGCGTTCGCCGCCCGACAGCGCCGACACCGGCGTTGCCGCCCGGCGTGGCGAGAACAGGAAGTCGCCGAGATAGCTCGTGATGTGGCGGCGCTGCCCGCCGCTGTCGACCCATTCCGATCCCGGGGCGACGTTCTCGGCCACGCTCTTTTCCTCGTCGAGCGCATCCCGCATCTGGTCGAAGTAGGCGATCTCGAGATTGGTACCGCGCCGGACCGTGCCCTCGTCAGGCTCGAGAGCACCGAGGATCAGCTTCAGCAGCGTTGACTTGCCCGCGCCATTCGGACCGAGGATGCCGATCCGGTCGCCACGCATGATGCGCAGGCTGAGACCGGCGACCACCGTGCGCTCACCGAAACGCTTGCTGACGCCGTCGAGCTCGGCCACGAGCTTCCCGGAGCGCGTGCCGGTGTCGATGGCGAGAGCCATGTTGCCGGACCGCTCGCGGCGTGCGGCGCGCTCCTCGCGCAGCCGCTCGAGGCGGCGCACCCGGCCCTCGTCGCGCGTGCGGCGGGCCTCGACGCCGCGCCGTATCCACGCCTCTTCCTGCGCCCAGAAGCGGTCGAACTTGCGGTTGGCGACGGCTTCCGCCTCCAGCTCCTCGCGCTTGCGCTCGAGATAGGCGGTGTAGTTGCCGGGGTAGCTGCGCAGAAAACCCCGGTCGAGTTCGATGATGCGGGTCGCCACCCGGTCGAGGAACCAGCGGTCGTGCGTAATCAGCAGGCAGCACTTCGTCTTCTGGACGAGTTCCTCGAGCAGGGCAATCCCGGCGAGGTCGAGATGGTTGGTCGGCTCGTCGAGCAGGAGGAGGTCCGGGTCCTCGGCGAAGCCCGCGGCCAGCGCCGTGCGCTTGCGCTCACCGCCCGACGCCGCGGCCGCCGGCCGCTCGGGATCGACGCCGAGGCGACTCAGGTATTCGGCGAGGCGGGCCTGTGCCTGCCAGTGGGCCCGGTCGTCGTGCGCACTGTCGTCGGTGGCAAGACCCGCGCGCCGGGCGGCCGCCTCGCCGAGGGTCTGCGCGTTGCCGAGGTCGGGTTCCTGCTCGACGGTCGTGATGCGCAGGCCGTCGCGGCGCGCGACCTCGCCGCCGTCGAGGGTGCGAGTGCCGGCGAGGACGGCGAGGAGCGTCGACTTGCCGGTGCCGTTGCGGCCGATCAGCGCGACCCGCTCGCCGCTGCGGATCGCGAAGGCGGCGCGGTCGAGCAGCGGAGTCAGGCCGTAGGCGAGTTCGCCGTCCTTGAGGGTGATCAGCGGCATGTCAGACGCCGGAACGGTCCGGCGTGAACTGCAGCGCCGCGAGCCTGGCGTACAGCGGGCTCGACGACAGGAGCTGGGTGTGCGTGCCGCTCGCGACGACCTGGCCATCGTCCATGACGATGATGCGGTCGGCCTTCTGCACGGTCGCCAGGCGATGGGCGATGATGATCGTCGTGCGGTTCTGCATCAGGCGCTCGAGGGCGACCTGCACGAGGGCTTCGGATTCGGCGTCGAGCGCGCTCGTCGCCTCGTCCAGGAGCAGCACCGGCGGGTCCTTCAGCAGGGCACGGGCGATCGCGATGCGCTGGCGCTGGCCGCCGGACAGGCGCGTGCCGCGTTCGCCGAGGAACGTGCGGTAGCCATCCGGCAGTTCGCGCAGGAACTCGTCGGCCGCCGCGGCCTGCGCGGCCCGCACGATGTCCTCGTCGCTGGCGCCCGGTCGCCCGTAGCGGATGTTCTCGAGCGCGGTGGTACCGAAGAGGACCGTATCCTGCGGGACCAGGCCGATCTGCGCGCGCACCGCCTCGGGTGCCAGGTCGCGAAGATCGATGCCGTCGATCAGCACGCGGCCGCGGCCCGCATCGTAGAAGCGCAGCAGCAACTGGAACGTCGTGCTCTTGCCGGCGCCCGACGGGCCGACCAGAGCCACCGTCTCGCCCGGCGCGACCTCGAGCGTGAAGTCGCGCAGCGCGGCTGTTTCCGGTCTGGACGGGTAGTGGAACGTCACGTGCTCGAAGCGCAGGCTGCCGGTCACGCGCGCCGGCAGCTGCGCCGGACGGGCGGGTGCCGTCAGCGCCGGTTCCGCGGCGAGGAGTTCCGCCAGCCGGTCCATCGCCCCGGCGGCGCGCTGGATCTCACCCCACATCTCGATCAGGTTCGCGGCCGATGCGCCGACCAGCACGGCGTAGACCAGGAACTGGGTCAGCGAGCCACCGGTCATCGTGCCGGCAAGGACCGCGTGCGCACCGCTCCAGAGCACCAGCGTGATGCCACCGAAGACGAGGATCATGCCGATCGCGGTCAGTGCCGACCGTACCTTGATCCGGCGGCGGGCCGTCTCGTAGCCGCTCTCCACGGCCTGCGAGTAGCGCGCGACCTGCAGGTTTTCCAGCGTGAAGGCCTGCACGGTCTGGATCGCGTTCAGCGTTTCGTCGGCCAGTGCGCTGGTGTCCGCGACCCGGTCCTGCGAGTCGCGCGACAGGCTGCGCAGGCGGCGGGCCATGAAGATCAGCGGGCCGATGATCAGCGGGATGGCGATGACGATGATCGCGGTCAGCCGCGAACTCGTCAGTGCCAGCATCGTCAGCGCGCCGAGGCCGTTCAGCAGGGAGCGCAGCGTGATCGACAGGTTCACGCCGGCGATCGCCTGGACGAGTGTCGTGTCGGTCGTCAGGCGCGACAGGACCTCGCCGGTCCGCGTCACCTCGAAGAAGGTCGGGTCCATACGGATGACCCGCGAGTACACGCGGGTGCGGATGTCGGCGACGACCCGCTCGCCGAGCGAGCTGACGAGGTAGAAGCGCAGCGCCGCGAACACGCCGAAGACGACCGCCGCGGCGAGAAAGCCGATGAAGTAGACGTTGATCGTCGTCGCGCTGTTGGCCGTCAGCCCGCGATCGATCAGCTGGCGCAGCGCGACCGGCAGCGCGAGCATGGCCGCGGCGGCGACCAGGAGCGCCACGAGGGCCGCCGCGAGGCGCCAGCGGTACGGGGCGAGGAACGGGTAAAGGCTTCTCAGCGAGGCAAGGGACTTGCCCCGGGGTCGGTCGGTCGGCGTGCTCATTCCGCTATGATCCCACGGTACGGGTGTCGCGCAGTAGCGGCTTGGCAGCCGTACCACCCCACCGCCGGTCGAGCCGAGGAGCCAGCATGGTCTACGTCTTCAACTGCAGTGCCTGCCCGAGCGTCACCTACCTCGGCAGTGTCGGCGAGGACATCCTGCGCCGGGCGGGCAAGACGCCCGGGGTTCGCGGTGTGATCACCGTGGCGGAGATTCCGGACGTGGACCGGCGGCTGCGGGACGAACTGGCGCGGGAGGCGGCCGCCGGGAACGCCGCCGCCGACGCCGGGGACCCCGCGGGCGACGATCCCGAGGCCGCAGAGCCGCCAGTGGCGCTGGCGCAGCGGCTGGTGCCGTTTTTTGCGCTCCTGGGCTGCGCCGCCGCCGCCGGCAAGGACATTACCTGGGGGTTGTGACGGCCTTCGGCGGGCGCCGCAGCGCGCCCAGGACGCCAAGCAGCAACAGTTCCGCCACGCTCAGTGCGCCTCCGCCTCCGCCTCCGCCACCGGAACTCGCCGGCTTGGCCGTCGGCGGCGGCGTGACCTTCGGCGGG
The DNA here is from genome assembly GCA_903839465.1 of uncultured Pseudomonadota bacterium. Classification (GTDB taxonomy): domain Bacteria; phylum Pseudomonadota; class Gammaproteobacteria; order Steroidobacterales; family Steroidobacteraceae; genus CAIKMS01. The sequence goes on from CAIMCI010000139.1 coordinate 7,804, forward strand.
TTCGGGTCGATCGCCGCCGGGCAGGCGTGGGTGCCGGCGCTGGCCGGGGCGGGGGTCACGGCGGCCGTCGCACTGACCGTCACGTCGGTCGTGTCGGTCCGGCCGGCATCGTCCGTCACGGTCAGGTGCACGATGACCGAGCCGGATGTCGGAGCCACCAGCGAAGTCTTGGCGCCGGTCGTCGCCGACAGGGCGGCGGTGGCCGGCGTCACGCTCCAGGCATAGCCCGTCACCTGCCGGCCGCACGCGGCCGCGCTGCCGCCCGCATCGAGCGCCACCGTGCCGCCGGCGTTCACCGTGGCCGGGGTCCGCACGGCGGCGATCGGCCGCTGCGCGGCGTGCACGGCGCCGAGCGCATTCGCCATGCCGGCGCCGCAGGTCGCCGTCGTGCAGATGCACTCCGTGTCCTGGGTCGAGGCCGAGCTCGCCGGGTCCACGCAGAGCGGCGGTTGCGCGGTCGATGCGGAATCGGCCGAGGTGGTCGGGTACGGCGTTGCGCCCTCCTTCAGGCGGGCGAGGAACTGCGCGGGCGTCAGGTTGCCGTTGACGGCATGCATGAGCCCGGCCACCGCCGAGACAATCGGCGCCGAGAAGCTGGTGCCGATGTTGTAGTTGTACTGGTCGGTATAGCCGCTTGCACCGGGCGTGGTCGTGCCGAGGTTGGTCGTCGTCTCGATCGAGTAGAGGCACGCTCCGCCGTTGACGAAGCCGGCCCCGCAGTTGCCTGCCGGCGCGCCGAGGGCGACCTCGGGCCCGAGGCTGCTGTAGCCGACCTTGGTGCCGACATGCCTGAGGCCGGCGACGGCGACGGCGCCCCGACAGTTGGCGGGTGGCGAGACGGACGTGCCATCGTTGCCGGCCGAGACGACCACCAGCACACCGGCAGCCGTCAGTTCATCGACGATCGCCTGGTAACTGCCGCACGGGTCGCCCGACTTGCCGCCGAGACTCAGGTTTTCGATCTTGGCCGGAAACTGGTTGGCGGGCGCGCCCGCGACGCTGATGCCGGCCGCCCACAGCATGGCCGACTGGATATCCGAATCGTAGCCGCCGCACTTGCCGAGCACGCGCACCGGCAGGATCCACGGCTTCCACGTGCCGCCGGCAATGCCGCGGGCGTTGCTGCTCAGCGCGCCGATGAGGCCTGCCGTGCGCGTGCCGTGCCAGCTGCTGTCGCCGACCGTGCAGGTCTTGAACACCGCGTTCGCCATGTCGGCCTTGGATATCCAGTCGCCGGGGTCGGACGGGTCGGCGTCCCAGCCGTTGCCGTCGTTGGCGGCGAGGAAGCCGCCACTCGAATCGGCGCCGACGAAATCGTAGCCGTCCAGCAGCCGCCCGCCCGCGGTGGCCCGGCCGAGGTCGGGATGGTCGAAGCGCACGCCGGTATCGAGGACGGCGATGACCGTTCCGGCGCTGCCGGTGGTGAGGTCCCAGGCGGCTTCCGCATTGACGGCAGCCGGTTGTGCCGCTGTCCAGTACCATTGATTCGGGAAATCCGTGTCCGAGGGGACGGCGAGCGCGAACTTGCGGCGATCCGGCTCGACCGACGCTACCTCCGGGTCGGCGCGCAGCGCGTCCAGCGCATCGGCTAGGTCGCGCCCGCCGCGCGGGCCCGGCAGGTAGACGACGTGGATGCGCGGGGTGAGCGTGCGGCTGCCGGTCGTGGCCACGCCGCTGCGCCCGACCGCCTGGCGCAGCCGGTCGCTGCCGTGCCCGGCCTCCTCGCCGTCGTCGACCTTGCCGTGCAGGACGACCAGGAGGCGCGGCGTCGGTTCCTCGGCCCGCGCCCGTGTGGCCGCGGGGTTGGGCGCGGCGGTGCTGGCGAAGGACAGCAGGGCGCCAAGCAGGGTGGCGGCGATCGGCAGGCGGGTCGGAGCGTGCGTGTGCATGGCGGGTCCTTGAGCCGGCGGTGACGGGTCGCCGGGTGGCGTGAACGTCTCTGGCGTCCGCGGTCGATCGTCCCGATTCCCGCCCGCGGTCCCTTCACAGAACTTAACGACCACGGCGCGACTCCAAGCGACTTGCCGGCGGAGCGTGCCGTAGTAGGCTACCAGCCCGGTTCGTGACGTCAGTGCGTCAACCGTCGGCGAAGTGCGACGTTTATCTGTTTCGGGAACGATTCCCCGGGGTTCATGCGATGACGACGTCCGGTTCTGCGAAATGGGTCACGGTGCTCGCGGCCACCGGGCTGCTCGCGGCCTGTGCAACGCAGGTGCCGCAGTACCCGCTGCCGCCGCCGTTGCGCACCGCGCCGCCCGATACGACCGTCTATGCGGCGCCCAATCGCGGCCAGACGCCGGAGCAGCTCGACCGTGACCGCTACGACTGCGCGCAGTGGGCCACCCAGCAGACGGGCTTCGATCCGAGCCGGCCGCTGCCGCCACCGCCGCAGCGCAGCTCGCGGGTCGTCGTTGCCGGTCCGGCGCCGGGCTCCGGCGTCGCCCTCGGCGCGGCGAGCGGCGCGATCATCGGTGCTGCCGTGTCCAACCCGTGGAACTCGGCGCCGGGTGCGTTGATCGGCATGGCCGCCGGCGCGATCGTCGGCGGCGCCGTGGAGAACTCCCAGCGCCAGCAGGCCCAGCAGATCGCGGCGCAGTCGTCCGCGGCGAACGCCGGCAACGCCCAGTACGTGCGCGATCCGGCCGTTGAGGCGCAGGCCGCCAACTACCGGCGCGCGATGAGCGCGTGCCTCGACGCACGCGGCTATAGCGTGCGCTGACCAGAACCAGTGAGCAGGGGAACGCCATGGAATTCGCGCCTGAGCTGACACGGACTTCGGGATCGGGCCGCACCCGGCGGCAACGGCTGCTGGCCCTCGCCCTGCTGTGCGGCGCGCCACTCGCGCTCGCCGGCGGACC
>CAIMCI010000140.1 GCA_903839465.1 uncultured Pseudomonadota bacterium
GCGTAGGACTTCGTGCCGAGGCTGTACGGCGCGTTGGTCGCCGGCAGCCCGCCGCTCGGATCGGCGACCGTGCCCGTGAAGTAAGGCGCCGTGCCGTAGGGCCACGGGCCGGGGGTCGCGCTCGTGTTGACGTAGCCCGCGTTCGGGTTCGAGGCGTTGTTGTATTCCTGGGCACCGAAGAACGAGGCGCCTTCCCAGCCCTCGTAGTAGTCGCCGTTGATGCGCAGGCCATAGACGCCCGCGGTCCAGTTGAGCTTCGAATCGCCGCCGTTCAGGCGCAGTTCGAGCGACTGCTGGTCGACGTTGCTGCCGTTGAAGAACTGGAAGATCGTGTACGGCGAGGCGTCCGAATCCTCCTGGTACTGCTTCTTCAGCGCCGAGTAGTCGCCGATCGCCGTGAACTGCACGCCGCCGCCGATCTCGGTGTTGTACTTGAGGGTCACGCCGCTGGTCTTGAGCTTCGCGTAGCCCGCGCGGTTGTCGCGGGTCGTGAACGGCGCGCTGTCCGGTACGCCGCTCGCGTTGCAGCCCTTGCAGGTGCCCCAGAAGTTGCCGTTCGGACCCTGCAGCGTGTCGTAGCCGTTCGCGCCGGCCACCGTCGCGTACTCCTCCCAGGCGCCGGCATGCACGTCCTCGCGGCTGGCGCGCGCGGACAGCAAGAGCTGGCCACCGGCCAGGTCCTTCCACAGGAGCTGGCCGCGCAGCGACCAGTCGTTGCCGTTCTCGGAGTCCGGCGCACCGCCGGCCACGTTCTTGAAGAGCGGATCGTAGTGATTGCTCTGGAACGAGAAGCGGCCGTCGACGCCGTCCCACAGGCGGCCGTTCAGGGCGCCCTCGATATGGGTGAGGTTGCGCTGGCCGAAGGTGACGTTGATGAAGCCACCGGCTTCATCGGTCGGACGACGGGTCACGAAGTTGGCGAGGCCGCCGGTCGCGTTGCGGCCGAAGAGCGTGCCCTGCGGGCCGCGCAGCACCTCGACGCGCTCGACGTCGAACAGCGTGAAGGCAAGGCCCGCCATCTGGCTGACGTAGACGTCGTCGACATAGATCGCCGCCGGGCTTTCCTGGTGGTCGGCGAAGTCGTTCTGGGTCACGCCACGAATCGACAGGCTGAACGACGACGGGCCGTTCGGCTGGGTCAGCACGACCGCCGGCATCGCCTTCGTGATGTCGCTCGCCGTCACGGCGCCGAGCGCGGCGAGGTCCTCGCCGGTCACCGCGGACAGGGCGATGCCGACGTCCTGGGAGTTCTGCGCGCGCTTCTGCGCGGTGACGAGGATCTCCTCGAGACCGCCGGACGCCGCCGGTGCCGCGGGTTGCTGGGCGAGCGCCGGCAGGCTGCCGGCGGCGAGTGCGACGCCGATGGCGATGGCGAGGCGGGTTGGGCGAATGATGTGCATGGATCCCCCTGAGCGTTGCAGTCGTCGAGCCGGTGTTCTTCAAGCGCCCGCCGGTACGTCCGGCGGCACGCGGAGTCCGTGCCACCCTCGGGGCAGGGACCTGTAAAAATCCGGAAATGGGTCGTTGCGCGCAGGCAACGAATCGCTCCCTGCTGCCACGCAGCAGCTGCGGAGAATAGCCACTTTAGCTTCCGTTCAACAATAGGCGCCGGTTATGGCGCCCCAACGCGACGGCAGGAGGGCGACCGCCTACCGCCTGCCGGCGCACGGTACCCTTGCAGGCCCCGGCGATCCCCTGCCGTCGCGAACCCCTGTCATGAAACTCCACCAGCTCCGCTACCTCGCCGCGGTTGTCCAGAACGGCCTGAACATCACGACGGCCGCCAAAAAGCTCCATACCTCGCAGCCGGGGGTCAGCAAGCAGCTGAAACTGCTCGAGGACGAACTCGGCTTCCCGGTCTTCGAGCGCGACGGCCGCAACCTCGCCCGAGTCACCCCGGCCGGCCAGCAGGTCGTCGACCGGGCGCTGAAGATCCTCGAGGAGGTCCAGAACATCCGCCGCCTGTCGGCGGACGTGCGCGGCGACACGACCGGCTCGCTCAGCATCGGCACGACCCACACCCAGGCCCGCTACGTGCTGCCGCCGATCGTGGCGGCGTTCCGCCGCGACTACCCGGAGGTCGACCTGCACCTGCACCAGGGGACGTCCGAGCAGATCGCCGAACTCGCCAAGAGCGAGCGCATCGATTTCGCGATCGCGACCGGCGCCGCCGAGCAGTTCCCGAACCTGGTGCTGCTGCCCTGGTATCGCTGGCGGCGCCAGATCATCGTGCCGAAGGGCCACCCGCTGACCCAGGACCGCGCGCCGTCGCTCAAGGCGCTCGCCCGCCACCCCATCGTCACCTACACCTTCAGCTTCAGCGGGCGATCGTCCCTGCCGGCCCTGTTCGAGAGTGCCGGCCTCGAGCTCAACGTGGCGCTGACCGCCGCCGATGCCGACACCATCAAGACCTACGTGCGCCTCGGCCTCGGCGTCGGCATCGTCGCCGGCATGTCGCTCGTGCCCGGGGAGGACGACGATCTCGTCGTGATCGACGCGGGCCACCTCTTCGCCCCGCACGTCACCTGGATAGGCTTCGACCGCGGGCGGCTCCTGCGCGGCTACCTGTACGATTTCCTGAAGCTGTGCAGCCCGCACCTGACGCGGCGGCGCATCGAGCTCGCGGTGCGCGCGAAAACCCCGGAAGACCTCGCGGCCGTGTTCGACGACGTGACCCTGCCGGAGCGCCCGGCCTAGCGACGGCGGGCGTACGCCGGCGCGCCGCACCCGGCCGGCGCGTGCGCTATCCTAGCCCCGGCCCGTTCCGGGCAGACAGGGTTCGCCATGCTCACCGTCAAGGAACTGACCACCACGCCGAGCCTCGAGCTCTTCAGCGAGCTCGTGGAACTGCTGCAGGACGCGGTCACCGACGGTGCGTCGATCGGCTGGGTCGCGGTACCGGGAACCAAGGACGCGCGCGACTACTGGACGCGGACGCTCGAGGCCGTCGGCCGGGGCGAGCGGCGGCTGTTCGTCGCCACCGACGAGCACGTCTGCGCCGGCGCAATCCAGCTCCACCTGCCGGTCAAGGCCAACGCCTCGCATCGCGGCGAAGTCGAGAAGCTGATGGTGCACACCCAGTACCGCCGCCGCGGCATCGGCACGGCGCTGATGCAGTCGCTGGAAAAAGTCGGCCGCGACGCCGGGCTCAAGCTCCTGGTCCTGGACACGATCTCCGACTCCGCGGCGGCCCGCCTCTACGCGCGGCTCGGCTGGCAGCGCGCCGGCGAGATTCCCGACTACGCCCGCTCGACCGCCGGCGTGCTGGAACCCACCACCGTGTTCTACCACCGCATCGCCCACTGACGGCCACGCCGGAGCGACCATGCCTTCGTTCGACGTCGTATCGGAAATCGAGCTGCACGAGGTCAGAAACGCGGTCGACCAGGCGCGCCGGGAACTCGAGACGCGCTTCGACTTCCGCGGTGTCGAGGCGAGCTTCGAGCTGGAGGAAGCGGTCATCACGATGACCTCCGAGGCCGAGTTCCAGGTCAGCCAGATGTACGACATCCTCCGCCTGAAGCTCACCAAGCGCGGCGTGGACATCAGCTGCATCGAGCTCAAGGACCCCGAGATCAACCTCGCGCGCTGCAAGCAGGTGGTGATCCTCAGGCAGGGCATCGACGCCGAGGCGGCCAGGAAGATCCAGCGCGCCGTCAAGGATTCGAAGCTCAAGGTGCAGGCCGCGATCCAGGGCGACAAGCTGCGTGTGACGGGCAAGAGCCGCGACGACCTGCAGGCGACGATCGCGATGCTGCGCTCGGCGAAGCTCGACCTGCCGCTGCAGTTCAACAATTTCCGTGACTGAGAACCCGCCGCTGCCGGCCGGTGGCGAGGCGCCCGCGACGAAGCGCCTCCTGCACGTCGGCTGCGGACCGAATACGAAGGCCGTTCTCAAGGGCTTCGCCGGCGCCGACTGGCAGGAGATCCGCCTCGACATCGATCCGGGCGTGGCGCCCGACATCGAGGGCACGCTGACCGACCTCGGCCGCGTCGATTCGGGCAGCATCGATGCGCTCTATTCGTCGCACAACCTCGAGCACCTCTACGCGCACGAAGTACCCGTCGCGCTGCGCGAATTCCACCGCGTGCTTCGCGACGACGGCATCGCCATCATCACCTGCCCCGACCTGCAGAGCATTGGCGCCGCGCTCGCGAAGGACCTTTTGCTCGAACCGCTCTACGCGTCGGCGCAGGGCCCGATCAGCGCCATCGACATGCTCTACGGCCACCGTGCGCTGCTCGCGGCCGGCAACGCGTTCATGGCGCACCGCTGCGGCTTCACGTATTCGGTGCTGCAGAAAGTGCTGTTCGAGGCCGGCTTCAGGCACGCCTTCGGCGGCCGGCGCGAACAGGCCTACGACCTGTGGGTCGTCGCCTTCAAATCGGCGCTGGACGATTCGCTCGCGCGGCAGATTGCCGTCAACTACCTGCCCTGAGCCGCGCGTCGCGGCCACGTCGCCGCGCGGTTGTGCCGGCGCGCGACGCGCTGTAACTTCCCGCCCCAGTCGCGTTTGCCGCGCTGGCGCAGGACGGTCCCCCTCATGACGAACCCGAGCGCGCCGGACGGCGCGACACTCAGCGCCGAATTCCTCGACTACGGCACCGTCGCCACCGCCGACGAGCTCGACCTCGCGTCGCTGCGGGCCGTCCTGCCGCGCCTTCGGCTCTGGCCGGACACCGCCCGTGGCGAGCTGCACGGGCGGATCCGCGACGCCGAGGTGATCCTGAGCAACGCGGTCGGGCTCGACGCCGGGGATTTCGCGGCCGCGCCGCGCCTGCGCTGCGTGGCGCTGACCTCGACCGGCGTCAACCACATCGACCTCGAGGCGGCCCGCCGGCACGGGGTCGCCGTCATCAACATCGTCGACTACTGCACGCCCTCGGTCGCCCAGCACGTCTTTGCGATGCTGCTCGCCCTCAACCACCACCTCGTCGAGTACGACCGCGACCTGAAGGCCGGCCTCTGGCAGCGCTCGCCGTCGACGCTGAAGGACCGCTCGATCCGCGAGCTTCAGGGCCTCGTGTTCGGCATCGTCGGCTACGGCAGCCTCGGCCAGGCCGTCGGCCGGCTGGCCGGGGCCTTCGGCATGGAGGTGCGGGTCGCCAGCCGGCCCGGCAGCGCGCCGGCGGCCGGTCGCTACGACCTGCGCGACCTCTTGCCTGTTGTCGACGTCCTCAGCCTGCACTGCCCGCTGACGGCCGCGACGCGCGGCCTGATCGGTGCCGCCGAGCTCGCGCTGATGAAGCCGGACGCAATGCTCATCAATACGGCGCGCGGCGGGCTCGTCGATGCGCAGGCGCTCGCGACGGCGCTCCGTGCCGGTCGCCTGGGCGGTGCCGGTATCGACGTCCTCGACGAAGAGCCGCCGGTGCACGGCAATCCGCTGCTCGCCCCGGACCTGCACCAGGTCATCGTCACCCCGCACGCCGCCTGGGGTGCGCGCGAGTCCCGCCAGCGCGGCCTCGACCAGCTCGCCGGCCACCTCGAAGCCTGGCTCGCCGGTCGCCGCCAGGGACGGGTCGACTGACAGCCTGAATTAGACATCTGTCCATCTATTGACGTGACGTCAATTTAGGCTTAAAGTGCGGCCCATGTCGTACACCGTCCAGCGCCGCGAGGAAGAACGGGAGCGCCGCCGCCAGGAAATCCTGGCAGCGGCCGAGGCGCTCTATTCGGAGGTCGGCTGGGAAGCCGTGACGATGGACCGGATCGCGCGCAGCGCCCGCCTGTCGAGAGCCCTCCTGTACGTCTACTTCCGCGACAAGGACGACGTCCTGCTCGGCATCTCGGAACTCGCGATGCGCGACCTCCACCGGCGCTTTCTGGAAGCGTCGGCGACCCACGTGACGGGCCTCGACAAGGTGGAGGCGATGGGCCGTGGCTACGTCGCCTGGGCCCTCGATGCGCCGCACCGCTTCGATGCCTGCGCCCGCTTCCAGGCGCGGCCCGGCAGCACCGACGGCGCGGCCGACCCGAACCTTGACGCCTGCCAGGCGGTCGGCGACGCGGTGCTGACCGTGCTCGCCACGGCGATCGGCACGGGGCTTGCCGACGGCACCATCTCGCCCGCGGTCGGCCCGCCGGCGACGTTCGCGATTTCGCTGTGGGGCTTCACGCACGGCGTGATCCAGATCGCGATGACCAAGGGTGCCGAGCTCGCCCGCTACTCGATCACGCCGGCCGCCCTGTACGACAACGCGTTCTCGACGCTGCGCCTCGCGATGACCCCCAAGGCCTGATTTTTTTGGCTCAGGAATAGACAAATGTCTAAATACTATACAAATGCCCA
>CAIMCI010000141.1 GCA_903839465.1 uncultured Pseudomonadota bacterium
GCCGAACTGCTGAACACGGCCGCGGTCTTCGCGGTCGGCTTTGTCATGCGCCCGATCGGTGGCTGGATACTCGGCGCCTATGCCGACCGGCACGGCCGGCGGGCGGCGCTGGTCGCGTCCATCCTCGCGATGGGCGGCGGCTCCCTGCTCATCGGCCTCACTCCCGGGTACAACGCTATTGGGATCGCCGCCCCGGCCCTGCTGGTGCTAGGCCGGGTTGTTCAGGGCTTCAGCCTGGGTGGCGAGTACGCGTCATCGGCAACCTACCTCAGTGAAGTGGCGCCACCCGGGCGACGCGGACTCTACTCAAGCCTGCTCTTTGCGACGCTGTCTCTCGGCCAGCTGACCGCGCTCGTCGTGCTCGTCCTCCTGCAACGCGTTGTCCTGAGCGAGGAACAGCTCGCGGCCTGGGGCTGGCGCATACCCTTTCTGATCGGCGCGGCGCTCGCGGGTTGCTCGCTGTGGCTGCGGTCCGGCATGACGGAGACGCTCGAGGAGCGCGCCGGGAAAGCCGCCCGAACGGCGGCGCAACTGGCCGCCGAACTGCTCTCCCACTGGCGCTCCTGCCTGACCGTCGTCGGGCTGACACTGGGCGGATCGGTAGCCTTCTACGCCTACACGACCTACATGCAGAAATTCCTGGTCAATACGTCGGGATTTGATGCCCGCACGGCGGGCCTGATCGCGAGTGGCGCGCTCGTCTGCTTCGTGCTCCTGCAGCCGGTGATGGGCGGCTTGTCGGACCGCGTCGGCCGCCGCCCGCTGCTGCTGGCATTCGGCGCCCTGGGCAGCATCTTCACGGTGCCGCTGTTCAGCGGCATCGCCGCCGCCTCGACGCCGTGGCACGCCTTCTGGCTGGTGCTGACGTCAAGCGCCATCGTCAGTCTTTACTCGTCGGTCAGCGCCGTCGCCAAGGCGGAGATCTTCCCGGCACGCATCCGGTCGCTGGGTGTCGGCGTGCCGTATTCGATTACGGTCTCCCTGTTCGGCGGCACGGCGGAATTCGTTGCCCTGTGGCTGAAGAAGCACGGCCACGAGTCCTGGTTCTACTGGTACGTGGCGACCTGCATCGGCGTGTCCTTCGTCACCTACCTCGTGGTTGCCGAGCCCCTGCGCGCATCGCACATTGAAGCAGAAGCCCGAAAGGGCACCAACGCCCGCACCGCCACCTGAAGCGGGCCGCCCGCCGGGCGGCGTCCACCGCTATCGGGCGCCCGGATACAGCTCGGCCCGCACCTCGGCATCGTGCTGGCCCAGCTTCGGCGAGGCCCTGTCGAGAACCAGCTCGGAATCGGAAAAGGCGAGCGGTGTCCGCACGCTCGGCACGGTGCCGGCCGCAAGCCAGGGCGCCGGGATATCGACGCGCAGCTTTCGGTATTGCAGCTGCGGATCGGCGTGGATGTCGGCCAGGTTATTGATCGGACCGGCCGGCACGCCGGCCTCCTGCAGGGCGGCGAGCACGGCGGCACGGGTCTGGCGGGCGAAGCCCTCGCCGAGCATCCGGACGAGCCGGTCGCGATTTCGCACGCGATCCTGGTTGGTCAGGTACTCGGGGTCGGTCGCCAGCTCCGGCAGCCCGAGGACGGCGCAAACCTTCCGGTACTGGGCGTCATTGCCGGTGGCGAGCATGATGTGCCCGTCGGCGACGGCGAATACCTGGTACGGAACGATGTTCGGGTGCGCCGTTCCCATGCGTCCCGGCACCTCGCCCGAGACGAGGTAATTCAGGTTCTGATTGGCCAGCACACCGACCATGGTGTCGAGCAACGCAATGTCGACGTGCTGGCCACGCCCGGTCCGCGCGCGCTGCAACAGAGCGGCCTGTACACCGATGACGCCATAGACACCGGAGAAGATATCGGCGAAGGCAACGCCCATCTTCTGCGGCGTTCCCCCGGGTTCCCCCGTCAGCGCCATGATGCCGCTCATCGCCTGAATCATCGCATCGTACCCGGCTCGCGCGGCATACGGACCTGACTGGCCGAACCCGGTCACCGAGCAATAGATGAGGCGCGGATTGAGTGCCGACAACGTGTCGTAGTCGAGGCCGTACTTGGCAAGGCCTCCGACCTTGAAATTCTCGATGAAGACATCGGCCCCGGCAGCGAGATCACGGACGAAGGTGCGTCCCTCGTCGGTGCGAAGATCCGCCGTGACGGCCCGCTTGCCGCGATTGCAGCAGTGATAATAGGCCGCGTCGGCGCCGTCGCCGTCCGCGTGCGCCACGAACGGCGGTCCCCAGCGCCGGGTATCGTCGCCCTCCGGAGCCTCGACCTTGATCACGTCGGCACCGAGGTCGGCGAGCGTCTGGCCGATCCACGGCCCGGCGAGGATTCTCGCCAGTTCGACGACCTTCAATCCTGCCAGCGGACGATTGGCGTCACTCATCGCCTAGAAAAACGCCTGCAGGCCGGTCTGCGCGCGGCCGAGGATCAGCGCGTGCACGTCGTGGGTACCCTCGTAGGTGTTCACGGTCTCGAGATTCTGCGCATGGCGCATGACGTGGTAGTCGCTCTGGATGCCGTTGCCACCGTGCATGTCGCGCGCCACGCGGGCGATATCGAGTGACTTGCCGCAGTTGTTGCGCTTGACGATCGAGATCATTTCGGGCGCCGCCTTGCCGGCGTCGAGAAGCCGGCCGACGCGCAGCGAGGCCTGCAGGCCGAGCGCGATTTCGGTCTGCATATCGGCCAGCTTCTTCTGGAAGAGCTGGGTCTGCGCCAGCGGACGCCCGAACTGGGTGCGATCGAGCCCGTACTGGCGCGCCCGGTGCCAGCAGTCCTCGGCGGCGCCGAGAACGCCCCAGGAGATGCCGAAGCGGGCACGATTGAGGCAACCGAACGGACCCTTCAGGCCGGCGACGTTGGGCAGCAGCTGTTCTTCGCCGACGACGACGCCGTCCATGACGATCTCGCCGGTAATCGACGTGCGCAGCGACAGTTTGCCCGGGATCTTCGGCGCGCTAAGACCCGCCATGCCCTTCTCCAGGATGAAGCCGCGGATCGCGCCACCGTGGGCTTCGGACTTCGCCCAGACGACAAACACGTCGGCGATCGGGCTGTTGGAGATCCAGGTCTTGGAGCCCGTCAGGCGATAGCCGTCGCCCACCTTGTCGGCCCTCGTACGCATCGACGAGGGGTCCGAGCCCGCGCTCGGCTCGGTCAGACCGAAGCAGCCGATCCACTCGCCGCGCGCGAGTTTCGGCAGGTATTTCTTCCGCTGCGCCTCGCTGCCATAGGCATAGATCGGGTACATCACCAGCGAGGACTGCACGCTCATCATGGAGCGGTAGCCGGAGTCGACCCGTTCGATTTCCCGGGCGACGAGCCCGTAGGACACGTACGAAGCCCCGGCGCAGCCGTACTCGGCCGGCAGCGTCACCCCGAGGAGGCCAAGCTCGCCGAGCTCGGCAAAAATGGCCGGATCGGTCTTTTCCTGCAGGTACGCCTCGCTGACGGTCGGCTGGAGCCGCGCCTGGGCGAAGGTCCGTGCCGCATCGCGAATCATCCGCTCCTCGTCGCTCAGCTGTTCGTCGAGCAGAAACGGATCGGCCCAGTCGAACGGCCCGAGGGAAGGACCGGAGCCGGTGGCATCGGACGCGTGATTGGCAGAACTCATGAATAAGCCTCTGGTTGACAGGTCGCCGGCAACGGGCCGGGCGTCCCCGACCGGTCGCCGGACCGTCAGGCCCGGCGTTGAGGAACCGCGGGGAGCGCTATCTTGCGGCAAAACCGGTTTTTTTGGCAGCGCGGGCTTGGATCCTAAAAAACAATGTACATTAGATAGTTACGCGAATATCGAACGGTATGTCCGGCGCCGGCCGCCCGACCTGTGAACGTATCGTCGGGCGTTCGTCACGACGGCCCTTCAGGATCGGCGACGCCGTGCCGATCCGGCAGGGGATCGACCAGCGCACGGCAGGGAGCCAGGCGGATTGGACACGACCGACTGGAAAAGCCGATATCTCGCGGCCATCCGCGAAATGGAGGATGCCGAGCAGCGCTGGCTGGCGGTTGAAAAAGCGCTGCGCCGCCTGGTCGGGCGGCTGTGCGCCGCGGCCACGGGCATCGACGATCGCCTGGACGACCAGCTCTCCTCGATCGCAGCCGCCACGCGTCGCGACC
>CAIMCI010000142.1 GCA_903839465.1 uncultured Pseudomonadota bacterium
CGCCTCGCCAGCAGACCCCGCGGCTGACGCCGCGGCCATCGGCGGCAATCCGGCGCCGGCAACGCTCGCTTCGACCCCCGAGGAGTTCGTCGAGCTCGTGTTGCCGCACGCGGTCCAGGCCGGCGCCGAGCTCGGGGTGTCGCCGCTCGTGCTCGTCGCCCAGGCGGCGCTCGAGACGCGCTGGGGCCAGCACGTGCCGAGTGCGGGCGATGCCTCCAGTTTCAACGTCTTCGGCATCAAGGCGGACGCGGGCTGGACCGGCCGGCGCGTCGCCAAGGAGACGCTCGAGTACCAGGACGGGGTTGCGGTGCGTCGCCGGGAACCGTTTCGGGCGTACGAGTCGCTGGAGCACGGCTTCAACGATCTCGTCGGCTTCCTGAAGAGCCATGCCCGCTATGCCGCGGCGCTGGCGAGTGCCACGGATCCTGGCCGCTACGCCCAGGCCCTGCAGCGCGCGGGCTACGCCACCGACCCGGGCTATGCCACCAAGATCAATGCGATCCTGGGGTCCGACACGCTGCGCCGGGCGCTCGGCGCCCTAAAGAATGTCCGCGCCCGGCCGATGCCCTGAGCCGAGGGCGCGGAATTGCGCCCTCTAGTCGCTTCCCGAAAGGTTTAGCCCCATGGCCGACATACTGACCACTGCCGTCTCGGGCCTGGAAGCCTTCCAGCAGGCCCTGGCCGTGACCGGCAACAACATCTCGAACGCGAGTACGCCGGGCTACACGCGCCAGCAGATCAACCTGTCGCCGTCCTTCGCGCAGAATCTGGGCAGCGGCTACGTCGGTTCCGGCGTCAATGTCGACGGCGTCTCCCGCATCCTCGACCAGTTCGCCAATGCCCAGCTGCAGACGGCGAACCAGGCGGTGTCCCAGCAGGACGCCTACGTCAGCGTCGCACAGCAGATCGACAGCGTCCTCGGCAACTCCTCGAACGGCATCGCCTCGGCGCTGACCGCGTTCTTCAATTCGGTGCAGACGCTGTCGACCAACCCGAGTTCGGCGACGCTGCGCCAGTCGGTGCTCGCCCAGGCCCAGTCGCTCGCCCAGTCGATCACCCAGACCGGCAACACGCTGACGACGATCCGCAAATCCATCAGCGGCCAGGTCACCTCGACCGTCAGCCAGGTCAATTCGCTGGCGAGCAACATCGCCGCCCTGAATTCCCAGATCGCGCAGACCGCGGGCCAGGGCCCGAACCAGTCGCCCAACAGCCTGCTCGACCAGCGCGACCAGCTCGTCTCCCAGTTGGGCAAGCTCGTGGGCGTGCGCACCAACACCGAGGCGAACGGCGCGATCGACGTCTACGTCGCCTCCGGGCAGGCGCTCGTGGTCGGCTCGCAGACGACGGCGCTGTCGACGCAGACGAACCCGTACGACGCCTCGCAGCTCGACATCTACTACGGCACCGGCGCCGCGGCGCAGAACATTTCCGGGCAGATCACGGGCGGGTCGCTCGCCGGCTACCTGCAGGCCGGGAGCCAGGTCCTGACCCCGGCGCTCAGCGGCCTTGGCCTCGTCGCGACCGCGATCGCGGCCGGCGTCAACGGCCAGCAGGCGCAGGGCCTGACCGTCGGCAACACCGTCGGCGGCAACCTCTTCTCCGTGCCGGCGCCGACCGTCACCGCCGCCGCGTCCAATACGGATGCCGGTACCTACGGGTCGATTACCGCCACGGTCAGCAGCGTCGGCAACCTGACTCCGGCGAACTACGTGCTGAAGTACGACGGCACGGGCTGGACGGCGACCGATGCCCTGAGCGGGGCGCCGGTCGCGGTGACCTTCACGGCCGGCGTCCCGGCCACGATCAAGGTGCCGGCCGGAACCAACCAGGAGCTGACGCTGACCCTGCCGAGCGGCACGCCGGCGACGGGCGACACGTTCCTGATCCAGCCGACCGCGGCCGCGGCCACCGGGCTTGCGGTGGCTCTGAGCGATCCGAACGGCATCGCCGCGGCCGGCCTGCCGGTCGCCGCGGCGGCTGCCACCAACACCGGCACCGGCACGATCGCGGTGACGGCACCGGCCGTCGGCAGCGCGGTCGCGACCACGGCGACCAAGATCACCTTCACGTCGCCGACCCAGTACACCGTGACCGTCGGCTCCGGCGCGCCGGGTCCGGCGCAGAACTACACCGCCGGCAGCACGATCACGGCCAACGGCTCGACGTTCACCATCTCCGGCGCGCCGGTGAGCGGCGACACGTTCACGATCCCGGCCGCCAACGGCGCGGGCACTGATAATCGCAACGCGCTCGCGCTTGCCGGGCTGCAGAACCAGGGCCTGCTCGCGGGCGGCACGACCAGCGTCACGACCGCCTACTCGACGCTCGTCGGCCAGATCGGCACCCAGACCAAGACCGCAACCACCGCGCAGACCGCGCTGCAGGCGGTCGCGACCCAGGCCTCGCAGCGCCAGCAGAACATCTCCGGCGTCAATCTCGACGAGGAGGGCGCGAAGCTGGTCCAGTGGCAGCAGGCCTACGCCGCCGCCGGCAAGGTCATCTCGGTCGCCGCCAGCCTGTTCCAGACCCTGATCGCCGACATCAACGCCGGCTAGGACACGTCATGCGCATCTCGAGCCAGTTCATCGCCGACCAGTTCCTCGCCTCGATCGAGCAGACGCAGTCGGCGCTGGCAACGACCGAGCAGCAGATCACGACCGGCAAGGCCTTCCAGACGGCCGGCGACAACCCGATCGCCGCCTCCCAGGCGATCACGCTGCAGGCAACGCTCGACCAGCTCGGCCAGTACGCGAACAACGCGAACCTCGCGCAGAGCCGGCTGTCCTTCGAGGACAGCACGCTCTCGGCGGTCAGCAGCCTGCTCGCGACCGTGCGCACGACCGTGGTCCAGGCCAGCAACTCGACGCTGTCGAACGCCGACCGCGCGACGCTCGCGGCCACCGTCAGCCAGCAGCTCGACAGCCTCCAGCAGCTCGCCAACACCCAGGATGGCTCCGGCCAGTACCTCTTCGCCGGCTCGGTCAGCAACGCGACCCCGTTCATCAGCTCCAATACCGGCACCGTCAGCTACCAGGGCGACACCCAGACCCGGCAGATCCAGATCGGCTCGAGCCGCGTCGTGCAGGACGGCGACCCCGGCAACCGCGTCTTCACCGACATCAAGAACGGCAACGGCACCTTCCAGGTGCAGGCCGGATCGACGACGCCGCCCGTCACCAACACGGGCTCGCTCGTGGTGGGCGCCACCAGCGTCACCAATCCAGCCCTCTACACCGGTAACGGCTACCAGGTGTCGTTCTCGGTACCGACGACGGCGTTTTCGTCCACGATCGGCTCCGGCAACACCGGCACCGGCACGATCACGGCCCCGGTAAGCCCGGTGCCGGCGGGCGGCGGCCAGCAGTCGACGACGATCACGTTCGTGACGCCGACCTCCTACACGCTGACGACGAACGGCGTCACCTCGGCACCCCAGGCCTACACGGCGGGCGGGACGATCTCGGGCGGGCTGTGGACGACCCAGGTCAGCGGCACGCCGGCGGCCGGCGATACGTTCACCGTCGCGCCGGCGGTGACCTCCTACACGGTCACCGACACGACGAATTCCACCGTCGTCGTCGCCGCCACGCCGTACACGAGCGGCCAGAGCATCGCCGTGCCCACGGCCGGCATCTCGCTGAACGTCACCGGCATCCCGGCCAACAACGACGTGCTGACGGTCAGCCCGAGCAGCAACCAGAGTCTCTTCACGACGCTGCAGAACCTGATCGGTGCGCTCAATTCGCAGGGGACGTCGGCGACGATCACGGCCACCCTGCAGAACAACCTCAACAGCGGGCTGCAGGCGATCGACCAGGCGGTCAACAACCTCTCGTCGGTGCGCACCGACGTCGGTGCCCGGCTGAACGCGATCACCGCGCAGAACACCGTCAATTCGAACGCGAAGCTCCAGCTGACGAAGGCGCTGTCCTCGGTCCAGGATGCCGACTACGCCGCCTCGATCACGACGCTGAGCCAGCAGCAGACGAGCCTGCAGGCCGCCGAACAGAGCTTTGTGAGCCTGAAGAAGCTGTCGATCTTCAACTTCCTCTGAGCGTGTGGCGCCGGCAGCCGCCCCGGCTGCCCGGTCGCTGCCCGCGGCGCTGCCCGCGGCGCTGCCGCCCCCCGGCAGCCCGTCGCCAAACTTTAGCGCCCGAAGCGCCCCGGCGACCGCCCGCTCCGAACCGTTTTTGGCGCTTGTCAAGCGGGCCGGGCTAAAGAAATCCAGTCCGGATCCGATAGTTCACCTGCACGGATCAACTTCGGCCTGCGGAGCGGGCCCGCAACACCACCGCGCCGTACCGAAGGTATGAGCGGATCAACATCAGGAGCCAGACATGCCTCTCTATGTAGCAACCAACTCGAACGCGCTCGCCGCTCAAAATAACCTGACGGCGAACCGCGTTTCCCTCGACACCTCGCTGAACCGCCTGTCGTCGGGCCTGCGTATCAACACCGCGGCGGACGACTCGGCCGGCCTCGCGATCTCGACCCGCCTGCAGAACCAGATCAACGGTCTGACGCAGGGCGGCCAGAACGCCAACTCGGGCATCTCGCTCGCGAACGTCGCCGACTCGGC
>CAIMCI010000143.1 GCA_903839465.1 uncultured Pseudomonadota bacterium
CTGGCCGCGGCGCTGCCGCGCGCTGATGGACGAGAGCAACCTCCCGACCTGCGGTTGGTCGCTGGCCAGCAGGGACTCCTCCGGGGCCGGATCCGCCCCGGGCGGCGGCTCAGGCATCGCCCCGCTCCGCCGCTTTCGCTTCCTGCCACCAGCCCTCGAGGACGTCGAGCGCGACCGCACCGCCGGCCGCCTGCTGACGGCTCTCGACGTAGCGGAAGCGCCGCTCGAAACGCTGGCTGGCGGCGCGCAGGGCGCGCTCGGGATCCACGGCGAAGTGCCGCGCGAGATTCGTGCAGGCGAACAGCAGATCGCCGATCTCGGCCTCGATATCCGCGGCCACGCCGCGGCCGACGGCCTCGTCGACCTCGGCCAGCTCCTCGGCGACCTTGGCCCGTGCGCCGCTCGGGTCCGGCCAGTCGAAGCCGACGCGCGCGGCCCGGCGTCCGAGCTTGGCGGCACGTGCCAGCGCGGGCAGGGCGAGCGGCACGTCATCCATCACGGAGTGCTGGCCGCGGGCCGCACGTTCGTCGCGCTTGGCAAGTTCCCACTGCTCGGACGTGCTGGCCGCGTCACCGGCCGGCCCGCCGCCGAACACGTGCGGATGACGCCGGACGAGCTTGTCGGTGAGACCGGCCACGACGTCATCGAAGGCGAACGCACCGGCCTCCTCGGCCAGGCGCGCGTGGAAGACGACCTGGAACAGGAGGTCGCCGAGCTCGTCTTGCAGCGCACCGAGGTCGTCGCGCTCGATGGCATCGACCACCTCGTAGGCTTCCTCGAGCGTGAACGGGGCGATCGAGCGAAAGCTCTGGGCCAGGTCCCACGGGCAGCCCGCCTCCGGGTCGCGCAGGCGCGCCATCAGCGCCAGCAGTTCCTGCATTGGCATCGCTCTACCCCGCCGCCCGCTCGTTCAGGGTCGAGGCCAGCGTCAGCAGCATGCCGCCGGTCGCACCCCAGATCGTGTAGCCGTCCCAGGCGATGTCCTTGAACGGCATCTCCGTCCCCTGCAGCACCACGCGCCGCGGCCGATGGTTGCGCTCATCGAGGATGTGCGCGAGCGGCACCTCGAAACTGGCGGCGACCTCGGTCGGGTCGTGGCGGAGCGTAAAGCCGGGCGCGACGAGCGCCACCACCGGCGTCACCCGGAAGCCTGTGATGACGAGCTGATCCTCAAGGTAGCCCAGCACCTCGACAAAGCGCCGGTCGAGCCCGATTTCCTCCTCGGTCTCGCGCAGCGCCGCGGCCACCGCATCGCGGTCGGTCGCCTCGATGCGACCGCCCGGGAAGGCAATCTGTCCGGCATGGGTGCGCATCGCCTGCGCGCGCTCGGTCAGGAGCACGGTCAGCCCGTCGGCGCGGTCGATGATCGGGATGAGCACGGCCGCCGGCCGGCACTCCGCGGGCAGCAGGTGACGGTACTGGCGACTGACGTCGACCGGCAGGCCGCCGATGCGTACCTGCCCCGGGCCGCTCGGTGCGGACCCCGCGAACCGCTCGCGCAAGCGGGCGCGCCAGTCGACGCCGCCGCGTGCCGCCTCGCCTGCCGCGCTCAGGATGCACCCCCCGGGCCGTCGCCGCCTTCGGTCAGGCGGCGCGGGTCGAGGAGCCGCGCCAGCACCTCCGGCGTGAGGTCCGTCGCGCGGGCGGCCACCACCGCCACCGGCTCGTGGCCGGCGGCCGCCTCGCGGGCGATCGCCGCGGCGCGCTCGTAGCCGATGACCGGGTTGAGGGCCGTGGCGAGAATCGGATTGCGGTCGAGCGCCGCTTCCAGGCGCGCCCGCTCGACCGTGAACCCGGCGATCGCCCGGTCCGCCAGGGCGCGGGCACTGGTGGCGAGGAGGCCAAGGCTCTGCAGCAGGTTATGGCCGATCAGCGGCAGCATGACATTGAGCTGGAAGTTGCCGGACTGGCCGCCGAGGGCCACGGCAAGGTCGTTGCCCATCACCTGCGCGCAGGCCATCGCCACGGCCTCCGGGATCACCGGGTTGACCTTCGCCGGCATGATCGAGGAGCCCGGCTGCAGCGCCGGCAGCACGATCTCGCCGAGCCCCGACAAGGGCCCCGAATTCATCCAGCGCAGGTCGTTGGCGATCTTCGTCAGCGACACCGCCGCGGCGCGCGCCTGACCGGAAAGCTCGACGAGCGCATCCTGCGAGCCGAGCGCGGCGTAGGTGTTCGACGCCGCCACGAACGGCCGGCCGGTCAGACCGTGCAGCTCGGCGGCCACGTCGGCGCCAAAGCCCGCCGGTGCGTTGAGGCCGGTGCCGACCGCGGTGCCGCCGATCGCGAGTGGCCACAGCCGCGGCAGGCTGGCCGTCAGGCGTTCGCCGGCGGCATCGACGAGCGCAGCCCAACCGGACAGCTCCTGGCCGAGGGTCAGGGGCACCGCATCCATCAGGTGCGTGCGCCCGGTCTTGACGACCTCGCCGCAGTCGGCGATCCGCCCGCGAATCGTCGCCGACAGGTGCGCCAGCGCCGGCTGCACCTCGTCCAGGACCGCCAGCACCGCGGCGACGTGCATGGCGGTCGGTATCACGTCGTTGCTGCTCTGGCAGCGGTTGACGTCGTCGTTGGCATGCACCGCGCGACCGAGCGCCGCGGCGGCCAGCCGGGCGATGACCTCGTTCGCGTTCATGTTGGTGCTCGTTCCGGAGCCGGTCTGGAACACGTCGAGGGGGAACTGGTCGGCGTGGCCGCCCGCGGCGATGGCGAGCGCGGCCGCCTCGATCGCGCGCGCCACCTCCGGCGGCAGTCCGCCCCGGCGCGCGTTGACGCGCGCGCACGCGGCCTTGACGAGGCCGAGCGCGCGGATGAGGGCCGCGGGCTGGCGCAGGCCGCTGATGGCGAAGTTGCGGCGGGCGCGCTCGGTCTGCGCGCCCCACAGCGCGGCCCCGGCGACCTCGATCTCGCCCATGCTGTCGTGCTCGGTACGCGGCGGGACTGTGCTCATGACTGCCTGACGATGGTTCGCCGCGGGCCGGCGGGAGCCGACGCGGCGGAACGATCGCGATCGGCTATCATGCGCGCATCCTATCATTGCGCGACGCCTGCCATGACCCCGCCGCCCACTGCTCCGACCACCCCCGGCCGCGCCGGCGATGCCGTCACGACGCTCAAGGCTCTCTCGCCGCTCGACGGGCGCTACGCGAGCCGCCTTGCCGGCCTGCGCGCCGCGTTCTCCGAGGAGGCGCTCATCCGCGAACGGGTGCGCATCGAGGCGCGCTGGTTCGTGCACCTGAAGCAGCACGCCGGCCTGCCCGAACTCGCCCGCGTCACGCCCGCGGTCGAGGCCGCACTCGCCGCCCTGATCGCAGGCCCGGCCGCCGACGAAGGCGAGGCGGTCAAGGCACTCGAGCGGACCACCAATCACGACGTGAAGGCGGTCGAGTATTACGTACGCGGAGTCCTGAAGAACGCCGGCGCGACCGCCGCGGAACTCGAGTTCGTGCACTTCGCCTGCACCTCGGAGGACATCAATAACCTCGCCTACGCGCACATGGCCAAGGGCGCCCGCGATCGCGAGCTCGTGCCGGCGGTGCGGCGGATCCTCGCCACCCTCGAGGCCCTGGCGCGCGAGCACGCCGCGCTGCCGATGCTGTCGCGCACCCACGGCCAGGCCGCCAGCCCGACCACGCTCGGCAAGGAACTGGCCAACGTCGCCGTCCGGGTCCGCACCCAGCTCGACGGCTTCGCCGCGATTCCAATCCTCGGCAAGATCAACGGCGCGGTCGGCAACTGGAATGCGCACGTCGCCGCCGCACCGGAGATCGACTGGCGCGAAGTCAGCACCGCCTTCGTCACGGCCCAGGGCCTCGGCTACAGCGCGTACTCCACGCAGATCGAATGCCACGACTGGATCGCCGAGTACCTCGACGCCGTGGCGCGCCTGTGCGTCGTCCTGATCGACTTCTGCCGCGACGTGTGGGGCTACGTGTCGGTCGGCTACTTCCGCCAGCGCGTCGTCGCCGGCGAGGTCGGCAGCTCGACGATGCCGCACAAGGTCAACCCGATCGACTTCGAGAACGCCGAGGGCAACCTCGGCATCGCCGAGGCGCTGTGCGCGCACTTTGCGCGCAAGCTGCCGATCTCGCGCTGGCAGCGCGACCTGACCGACTCGACGGTGCTGCGCAATCTCGGCGTCGCGCTCGGCCACTTCGCGCTCGCGATCGACTCGATCGGCCGGGGCCTGGCGCGAATCGAGGCGGACGAAGCCCGGCTGGCGGCGGATCTCGAGGCCAACTGGGAAGTGCTGGGCGAAGCCGTGCAGACCGTGATGCGCCGCTACGGCATCGCCGACGCCTACGAGCAGCTGAAGGACCTGACCCGCGGCCGGCGCCTCGGTCCCGGCGAACTGCGCTCGTTCATCGCCACTCTGCCGATCCCCGAGGACGCCCGCGCGCGACTCCTCGCGCTCACCCCGCAGTCCTACACCGGCCTCGCCGAGACCCTCGCCCGGGGCCTGACCACCAGCGCGCCGGCACCCAAGGGCTAGCACCGGCACCGCCGGGACCCGGAAACGTGAACCACTGCCGAGTCCGCGCCGCGCGCCACCTCTAGGATCGGCAGCGGTCCCCTGTCCATGCCGGCCGCGACGTGCGCGGCCGCCGGCAGTCTGGCGACCGCCCCGGAGGACAGCGTGGAACTCGCGATCGCGGTCGACCCGCAGGCGCCGCCGACCGACGCGCAACTCGAACTGGTCGGCTCGCTGGCCGAGGCGCGTGCCGCAGCGACCCGCATCGCGCAGCTGTCGCAGCGACTGCTGACCATCCACACGCACGATCTCGAGCCGGCCATCTTCGAATCCGCACCGTTCCTCAACGCCGTCAAGCGCCTCGTGCTCGGCCGGCGCTTCGCCAAGGTCCGCGTGCTGATCGTCGATCCGGCGCGCATCCACTACGAGCACAACCCGTTCATCGTCCTCGCCCGCAAGCTGACGAGCTACATCGAGATCCGGCACGCGGCCGCCGATTTCCGCGGCGACCCGTCCTCCTACATCGTCGCCGACGACCACGCGTTCCTGTGCCGCCTGCAGGAGACCCGCTGGGAGGGCATCAGCCACATCCGCGCACCGCTCGCCGCACGCGCGTTCCTCGACCGCTTCGACCTTGCCTGGACCGGCAGCGGGCCCGATCGCGCCCGCAGTTAGCGGCGCCGGGCCGGCGGTTCGCGGCTATAATGCGGCGGTGAAAACCGATGCGCACCTCGATGCACGCATAACGGTGTCCGCGGTCATCGAGGCCGGGGGGCGCTTCCTGACCGTGGTCGAACTCGACCGCGACCGCGAGGTCTACAGCCAACCGTCCGGGCACCTCGAGCACGGCGAGAGCCTGCTGACCGGCGTCGAGCGCGAAGTGCGCGAGGAAACCGGGTTCCACTGCCGACCACTGGCCGTGATCGGCATCTACCTGCTGACGCGGCCGGGGCGCAGCACGATCCTTCGCGTCTGCTTCCACTGCGAGGCGCTCGGCGACAGCGACGGCCCGCTCGACCCGGAAATCCTGCGCACGCACTGGCTGACCGCGGCCGAGCTGCGCGGCGTCGCCCAGCGCGGGCCGCTGGTGAGCCGCTGCCTCGATGACTACCTGGCCGGGCATCGCCACCCCCTCGGACTGCTCGACCACCTCGTCCTCGGCACA
>CAIMCI010000144.1 GCA_903839465.1 uncultured Pseudomonadota bacterium
GACTGTGGTGTCGCTCGCACGTCGTTTTGAAGATCGGCGTAACCAAGGCTTTTCGCATAGATCACGGTGCCGTTTTGGCGTACTTCGGCCGTGATGCTGGCAAGGTGATACCTGTCGCGTGCAACTTGAAGAATCGAATCGATAACCGGAACCTGGACTTCATTGCTACCTGGCGGCGCGGGCGATGCCGTGGCCAAAGAGGGAAATGAAGAGGCAATAAGCAGAGCGCCGGCGATGCCGGGCGCAAAATACGGGTGACGGATGGGCATGGGCCCTCCACAGTACGGAAGTTGATCCGAGCCGCATCAAACGGCCGCAGAGTTGATCATACAACGGTACTTCGAACCCTGAGGAATGTGCGTTGCTGCATGGCAGCGGTCATGCGGGGCCATGGTGTGGGTACAGGCGCCCGTTCTCGTGACACGGTGGCGCTTGCAGCTGTGACGCCGATTGTGGCGCAAGGCTGGCGAAAGCCGACGGCGCACTGTGGGCGCCGAAGACGCTTACGGGGCCTGCGTGCCGGTGCGGGACGGCCTATCTGGCATCGAGTAGCCGTCGGCGGGCGACCTCTGACGAGTCAGGGAGGGTGATTCTTGCGGCGCCGCGTGCTGCGTGGCCTACGGGCGCCCTGGATTCTCCGTCCGGGGGGGGCTGGGCCTGTGGCTGTCCAACAGGCTGGTGACCAAACTTTTTCTCGCGTATGTTCGAGGCCGAGCTGGGAAAACCGGCTCGGGGTCGGCTCATCCCTGGTAACGGGCACGTTGCTGTCGACGGCCATTATCGGTCGCTTCGTGCTTCGGTCCGACATGAGTGTCGTTCGCGTGCTCGTGCCATTACGGTCGCGTCAAGGCGGGTGACGGCCCGGTCGATAAAGGTGGCGGGCCTGTCACGTCGGAGGATGTATGCAGAGTCGGATCACGGCCGGACGGATCGAGCACACCAGTTTTCGCCCGGATGATGGGCTCGATCTCGACGCGCTTCGGAGCTACCGCTATGCGCGGGTACAGGAGCAGCTGCGAGCCAACGATTGCGCGGCGGTCCTGCTGAACGACCCGATCAACATCCGCTATGCGACCGATACGCGGAATATGACCGTCTGGCTGTTGCACAATCCGGGTCGCTACTGTCTCGTACCCGCCGAGGGCGGGGCGATCCTGTTTGACTATCCGAACCGGAATTGCCTGGCGCTCGCGCCGCAGACGTCACAGATCTCCGAAGTCCGGCTCGCGACCGCCTACGGCTACCAGTTCGTTGCCGAGCATGCGGACCGGGTATGCCGCCAGTGGGCGGCCCAGATTCGTGCGGCAGTGTCCGCGCTCGTGGGCCACGGCGCGGATCGCCTCGCGATCGACAGGGCCGATCTCGAGGGAGTAGACGCACTTCGCGCCGAGGGTTTCCATCTCGTCGAGGGCCAGCGGCTGCTGGAAGTCGCGCGCTCGGTCAAGAGTGTTGAGGAGATCGAGTGCATGCGCCGATCACTCGCCGTCGCCGACATCGGCATGCAACGCATGCGCGACGCGCTTCGGCCGGGTCTGACAGAAAACGAGCTCTGGGCGGAGCTGCACCACGCAAATATCGCTCACGGTGGGGAATGGATCGAGACGCGTCTCCTCAGCTCGGGTCCGCGTACTAATCCCTGGTTTCAGGAGGCTTCGGCGAGAGTCATAGCGGAGGGAGACCTGGTCAGCTTCGACACTGACATGGTCGGACCGTATGGCTACTGCAGCGACGTGAGTCGGACGTTTTATTGCGGCAGTGCACGACCTTCGAGAGCTCAGCGCAGCCTCTACGCACTCGCGGTGGAGCAGGTCGAATACAACCGCGCACTGCTTCGGCCCGGCCTGGGGTTCAGGGAGTTCGTGGAGCGGGCATGGCCGATCCCGGCGCGGTTCAACGACCAGAATTACGGATGTATCGCGCACGGAGTGGGCCTCGTCGACGAGTGGCCAGGCATCGGCTGCGACGCGACGGACCCGACGCAGATGGACGGCGTTTTCGTGCCCGGCATGACGATCTGCGTCGAGAGCTACATCGGGGAGGTCGGCGGAACCGAGGGCGTCAAGATGGAGCAACAGGTGCTCATCACCGAGACCGGCCACGAAGTGCTCAGCCTGTTTCCACTCGAATCCGGCCTCCTTTGATCACCGAGCAGTCGCCGGCAGGACCGGGCCTTGGGCGACGACATAGCCGCGTGGGATGGCGGACCTTCTCCATCCTGGTCGGCCTCGGGGCTGTCGCGTACTTCCAGCAGAAGGGTGTGACGATCGCCGCCGAGCAGATCATGCCCGACCTGTCCCTGAGCCAGATGCAGATCGGCTGGATCCAGTGGGCATTCCTCTTTGCCTACACACCGGCGCAGCTGGTGAGCGGTCGCCTGGGCCAGCGATTCGGTGCACGGCTAACCCTCGCGACGGCGGGGTTGATTGCCGTTTTGGCGACCGCCATGCTGCCGCTTGCCCCGGCGATTCTGACGGGCGGCGCTCTCTTCGCAGGACTGGTTCTGTCGCAGCTGACGCTCGGGCTAGCCCAGGCCCCCATTTTCCCGGTGGGGGCGGGCGTCGTGCGGACGTGGCTGCCGGCCGGTCGCTGGGGACTCGCGAACGGCGTCCAGTCGATGGGGGCGCAGCTCGGTGCTGCGGCTGCGCCGGCAGTCATCGTGCTCCTGATGCAGCGCTTTGGCTGGCAGCATGCCCTTTTCTGGACAGCCTTACCGTCGCTCCTCCTGCTCGCAGTATGGACGTGGTACGTACGCGACGTACCGACGGAGCACCCGTCGATTTCCCCGCAGGAAGTTGCCGAGCTCGACAGGGGCGTGGTCCACGCTGATTCCCAAGCGCCCTCGCGGGTGCCCGTCAGTATGTGGCCGGGCCGCGACGTGGCGATGCTCACGCTCTCCTACACGAGCATGAACTACGTGTTCTACCTACTGGCCAACTGGTCGTTCCTGTATCTCGTCCTGGAGCGGCACTTTTCGGTGGCAGAAAGCGGATGGCTTGCGACGCTGCCGCCGCTGGGGGCTGCGATCGGTGCCGCCGTCGGCGGGGTGTTGGTCGATGCATTTGGGACCCGGTTTGGGATCCGATGGGGCTACCGTCTGGTGCCGCTGCTGTCGCTGCCAACCGTAGCGATTTTGCTGCTGCTCGCGGTCTACACGGCGTATCCCGCTGTCGCTGTTTCCGCCATGGCACTTTGCTTCGGCCTGGTCGAACTCAACGAGGGAGCCTACTGGGCAGCGACGACGCGCGTGGCGGGAGCGAATACGATGTCGGCGGCAGGTATCCTGAACACCGGCGGTAGTCTCGGTGGCCTCATTGGGATTCCCATCGTCGCCTGGCTATCCGGGCACGGTGCCTGGCCGGGCGCGTTCGTGATTGGTGCCATTTGCGCTGCGCTGAGCGGTGTTGCGTGGTTCGGCATCGACCCTACTCGATGCCGCTCTGCACCAATACCTCCGCAAAGCCAGTCGCGACGCACCTAAAGAGGCCGCGTCTCGCGGCATCCGCCCGGCGGAGTTGGCGCGTGAGCGATGACCGCATAAGCGGCGTTCGGTGCGAGCGCCCTTAGGAATGCCACTCGCCTGGTCAGTGCTCCATCCGATCCGCCTTCGCCAGCAGCGCCTCGGCCATACGGATGCTCGCGATGTCGATCAGACGCCCGTCCAGCGACACAGCGCCACGGCCAGCCTTCGCGGCCTCGGCCATCGCCTCCACAATGCGCTTGGCACGGACAACCTCGGCCTCGGTCGGGGTGAACACTTCGTTGGCGAGCGCGACCTGCGAAGGATGGATCGCCCACTTGCCCTCATAGCCCAGCACCGCGGCCCGATTGGCAGCCGCCCGAAACCCGTCAGGGTCACTGAAGTCACCGAAAGGCCCGTCTACGGGCCGAAGGCCGTAGGCACGGCACGCGACCAACATTCGCGTCTGGGCCGCATGCCACGGGTCCGTCCAGTAATATTGCCGGCGACCTTCCTCGTCCTTGTCCGTCAGTACACCGGAATCCCGATTAACGCCGCCAATCACGGTGGTGCGCGCGCGCGTTGACGCGGCGTAATCGGCCACACCGAAGGACATCGCCTCCAGGCGGCGGCTTGCCTGCGCAATCGCCTCGACATTGGCCATCCCGAGCGCGGTCTCGATCAGAACCTCGAAGCCGATGCGCTTGGTGCGCTTTTTGGCCGTCTCGATCTGAGTCACCAGCATGTCGATCGCATACACGTCCGCCGGTACGCCGACCTTGGGGATCAGCAGCATGTCGAGGCGTGGGCAGGCCTCGACGATGTCGACCACGTCCCGGTACATGTAATGGGTATCGAGGCCGTTGATTCGAACCATCACGGTCTTCCGGCCCCAGTCGATGTCGTTCAGGCCCTCGATGATGTTGCGCCGGGCCTGTTCCTTGTCATCGGGCGCAACTGCATCCTCGACGTCGAGAAAGACGATGTCGGCCTTCGAGTCCGCGGCCTTCTCGAACAGAGCCGGATTGGATCCCGGCACGGCAAGCTCTGAGCGGTGCAGGCGCGGCGTTGCCTGTTCGATAGTCGTGAAACTCATGTGATCCTCCTTGAACGAATTGCGCATGTGAAGACCGGGTTGCCGGATGCACTGAAAGCCGGGTTTGGCGCCACTGCCGACAGGCCGTTCACCCGGTCGCTCCGAGGCCGGCGGCAGCGCAGTTGATGGACAGCAGAAGGGCCGTGCGTGCCTCGTCACTGCCGCTCGACCGAAGCTCGCGCAGCAGCCCGATCTGGCTGCGGCTTACCTGATTGATTGCAGCGAGTCGACGTGCGAGCCGCCGACGAAAGCGCGGGAAACGCTCCGCCAGCTCGCCCGCCTCGGTGATCTCGAGAACCATCGCTACGGTCAGGTGGAATTCGCGGTCGACCTCGGCGTAGATCGAATCCCTGACCGTGGCGTCTGCCACCAGCTGCGAGAATTCACTTGCAATGCCGAGGTCGACGTACAGTAACGTGCGCTCGACCTCGTCAATGATCAGGCGGAAAAGTCGCGACTCCTCGAACATACGTCGCAGCAGGCGGCGGCCCCTGTCCCCACGCACGTCGACGAATGCGCGCAGACCGCTGCCGAGCCCGAACCAGCCGGGCAGGAGATGCCGGTTCTGGGTCCAGGCGAACACCCAGGGGATCGCGCGCAGGTCCGAGAGCGTGTTCGCCTGGGTGCGCCGCGCCGGACGCGAACCCAGGTTCAGGAGCGAGAACTCCTCGAGCGGGCTCGCGCCCTGCAGGTAAGTGAGCATCTCCGGGCGCTCCATGAGCCGCCGGTACACGGCCGAAGACGTGCCGGACAGTGCGTCCATGGCTTCGTCGAATTCCGGGACAGGGTTGAGCGCCGGCTCGCGTTCCGACATCAGGACGTGCTGCAGCACCGAGGCGGCGAGCAGCTCGAGCTGGTAGGCGGCCGTGCCCCGGTTCGAATACTTGAACGACACGACCTCGCCCTGTTCCGTGACCCGGAATTGGCGGCGTATCGAGCCGGCCGGCGCGGCCGCGATCGCCCGACCCGCCGGGACGCCGCCACGACTCACCGAGCCGCCCCGGCCATGAAAGAACGTGATTGTCACGCCCTTTTCGCGTCCGATACGGCTGAGCAGATTCTGCGCCTTTGCCAGTTCCCAGTTGGCTGCGAAGTAGCCTCCGTCCTTGTTCGAGTCGGAATAGCCGACCATCACCTCCTGCACGTTGCCGAGGGCGTGCAGGCTGCGCTGCACGAGCGGAATGCCAAGCAGCTCGCGCAGGATCGTGGGCGCGGCGCGCAGATCCGCGATCGTCTCGAACAACGGCACGACAGGTACCACGCAGCGTTCGACCGCCCGGGCGTCGTTGAAGAGACCCGACTCCTTCGCCAGGAGATAGACCGCGAGCACATCGGCCACGCTATGCGTCATGCTGAGCACGAGTGCGCCGATCGCCTCGCGGTCGACCTCGGCACGCATCTCCGCAATCGCGCGGAACGTCGCCAGGGTTTCTGCGGCATCGGGTGGCAGGTCGGAGAACGTCGGCAGGGCCGCACGCGGCTCGGCCAGGCGGGCGATAAGCCACTGCTGCCATTCGGCGGACCCCGGTTGCGGCGCTTCGATCCCGGGTCGCTCGGCGCGGTACAGGGCGGCAATCGCTGCATTGATCCGGTTGCTGTTTTCGCGCACATCAAGCCGCACGGTGCTGAAGCGGAACGTCGCCACTTCGTGCCGCAGCGGCTGCACGAGCATGCCGGCCACCTGCGCGGCGCCCGCCGCCACGAGAGCCTCCCGCATGACGTCGAGATCGTCAAGCAGCCGGTCGGCGTTAGCGTAGCCGCCGCTGGGTGTAGCGCACTGCTGCGTCCCGGACGCAATCATGAGGTCCAGCCGCTCGAGCATGCAGGCGGCGTACTGGCGGAACAGTTCCCCCGGATTGCGCGCGGCGATCGCCGCGCCATCCCTCGCGGTCGCGAGCGCGACGGAGAGGGCCGATCGGAAGGAGTGCGACACGGGCACGGCGTGTCCCGCAATACTCAAGTTGCGAACGAGGTCCAGGAGTCGCAGTCGGTAGCGCTGCAGGCAGGCGAGCCGCATGTCCCACAGTGCCGCGCGGGTGACGGAACTCGTAACGTACGGGTTGCCGTCCCGGTCGCCACCGATCCAGGACCCGAACTGCAGGAAAGGCGGCACCTCGAAGGGCTCGCCTGGAAAGTGCGCCTCAAACTCCCGCGCGACACTCACGAGGAGCTGCGGTACCACCTCGTACAGGTTTTCGTCGAAGAAGTAACGCCCCCAAGCGACCTCCTGCTCGACGGTCGGCTTGTCGAGACGCAGCTCCCCGGTCAGCCACAGGAGCTCTATCTCGCTGCGTAGCGCCGCAACGATGTCCTCGCGCTCCCGGTCCGTCCATCGCGAGGACTCGAGATCGTAGAGCCGCCGGTAGATACGGCGGTGACGCTCGAGTACGGTGACGCGCTTGGCTTCGGTCGGATGCGCGGTCAGCACCGGTCGAACCCTCAGGCCCTGGACGGCGGCGCGGACTTCGCTGGCCGTCAGCCCGGCGCGAGCGGCCGCGGACAGGACTTGTGAAAACGTACCCGGAACGTGATCGCGTCCGCGCTCGCGCTCGACGGCCCGCCGCTGGCGCATGTCGCGGTTCTGTTCGGCGATGGCGAGGAGCTGGAACCAGATCCCCTGAGCCTGGAGCGTCCGGGCGAGCAGAGCGGGTGACAGGCGATCGATCGTAGAATCGCCACGGAGGACGGCGGCAACCGTCGGCTCGTGGCGCTCAACGACACCGACAAGGAGCTCGAACAGAAGGCCCGAGCGGGAAAAGCCGTCGAATGCTCCGCGCCCGGCGACTCCGTCGTCGTCCGGCGCAGAGCTCGCGCTCACCGCGCCGGGACTTCACGACCGAGCGCGCGCGCGACGGTCGAACCGAGTTCCGAGGCACTGGGCGCCACCAGAAGGCCGTGCCTGCGCATGATCTCGGCCTTCTCGAGCGCAGTATCGCCCTCCGCCGAAATGATGGCGCCGGCGTGACCCATGCGACGGCCCTTCGGCGCCGTAACGCCTGCCACATAGCCGACCACGGGCTTGGTCATGTTCTTCTGCGCCCACGCGGCGGCCTCCGCTTCCTGCGGGCCGCCGATCTCGCCGATCATGATGACTGCTCGGGTGTCGGGGTCAGACTCGAACAGCTCAAGATGGTCCAGAAACGAGCTGCCGTTGATCGGATCGCCGCCGATGCCCACGCTCGTCGAGACGCCAAGGCCAAGTGCCGTGAGCTGGGCCGCGGCCTCGTAGCCGAGTGTCCCCGAGCGGGACACGACGCCTACCTCGCCCCGCCGGTAGATGTGGCCAGGCATGATGCCGAGCATCGCCCTGCCTGCGCTGATGATCCCGGCGCAGTTCGGGCCCACGACAAGCGTGCGCCTCTCGCGCGGGTAGCGCCGAAGGTACCGCTTCACGCGCATCATGTCCTGTGCCGGGATCCCGTCCGTGATGATGCAGACCAGTCGAAGGGACGCGTCCGCCGCCTCCATCAGCGAGTCCGCCGCGAAGGCGGGCGGTACGAACACGATACTGGCTTCAGCCCCGGTGGCCTGCACGGCTTCCTTGACGGTGTCGAACACCGGCCGGCCGAGGTGTTCGCGTCCCCCCTTGCCTGGGGTCACGCCGCCGACCACGTTCGTGCCGTAGGCGATCATCTCCTTGGCATGGAAGGTCGCCTTGTCGCCCGTGAAGCCCTGCACGATCACGCGCGTTTGCTCGTCGATAAGAATGCTCATACGCGTGGCTTCTCCGTGAGCGGTCGCGTTTGGGTGTCGGTATCCGGATTTTGTGAAACAGGCAGCTCAGGCAGCATCGGACTTTAGTGCCGCAGCAACAGAGAGATCGGCCGCCGCCGCCAATGTCTCGGCCATGATGATCGGCAGGCCGCTCTCGCGTACGATCCGCTGCCCCTCCTCAACGTTGGTACCGGCCAGCCGGACAATCAGCGGTACGTTCAGGTCCTTGGCCGCCTGCACGACGCCGGTTGCAACCCAGTCGCAGCGGTTGATGCCTGCAAAGATGTTGACGAGGACAGCCCTGACGTTCGGATCAGACAGCACGAGTCGGAACGCCGCGCCCACGCGCTCCGGCGAAGCACCGCCGCCGATGTCGAGGAAGTTCGCGGGTTCGCCACCGGCGTACTTGATGCTGTCCATCGTCGCCATCGCCAGCCCCGCGCCGTTGATGATGCAGCCAATGTTGCCGGTCAGCCCCACGTAATTGAGTCCAGATGCCGCCGCCTGTGCCTCGCGAGGATCTTCCTCCGCCGGGTCGCGCATTTCGGCGACGCGTGGCCGGCGGAAGAGCGCGTTGTCGTCGAAGGTGATCTTGGCATCGAGCGCGAGCACGCGGTCATCACGCGTCACGACGAGGGGGTTGATCTCGACCATCGTCGCATCGAGTTCCCGGAAGGCCCGGTAGCAACCCATGATGGTCGCCACCGCCAGGCTGACCTGCTTCATGTTGAGGCCGAGGCCAAAGGCAAGTTCCCGCGCCTGGAAGCTCTGCAGGCCGACCGCCGGATCTACCTCCTGTTGCAGGAGACTGTCGGGGCGCGTCCTGACCAGATCCTCGATCTCCATGCCACCTTCGCGCCCGGCAACGATGCGGATGCGCTCGGTCTTGCGATCAAGGACCAGGCCAAGATAGATCTCGCGGTCAAAGGATTCGGCACGTTCCACATAGACCCGGTGCACGACCTTGCCGGCGGGCCCCGTCTGTTCGGTGACGAGCGTCGCACCGAGCAGCGCGCTCGTCGCCTCGGCCACCTCGTGGTACGTGCGGCAGAATTTCACGCCACCGGCCTTGCCGCGCGCACCGGAATGAATCTGCGCCTTGACGGCCCAGTGCCAGCCGCCGAGTTCGGTCGCGACGTAGACCGCCTGGTCGGCACTGTACGCCACGCCACCCCGCGGCACGGCGACACCGAAGCCCGCGAGCAGCTCCTTGGCTTGGTACTCGTGAATCTCCATGGCTACACCTCAGCTCCGGACTTGCATTGCGAGCGCGCGGCGACTCCAACCGACACGCCACCGTCGATCACGGGTTCAGACGCCGGATCCGTGCCTGGCGCCGATTAGCGCTTGCACGGGTCGCCCGACATCCGATGCTTTCGAGGGACCCCCAGCCGCCGCCTGCACGGGCTTGGTTTTAGTCACCGCGCGTGTGTCGTCCGGCCGAGCATAGCCCAGCCTGCGCGCGATACGCCACGCGTTTACTGCGGTTCAGTACATCCTCTGGATTTCTGCATCGCACAAAATCCCAGGGAGTGTTTGCTGTCGCGTGCTGCCGGGCGTTACCGGATCGTCGGGTCGTGGATTGTCGGCGAGGCACGGCGAGGGGTCTGCGCCTTCAGCGAATCGACTGCACCTCACGGGCGCTGTTGAGTTCAATCACGAGGTCGGCGTAGGCCGGCATGTCGGCCAGCACATGGCGCGTAACCCGTTCGAAATACATAACGAACCGCGTGACCTCGGCGTCGCTGAGGACGCGCGAGGCATGTTCCGGATTACCCATCGAGCGGACCCTGCGGAGAAGCTTGTGCTCCTGCTCCTGCCTCCAGCCGGCCACACACTCAAAGTTCGGGGCACGCAGCATCACGAGGCGGTCGATGCGACCAAAGAGTTCCTGGTAAGGGCCTGCCAGTCGCTCGTTCACGTAGCCGCGCCAGCGCCCGTCGGGGTCCTCGTCCCGCTCAAGCGCGTTGACCGGGTGGAGGAGGGCGGCGGCCTCCTCGGCCCGTGCGCCGACGCACCAGCCCTCGAAGATGAGTAGGTCCGGCCGACCGGCAAAGCGGGGTTCGGTGCTCGCATCGACCGGCTCGTCCGTTGCCTTGTCAAAGCGCGGCAGCGGGGTCAAGGCCGGTGCCTCGGCGCGGTCCAATGCCTCGACCACGGATAAGCCCCGAACGACGTCGTGGGTACCGGGGAC
>CAIMCI010000145.1 GCA_903839465.1 uncultured Pseudomonadota bacterium
GGCAGGCCGGTGTGCTGGGTCCGCGCGACGCCGGAGCGGGCCGCCAGGGCCGCCGCGAGCGGCGGCGCCCCACCGGTGCCGGCCGGCTGCCAGGCGGGCACGAGGTGGCGCTTGCCGGCACCGATCAGGTCGGCCCGGCCCATGCGCTTCAGGGCCTCGCGCAGCACCGGCCAGTTGTTGGCGTCGTGGTAGCGCAGGAACGCCTTGTGCAGGCGGCGGACCTTGAGGCCCTTCGGCACGACCACGGATTCCGTGTCGCGACCGACGCGCTTCAGCGGATTCTTGCCGGAGTGCCACATCGCCGTGGCCGTGGCCATCGGCGAGGGCAGGAAGGCCTGCACCTGGTCGGCGCGAAAGCCGTTCTGCTTCAGCCACAGCGCGAGTTCGAGCATGTCCTCGTCGGTCGTGCCCGGGTGCGCGGCGATGAAGTACGGAATCAGGTACTGCTCCTTGCCCGCTTCCCGGCTGTAGCGGTCGAACAGCTCCTTGAAGCGGTCGTAGGTGCCGATGCCCGGCTTCATCATCTTCGACAGCGGGCCCTCGGCGATCGCCTCGGGCGCGATCTTCAGGTAGCCGCCGACGTGATGCGTCGCCAGCTCCCTGACGTATTCCGGTGACTCGACGGCGAGGTCGTAGCGCACGCCGGAGGCGACCAGCACCTTCTTGATGCCGGGCAGCGTGCGCGCCTTGCGGTAAAGGCCGATCAACGCGCTGTGGTCGGTATCGAGGTTCGGGCAGATCCCGGGGAAGACGCACGAG
Organism: uncultured Pseudomonadota bacterium; assembly: GCA_903839465.1. Lineage (GTDB taxonomy): Bacteria > Pseudomonadota > Gammaproteobacteria > Steroidobacterales > Steroidobacteraceae > CAIKMS01. The sequence continues at coordinate 760 of CAIMCI010000145.1, forward strand.
GGCTTGCGGCACGCCGTCTCGATCGCCTTCGACTTGCAGGCCAGCCGGTACATGTTGGCGGTCGGCCCGCCCAGATCGGAGATCACGCCGGTAAAGCCCGGCACCTCGTCGCGTACCTTCTCGACCTCGCGCAGCACGGAGGCCTCGGAACGGCTCTGGATGATCCGGCCCTCGTGCTCGGTGATGCTGCAGAACGTGCAGCCGCCGAAGCAGCCGCGCTGGATGGTCACCGAGAAGCGGATCATCTTGTAGGCCGGGATCTTCGCCTCGCCGTAGCTCGGGTGCGGCACGCGCCGGTACGGCAGTTCGTAGACGGCGTCCATCTCGGCCGTGGTCAGCGGAATCGGCGGCGGGTTGAGCCAGACGTCGCTGCGCTCGTGGCGCTGCACGAGCGCGCGCGCGTTGCCGGGGTTTGCCTCCAGATGCAGGATCCGCGAGGCGTGCGCGTAGAGCACGGGATCGTCGCGCACCGCTTCAAAGGACGGCAGGCGCAGCACGCTGCGCGCGCGGTCCTCGTTCTTCACGCGCCGCGTGAGCTTGACGACGACGACGCCCGATTCGGCCTCGACCGCGGCGTTGGCGGCGCGCCGCTCGTCCTCCATGGCATAGGGATCGACCGGCGGTGCCAGCGGACCCGGCTCATCGACCGTGGTCGAATCGATTTCCACCCAGCCCTCGGGCGTGCCGCGGCGGAGGAACGCCGTGCCGCGGATGTCGGTCAGACCGGCAATCGCCTCGCCAGCGGCCAGGCGGTGTGCGATCTCGACGATCTGCCGTTCGCCGTTGCCGTAGACGAGGAGGTCCGCCTTGGCGTCGACCAGCACCGAGCGCCGGACCTTCTCCGACCAGTAATCGAAATGCGCGATCCGGCGCAGCGAGGCCTCGATGCCGCCGATGACGAGCGCGACGTCTGGGTACGCCTCGCGGGCGCGCTGCGCGTAGACGAGCACCGACCGGTCCGGCCGGCGGCCGCCCTCGCCGCCGGGCGTGTACGCGTCGTCCGAGCGCACCCGCCGGTCGGAGGTGTAGCGGTTGACCATCGAATCCATGTTGCCGGCCGTGATGCCGAAGAACAGGTTCGGTCGGCCGAGGGCCCGGAAGGGCTCCGCCGAGTGCCAGTCCGGCTGGCTGATGATGCCGACCCGGAAGCCCTGCGCCTCGAGCAGGCGGCCGACGATCGCCATGCCGAAGCTCGGGTGATCGACGTAGGCATCGCCGGTGACGACGATGACGTCGCACGAATCCCAGCCGAGCACGTCCATTTCGGCACGGTTCATCGGCAGGAAAGGTGCCGTGCCGAAGCGGCTCGCCCAGTACTTGCGGTAGGAGAAGA
>CAIMCI010000146.1 GCA_903839465.1 uncultured Pseudomonadota bacterium
ATGCCGGCGTTATTGACCAAGACATCGACGTCGCCGATGAGTGTCTGAGCCTCGTTCCAGAGACGCAAGGCCGAACCGGAGTCTCCGAGGTCCGCGCGGCAGGCGACGTGACCTTCACCCGGCAGTTGCGCGAGCACCTGTTCGATCGCCGACTGGTTCGAGTGGTAGTGCAGAGCGAGCCGGACGCCCCGGCTCGCCAGTTGCAGCGCGATGCCGGCACCGATGCCGCGCGAGGCCCCGGTCACTAAAGCGGTGATCGGTCGGAGTGACGGGTCCATGCGAGTCCTTTTTATACGGCAATGCCAGTGCTCCTTAGCCTAGCATTGCGCTGGACTCATTCGACGGCCGCTGTCGGCCGCGCGTCAGCCTTGGACGGCTGTCGCCGTGGTGGGGGCGAGTTGCGAGACGCCGATGGCGTTGACCGTCCGCCGCAGGGTCGACTCCAGGCTTGCATACACCAGGGGTTTCGTCAGGAAGTCACTCATTCCGGCCAGCAGACATTTTTCACGTACCGAGTCGATGGCGCTTGCAGTGAGCGCAATGATGGGGACGTGGCGGCCATGGCCGTCCTGGAGTCGGATCAATCGTGTGGCCTCGTAGCCGTCCATTTCGGGCATCTGACAGTCCATGAAAATCACGTCAAAGTCGCACTTGAGGCAGGCCTCGACCGCCTCGCGGCCGGTCTGGACGAGTGTCGCCTGACAACCGAGATGCTGGATCATCTTTGCGACGAGCGTTCGTGTAATGCGGTCGTCGTCGACCAGCAGTATCCGCAGACCCGCGATCGGTCGGTGTTGCAGCGCGCCCTGCACTGCAGGCGACTCCTCCGGGTAAGCGGCGCCGATCTCCAAGGGCAGTAGAAACCAGAATCGGTTTCCAACGCCAGGCGTACTTGACGCGCCCACCTTGCCGCCCATCTGGGACACCATTCGTCGTGCGGCACCAAGACCGTAGTCGAGAGCAACGGTGCTTGGTATCTCGGCGACGGGGGGCGTTGCCGCCGTGCCCTCGCTGCGCCGCATCGAAATGCTGTCGTAGACTTCGAAGAGAACGTCGAGGGACTGCTCGTTGTCTTCGACGCGCACCGTCACCGTGCCGCCGCGCGCCTGCTTGATGGCGTTTCCAATCAGATGGATGAGTGCTTGACGGATACGCATCGGATCACCGATACGGATAGCCGGAGCGGTCAGCGAGTGTTCCACACTGAGCGAAATGTCCGCTGCGCGTGACGTCGATGTGAATAGCGCTGCGGTGCGCAGCACAAGATCCTGCAGGTCGAAGGGTTCGGGGCGCAGAGCGAGAACTGTACTTTCGATCTGTGCAAATTCGAGCGTCTCGCTGATGGCGTGCATCAGATGATTGCTCGACAGCCGGATCGTGCCCACCAGATCTTCCTGCTCCTCCGACAGCTGAGACTGGCTCAGGAGCTGCGCTGCCGCCACGATCCCATGGAGAGACGTGCGAATCTCGTGGCTCGTCATATCCAGAAAATCAGTCTTGGCAGAGCTCTGCGAAAATTTCAGCTGACTGGACTGGCGCAGCTCAAGCTGGTTGACCACCTGCCTCGCAAACTTTTTGAGGACGTCAATTTGCTGCGGCGTCATTACCCGCGGCTCGTTATCGATCAGGCAGAGCGTTCCAAGAGCCAGCCCATCCTTGTCGATGAGCGGTGCGCCGGCATAGAA
>CAIMCI010000147.1 GCA_903839465.1 uncultured Pseudomonadota bacterium
CCCTCGGCGACGGTGGCGCGCCGGCCCGGACGCCCGCCCACGCCCCCGGGCAGGTCGCGGTTGCGGCGCGCGCCGTCCGCCGCGAGTCGACGGCGGACGCTGGCCCGAAAATCGTGGCGGACCTGCAGCGTGATGCCGCCGTACAGCGCGAGAACACCCCCCAACCCCAGGCCGCTCGCGGTCAGCAGCGACTGGTCGTGGGCGTCGAGCGCACCGCGCAGCGAGGCGAACGCTGCCAGACCGCCGAGCAGCAGACACATCGCCGGGCGGGCTTCGTAGACGGGCTTTGGCCACCAGAGCCGCCGCCGGTGCGCGGGACGGGTCGCGGCGCCAGCGTCGGCGCCAGCGATCGCCGGCCGCTCAGCCACGGCCGGCATCCGGCAGGCCGCGCAGCGAGCGTATCGTCTGATCGCCGGGGGTGAGGATGCCGCGGATGTTCTGCGTACGGTCGGTGCCGCGCACCTCCTCGGCGATGGCCACCATCCGGGTCAGGCCGTCGATCGTCAGCAGGCGCAGCAGCGAGCGATGCGGGTGACCACCGAGGCGCGCCCGGATGGCGGTGGTGTCGTGGCGGCCGGTGATGACGGCGAAGCGTGCGGTCGCCCGCATCACGGGCCGGTCACCCTCCGCCGTCATGCCGGCGGCGAAGAGCTTGTCGAGGTCGACCCTGGGGGGATTCGTAGCGGTCGCCACCACGTGCAGCTCGAAGCTGCCGCGGCGCCAGCAGCCGCTGGCCGGCGGCGGTGCGCCGGCGACCACATAGGGTGCGGGTGCGACCTCGTAGCCGAGGCGTCGCCCCATTTCATTGGTGATGTCGGCCAGCACCGCCGTGCGGATGGCAAAGCGCACCACGACGCAGTAGTTCGCATAGCGGGCGAGGGTCGCTGCCGACTGGACGCCCAGGAACAGACGAAACTCCTTGGCGCAGACACTGCCATCGACCAGCCGCCCGTCGCCACAGCGCGCAACGATCTGCTCGATCGTCGGCGGCGGTTCGCCGGACCTCTGTCCGGCACCGTCCTGACGGAAGGGAATTTTGTCGGGTCCGCGTTCTTGCATTCAACAGAATGCTAGTGGGCAGGGCACGCGCGGGGCGTGTCTTGGTTCGCGTTTCAGGACCCGCCGCCGGTGCGGCGGTTCAGGCCGTACTGGACGTTTACTGCGAATCGAGCTCGGCCGCCGCACGGCGGCCCGCGTCCACCGACTGTGCGGCGGCCAGGTCCTCGCGCACGCCGTTGAGGATGCCGGCCGGTGAACCGTCGTGCGCGGCACCCGGCACTGCCGCGGGCCGCGCGGCCTGCGGCGGGGCGCGCTCAGCATGGAACTGGCTGACGGCCTGCGGATCGATGTCGTGAATCCGGGCGTTCGGACCGCACGGCGTATTCGAGAGCGTGCGTCCGCCCGGTCCGCTGCACTCGTACAGGCGGACGGTGCGGCCCGGACCCGTGTCGCCGGCGACCGCGTGACCGATCGAGGCGCGCACGCCGTTCAGGCTCCGGCCGAGGTCGGCCACGGACGGCCAGCCGTAGCCATGGCCGGTAAGGTAAGGCAGACCGATGACGAGCGCGAGCAACGGCACGCCGAAGGCGATCACCGGCTTGATCCAGGGGGCGCGATGGCTCATGGCGGGATAGTGCCTTCAGTGGCCGGCCGGGAACATCGACTGGTCGGCAGTCTCGGCAGCGCAGGTGTCGGGCGCTCCCACCGACTGCGACCTGGGTCTCAGCACGAAGCGGAACCGCGTGCCGAGCTCGTCGGCCACGCGCAGTGCGCCGAACAGCACGCTGAATGGCTCCAGACCGAGCGCCCGCTGGCTGAGGTTGAGCTCGCCACTGGCGACCACCGTATCGGCGGCCCGCTCCACGACGACCGGCACCGTCACCGGCGAGCGGTGACCGCGCACCACGAGGAAGGCCGCCGCGGTATAGCGCTCCGGCCCACCCGAGACCGTGCCGATCTCGATCCGGATCCGCGGCCAGTGCGCGGCATCGAGGACGGCGGGCCCGAGCAGATTGCGGCGCGTACCGGCAATGTCGTCCGCCGGCACCGTACCCGGGAAGTCCGGCCCCGCGGCGCGGCGCTCGTCAGGATCGTCGACGACGATCGCGTCGACCGCAAACTCCAGGCTGCCGCCCGCCGCGTCGCTGCCCGCGGCCAGTCCGATCTCGCCGGCAAGCGGGTGCAGCAGCAGCACGTGATTGTGTCCCAGCGCCGCCAGCGGCCCCTCGCGCCGGACCAGCACCCGGAGTGTCGAGGCGGCGCAGTCCACCCTGTACGACTCGCCGCCGCCGGCGGACTGCACCGGAGCCGGCGCAGGCGATGGCGGTCGGCGCACGCCGCAGCCGGCCAGCAGGCCCGCCGCGAGCAGCAGCGTCAGGGTTCGCCAGGGGTATGTCATCGGACTCGGCCTGCTCCGGTGCGGCATCGGCCGCGGACGCGCGACGCTGCTGCTACTATAGCGCCCCGTCCGCTACGGCGATGCCAGCGCCCCAGCCGAGAGTACCGCAAGCCATGACCCGGGTATTCGACGATGTCGGCGAGGTGGTCGAGGCGACGCTGAGCCGGGTGGGATCGCGGATCGTGCTCGCGACGCCGCTCGGGATCGGCAAGCCCAATGCGCTGCTGAACGAATTCTACCGGCGCGCCGCACGCAATCCCGATTTGAGCCTGAGAATCATCACGGCACTGTCGCTCTCGCGGCCCCGCGCCCAGGGCGATCTGCACGCCCGCTTCCTCGGCCCGCTGAACGAACGGCTGTTCGGTGATTACGTCGAGCTGGACTACGTTGCCGCGCAACGCGCCGGTCGCCTGCCGCCCAACGTGACGGTGAGCGAGTTCTACGTCGACGCCGGCGGCTGGCTTGGCGTCCCGGCCGTGCAGCAGCACTACCTGTCGACCAACTACACGCACGTCGTCCGCGACCTGCTGGCTCTCGGCGTCAACGTGGTAGCCCAGTCAGTCAGTGCCAGAGCGGTGGCCCGGGGTACGGAGTACAGCCTGTCGGCGAATCCGGACCTCACCCTCGACCTGCTCGATGGCCTCGCCGCGGCGCGGGCCACCGGCGCACCGCTGGCCGTGATCGGTGCGATCAACCGGCGCATGCCGTTCATGCTGGGTGATGCCGTCGTCGCGGAGGACCGCTTCGACTTCATCGTCGACCATCCGCGCTACGAGCACGATCCCTATTGCGCCCCGAGCCTGCCCATAAGCACGGTGGACTACTGCATCGGCCTGCAGGCCTCGGCCCTGGTCCGCGACGGCGGCACGCTGCAGCTCGGTATCGGTGAACTCGCCGATGCCGTGGTCTACGGCCTGCAGCTGCGCCAGCAGCGCAATCCCCAGTACCGCGCGGCCCATGCCGCTCTCGGGCTCGATCCGCTCGTCACCGCCGCAATCGGCGCGCACGGCGGGCTCGAGAACCTCGACCGCGGCCTGTACGGCTGCAGCGAGATGTTCGTCGACGGTTTCCTCGACCTGTACCGGACCGGCGTTCTCAAGCGCGGCGTGCACGGGCATGCGACGCTGCAGCGGCTGCTGGACGGTGGAGCCGTGACGGATCGCATCGATGCCGTCCTGCTCGAGGCGCTGGCCACCGCCGGCACGGGCCGGCTGACCGAGTCGGATTTCCTTGCGCTGCGCGCGGCAGGTCTCTTTCTTCCCGGTACGCGCTTCGCCGATTCGCGCATTGAATGTCCCGGCGGCCGCAGCGTCTTGGCGGATCTGGCCGATCCGCTCTGCCGCGCGGAACTGCTCGACCACGCCTGCGCCCGCCGCCTCGGCGGCGGCACGCTGCTGCATGCCGGCTTCCTCCTGGGTCCGCGCGGTTTCTACTCGGCACTGCGCGACCTTCCCGAGGCGGAACTGGCGCGTTTCGCGATGACCCGCATCAGCTTCACCAACCAGCTCTACGGCGCGGACATGGCACTGCGCATCGCGCAGCGCCGCCATGCACGCTTCATCAACACGACGATGCTCGTCAGCGCACTCGGCGCGGCGACCTCGGATGCCCTCGGTACGGGCCAGGTCGTGAGCGGCGTCGGCGGCCAGTACAACTTCGTCGCCATGGCCCACGAGCTGCCCGAGGCGCGCTCCGTGCTGATGCTCAGGAGCACGCGCACGCGTCACGGCGTGACCACCTCCAACATCGTCTGGTCGTACGGCCACGTCACGATCCCGCGGCACCTGCGCGACATCTTCGTCACCGAATACGGCATCGCCGACCTGCGCGGCAGGACGGACCGCGACTGCGTCGTCGCCATGCTGTCGATCGCCGACTCGCGCTTCCAGGAGCAGCTGCTCGACGAGGCAAAGCGGGCCGGCAAGATCGAGGCCGGCTACCGGCTGCCGGATGCCGTGCGCAGCAACCTCCCCGAGCGCCTCGGCCGGGCGCTGGCGCCGCTGCGCGACGCCGGACTGTTCACGGATTTTCCGTTCGGCACGGACTTTACCGGCGAGGAGATCGTCCTCATGCGCGCCCTGAAGCGCCTGGAGGAGTCGACGACGACGTGGTGGCGCCGCGGGGTGAGCCTCGCCGGCGCGCTCGTCGGCGGCGGTGACGGGGGCGCGAGCCGGCCGTATCTCGCGCGCCTTGGCCTCGATCGACCGCGGACGGTGGCCGAGCGGCTGCAGGCGCGGCTCGTGCACCGGGCCGTGCTCGCGGAACTCGCTGACGGCGGCGCCTGACGCCGCGCCGGTCAGTCCGGGGCGAGGTGGCGGTCGAGGCGTTCCGCCTGGCGGCGCAGCGCCATGCCGAAGCCCGCCGCGTCATAGAATCCCGCGAGCCCCAGGAGATCGGGGCGACGACGCGCCACGGCAGCCTCGCCGTCGGGCAGGGGCACGTCGCAGGCGATGCGCGTCAGTTCGCGGGCGAGGTAGGCCGCCGCGCGGTGCTCGGCCAGCTGTGCCTGGACGCGTGCCGCGCCGCGCAGAGGCAGGGCAGCGACCGCATCGAGATTGGCGTACAGCTCGTCGATCGAGGCGTATTGGGTCATCAGCACGCCGGCGGTCTTCGGCCCTACACCGGGCACGCCCGGTATGTTGTCCACGGCATCGCCGGTGAGGGCGAGGTAGTCCGCCATCCGTTCCGGCCGCACGCCGAATCGACCGGCGATGTCGTCGTAGGCATAGCGCCGGCCGCCGGAGAAGTCCCAGAAGGTATCCCCCGGCCTGATCAGCTGCGACAGGTCCTTGTCACGGGTCACGACCACCGCCGGTCGGCCGGCGGCACGGGCCCGCGCGGTCAGCGTGCCGATGATGTCGTCGGCCTCGTAGGTGTCGCTGCCGAAGGCCGGCAGGCCGAGATGCGCGCACAGCTCCCGGCACCGCGCGAACTGGGCGGCGAGCTCGACCGGAGCGGGCTCGCGCTGCGCCTTGTAGGCCGGGTAGATCTGGTTCCGGTAGGAATGCGTCAGGCTCTCGTCGAAGGCGACCGCCACCAGCGGCGAGCGGGTCTCCTCGAGCAGGTCACCGAGGAAGCGGGCGAAGCCGTACAGCGCATTGACCGGCCTGCCCTGCGCGTCGGCCATATCGGCCGGAATCGAGTAATAGGCGCGGAAAATGAAGACGCTGGCGTCGATGAGGTAGACGGGTGCTACGACAGCCACCGGCGCAGCCGTTCGTGCAGCGGGCTGGAGCGCGGGAAGTGCGCGAGCAGGTACTCCATCTGGTCAGCCAGCACCCGCCGCCCCTTCAGGTAGATGTACTCCGCGTAAGTCGGCGTGAACGGCACCGCCAGGAGCTGCATATCGGCTTCCTCGGGCGTCCGCGACGCCTTGGCGTTGTTGCAGCGCCGGCAGGCGGTGATGACGTTGGTCCAGATGTCCTGGCCGCCCCGGCAGAACGGCCGGATGTGGTCGCGCGACAGCAGCTGCGTCGGGAACCGCCCGCCGCAGTACATGCACAGGTAGCCGTCGCGCTTGAACAGGGTCTCGTTGTTCAGCGGCGGCACGTAGTCGGCACGCAGCGTCCCGGGATTCGAGGAATGACCGATCGTGGCCACGATCGAGTTGACCTCGACGACCGTCCGCCGCCCGCTGCGGGCGTTGATCCCGCCGCGCAGCCGGTACAGCATGGACCCGCAGGAGTAGGCGACCTGGCGCATGTGGTACAGGCGCACGGCCTCCCGGTAGTCGATCCACTCGAGCGGCATCCCGGCGATGTCGGTGCGCAGGATCTGGTGGCTCAGGCCGCGCACGGCCGCGTTGGGAACGGGAACCAGCTGCGGATCCGGCGCCGAATCCGGCAAAGGAATATGCCGCGGCAGCGCCGGCGCCGCGCCGCGACAGGTGTCTCGCTTGCCCGTTTTCTTACCAGCCGTCATGATTTCGACCGTAAGTCCATACTCTCAGGTTTAATGTACCGGTCACTTGTTGCGGAAGCAAACGTCGGCTCGTACCGGCGAAAACAGCGAATTCGACCGGCGAAACGCCGCCCGGAAGTGGCCCGTCGAGATGGCCCGGCGCCGGCCATGCAGTCCACGAGGAGACGTCCATGTCCATCACCATCGGTGTGCCGCGCGAGACCCAGCCAGGCGAATCCCGCGTGGCGCTTGTGCCCGAGCTGGCCACGAAGTTCGCGGCGCTCGGCGCCAGGATCCTCGTCGAGCACGGCGCCGGCAGTTCGGCCCAGTTCCCCGACGCGCTGTACAAGTCGGTCGAATTCGCCGATGCCGCCGCCATCTATGCCCGGTCGGACGTGCTGCTGAAGGTGCAGCCCCTGACGCTGGCCGAGGCCGGCGCGCTGCGCGAGGGCTCGGTCCATCTCGGGTTCATGCAGCCGCACAACAACCTGCCTATCGTGCAGGTGCTGCGTGACCGGCGCGTGACGAGCTTCGCGATGGAACTGGTGCCGCGCATTTCCCGCGCACAGTCCATGGACGCGCTGTCGTCGCAGGCCGCCGTCGCCGGCTACAAGGCCGTGCTGATCGCCGCCAACGCACTCGACAAGTTCCTGCCGATGCTGACGACCGCGGCCGGAACCATCCGCCCGGCCCAGGTGCTGGTCATCGGCGTGGGCGTCGCCGGTCTGCAGGCCATCGCGACCGCCAAGCGGCTGGGAGCCCAGGTGGAGGCCTATGACGTGCGCTCCGCCACCCGCGAGCAGGTCAAGTCGCTGGGCGCGAAGTTCGTGGAGACCGGCGTGGTCGCGGAAGGGGCCGGCGGCTATGCACGCGAGCTGACCGCCGAGGAGCAGGCCAAGCAGCAGGCGGCGCTCGACGGCCGGATCGCCGTGGCGGACGCGGTGATCACGACCGCCGGCGTGCCCGGGCGACCGGCGCCGCGCATCGTCTCGCGGGCGGCCGTCGAGCGCATGAAGGCGGGTGCGGTCATCGTCGACATCCTCGCCGAGAACGGCGGCAACTGCGAGCTGTCGCGCGCCGGGGAGACGGTGCAACACAACGGCGTGCGCATCATCGGGCCGGTAAACCTGCCGTCGCAGCTCGCCTACAACGCCAGCGAGATGTATTCGCGCAACCTCTACAACTTCCTGTCGCCGGCCCTGAAGGACGGCGTGCTGACAATCGACTGGACCGACGAGGTGTTCGCCGGCACGGCACTGACCCACGAGGGCACCGTCCGCCACGAACCGACCGCGAAACTCCTGGGCGCCACGGGGAACCACTCATGATCGACGGCATCATCGCTCTCTACATATTCATGCTGGCCGGGTTTACCGGCTACGAAGTCATCGCCAAGGTGCCGGTCATCCTGCACACGCCGCTGATGTCGGGCTCGAACTTCGTGCACGGCATCGTGCTCGTCGGCGCCATGGTCGCGCTGTTCAATGCCTCCAATCACCTGGAGCAGGCCATCGGCTTCATTGGCGTGGTGATGGCCGCGGGCAATGCGGTCGGCGGCTACGTCGTCACCGAACGCATGCTCGAGATGTTCAAGGCCAGCGGGAGCAAGAAGTCATGAACTTCATGAACCCCGCCCTGGCCCATGGCCTGATCAACGCCGCCTACCTTCTGGTGGCCTTCCTGTTCATCTACGGCCTGAAGCGCATGAGCGCCCCGTCGACGGCGCGCAGCGGCATCGTCTGGGCCGGCTACGGCATGGTGATCGCCACGCTGGTCACGTTCCTGGCGCTGTCTGGCACGCCGGACCCGGCCGGCCTCCTGTCCACCAACGTCGTCCTGGCCGTCGTCGCGATCGCGATCGGCGGCCTGATCGCCGCCTATACCGGGCGCAAAGTGGCGATGACCGACATGCCGCAGATGATCGCGCTGTACAACGGCTTCGGTGGCGGTGCCGCCGCCGCCATCGCCGCGGTCGAGCTCTACGCCGGCGAGAACCGCGGCCCGACGCTGGGCGCGCTGGCCGTGCTCGGCGGCCTGATCGGCGCCGTGTCCTTCTCGGGCTCGATCATCGCCTTCGGCAAGCTGCAGGGACTCATCAAGAAGAGCTTCCGCTTCGGCGGCCAGCAGGTCGTCAACGTCGTCATCCTCGGCGCCGCCGTCGTGCTCGGCGCGATGATTGCTTCCGGGGTGCACGGCGAGGCGCTGTACGTGACGCTGTTCTTCGTCGCCGCGCTCGTCATCGGCGTGACCATGACGCTGCCGATCGGTGGCGCCGACATGCCGGTCGTGATCTCTCTGTACAACGCACTGACCGGCCTCGCCGTCGCCTTCGAGGGCTTCGTGCTCAACAACGCGGCGATGATCATCGCGGGCACGGTGGTCGGCTCGGCCGGCACGCTGCTCACGCAGCTGATGGCGAAGGCCATGAACAGGTCGCTCGGCAACGTGCTGTTCGCCGGCTTCGGCGAATCGGCCGCGGCGGGCACGACCGCGGTCACGGGCTCGCAGAAGCCGATCGAGGCGTCGGATGCCGGCGTCATGATGGCCTTCGCGCAGAAGGTCATCGTCGTGCCAGGGTACGGCCTCGCCGTGGCGCAGGCCCAGCACAAGGTCTGGGAGCTCGCCCAGCTCCTCATCGAGCACGGCGTGACCGTGAAGTTCGCGATCCATCCGGTGGCCGGCCGCATGCCCGGCCACATGAACGTCCTCCTGGCGGAAGCCGGCGTTCCCTACGACCTGATCAGCGACCTGGACGAGATCAATGCCGAGTTCGAGACCTGCGACGTGGCGCTCATCATCGGCGCCAACGACGTGGTCAACCCGGTCGCCCGCAACGACAAGTCGAGCCCCATCTACGGCATGCCGATCCTGAATGCCGACAAGTCGAAGAACGTCATCGTGATCAAGCGCGGCCAGGGCCAGGGTTTCTCCGGCATCGAGAACGCGCTGTTCTACCTCGACAACACCCGGATGCTGTACGGCGACGCGCAGGCCGCCCTCAACCAGCTCATCCAGGCGGTGAAGACGGTCGGCTGAAGTACCGCGGGGGCCCGGCTGCTGCCGCACGCCGGGCGGCAGACGCCGGACGGACGGCCGGGCGCGCGATGGGGTCGGCTCGCCGGGCACTGCCCCGCGTCACCCGGCTCGGGGCCAAAAAAAAACCCCGAGCAAGCTCGGGGCGAAGGGCCCTCCGCTTGACGCGGAGTGCTAGGGGACGATCCATTGACCAAGGACATCGGCCGGGGCCGGGAACTCTTGAGTCGCAGGTGATGCTAGGGCTTACACGGTTGGGACACCGTGACCCAGTGCTCAGTTCCGTCCATTGAGGGACGGATCCGCCGAAAGCGCTGACGTTAAGTCAACTCAGGGCTGCGGGTGCAGGCGCACCGGCAGCGGCGCATTACATAAGTCGACACGACCGGCCTTGCTGACGAAGAACGGATCCTCGCGGCGGCGGCGCGCCTCGATGAGCCGCTCGTACTCGGGGGCCGCCGTGTTCAGGATCTCGACCGGCACGCGCTCGGCCGGCGGCAGGTCGGCGGCAAGGCGCATGGCGATGATCGACGGCCGTGCCTCGCCGGGCTCGTAGAAGCCCATCTCCGCGTGGCCGCGCGGCAGCGCCGACAGATGCTCCATGCCGGACAGCACCCGGCCGATCAGCGTCACGTTGCGGTCGAGGTGCCGCGGCGCGTGGCCGATCACCACGTACAGCTCCTCGCCGCTGCCGGTATCGGCACCCTCGTCGCGGCCGACACCGACCATCCCGTAGCAGTGCGCGAGCCACATGCGTCCGGCGTGCGGATCGCGGGCCACCGGAAAGCCGCGCAGCAGGCCGACCTCGGCGGCATAGACGTCGCCGTCGGCGAGGCGCCGGAACGGCAGCTTCGCATCGACCGGCCGGTCGAATTCGGCCTTGAGCACGCCGATGCCGGCAGGCAGCGCCCGCTCGCCGTCGTTGTTGCCCCACTGGGTGACGTAATCGTCCTGCACGCGGTTGATGTGCAGCCCGTCGAAGTACCGGGCCCGCACCAGCCGGCGGACGTTGTCGCGGTGCGCCGGGGCGAAGTCAGCGGCCAGCAGGATGACGACGCGGCCGGTGGCGAGGTCGAGGTAGAGCGTGTCGTTCGGATCGGGACGCAGCCACGCGGCATCCGGCATCGCGCTCAGGAGGTCGGCGTAGGTGGCCGCCACCGCCGGTGGCGCGGCGGCGAGGCCGGCCAACACCATCAGGATCAGGGCACCGCGGGCCCGGCGCGCGATCGCTCGCATGATTCGCCCCCCGCGCCGCCGGCGCAGGGGCCGCTGGCAGCGCTAGAAACCGACCCGGGCGGACAGCATGGGACCCGAGGTCTTCAGGTTGAAATAGCCCGTATCGCCGACCTTCAGCGAGTCGACCGACACGTGGTAGGAACTGTAGCCGATCCCGAGCGTGACGGTCGGGTTCACGCGATAGAGCGCCTGCACGTTCCACAGCGCCGCCGCGCCGCGCACCTTCGAGACGTTGGCCTTCAGGTAACGCCAGTTCGCTTCGCCGTACCAGTGACTGGACAGTCGCGCCGCGCCGTCCAGGCCGATCAGCGGCACGGGCGCCGAGCGCGCCTCGTGCTGCTCGGCAAGCCGGGCCGGCACGTTCGCGTCGGCCGCGAACTCCATGCCCTCGATCCCGACCGCGACGCCGAGCGCGACCCGCTCGGTGCGCACCACCGAATAGGCGTAGTCGACGCCCTCGAGGCGAACGTCGAGCCGCGAGGAGACGGTCTCCGAGACGTGGTAGAGGTTGTCCTTGAAGTAGACGTCCTTCTTCAGCACGCCGGTCCCGGAGCGCTCGAAGGGAATGAACAGGTAGTTGGCGCGGATCGTGTGCCGGGGTGCCGGCCTGAACAGCACGTCCAGCCGGCCGATCGTTTTCTTCGCCGGCAGGTTGAGGTCGCTTTCGGCATTGATCTCGGTGCCCGGCGCGCCGCTGGTCGCATCCACGCGCAGTCGCGTCGTGCTCGAGCTGAACGTCAGGTCGGCACCCACCTCGAAGCGGTCGTCGAGAAAATTATCGGGCTTTTCGACGGGCGGGCGGGCGGCCGCACCGGTGGCGGCCAGGACCGCCAGCACGAGGGCGCAGGGGGGTGCGGATCGGTTCAAGTCGGCCTCCGGGGTGCCAGGCAGGACCGGCGACGGCTTATGCCCAGCGCACCGCCTGCCCGGCCTATTGTGGCGTCAGTTGGTGGAGGAGGATACCGGCCGGGCGTCGCCAGCCGACGACGACCGCATCACGAACGGTGCGGAAGGTGGGAGCGGTGCTGCTCGCGGATGCTGTTCTTCTGTGCCGGCGGCATCTGCCGCCACTGCTCGTGCAGCTTCTGCCGCTCGGTCGGCGGCAGGGCCCGGAAGCGATCGAAGCCGCCGCGGATCCGTGCCTGCTCCTCGGGCGGCAGCTGCTTGAAGTTCTGGTAGCGGTCGCGCAGGGCGTTGCGCTGCTCGGGCGGCAGCGCCTGGAAGCGCTGGAAACTCTCCCGCGCCTGCTGGCGTTCGCCGGGCGACATGGCGGCCCAGCGCGAGGCATTCTCGGCCAGCCGCTGCTGCTGTTGCGGCGGCAGGCTGTCCCAGTGCTCGGCCTTGCCCTTCAACAGGCCGCGCTGCTCGGCGGACAACGACCCCCAGGGCACGCCGGACGCCGGTGTCTGGGCGAAGGCCGGACCGGCCATGAGCAGCCAGAGGCCGAGCAGCACGGGGCCGGCGACACGTCGAAGGTCAGGGCCGGCCTTGGGCATCGTCTGGCGCACGGGGGGACTGCCGGCCGCCGGGCTCAGCCGTGGTCCGCCGGCGCGCTGCCGGCGTCGGCCGGCGCGCCGCTGCCCGCCCACTCGAAGAACTCCGGATCCTCGGCGTACAGGTCCAGGCCCTCGCTCGCCGTGAGGATTTCGGCGTCCTCGACGGCGGCCGCGTCCGGCCCGCGATGGCTCGCCAGCGGCACGGCGAGGAAGACCGCGAAGCCGAGCGCCGCGACCGTGGCCATGGCACCGGCCGGCAGCAGCATCCGCGGCCAGCGCAGGGCCGGGCGCGCCGCCGACTGCAGGGCCCGCTGCCGGGCCTGGTTCAGTCGCGATCGCGTCGCGCCGTCCAGTCCGCTGACACTGGACTCGAAAACCGCCGTCGCCTTCGCCTCGAAGGCCTGATCGGCGTCATTCCGCTCCCCTGCGCTCATGGCCAGTGCTCCCCCAACTCGGCGCGCAGAGCCTGCGTCGCCCGGAAATGATGCGTCTTAACGCTACCCTCGGAACAGCCCATCGCCAAGGCCGTCTCGGCCACGTCCAGTCCTTCGAAGCTGCGCAGCATGAATGCCTCGGCCTGCCGCGCCGGCAGGCGCCCGAGCGCGGCCTCCAGCTGCTGCATGGCCTCGGCCGACTCGAGCCTCGCGTCGGGCCCGCCGGCGAGCGACGGCGCCGCCTCGATCGGATCCGGAGCCTCGTCCCCCTCGTCGGCCACGCCGCCGGTCCACCAGGCGATGACCCGGCCGCGCACCTTGCGCCGGCGCTGCCAGTCGAAGATCCGGTTGCGCAGGATGCGGTAGAACAGTGCCCGCCACTCGTCCGCCGGCCGGCCGGCATAGCGACTGGCCAGCTGGATCATCGCGTCCTGAACGATATCGAGCGCGTCGTCCCGGTCGCGGACCGCGATTTCAGCGATGCGCAGAGCCCGCCGCTCGACGTCGGCCAGAAAACGATCCAACTCCCGAGACTGGTCCAGAACACCCTCCGTCATGCCGTCGCCGGCCGATCCGTGTCGCCCCGGCAAAGCCCACGCGGTTGTCGAAAGCGTAACAGACATGTTTTGGTCCCCGCGGCAGGTGCCAGTTCCGTTCCCGGATAACGCGGCAGGCGGTCCGGGGTTGACCGGACCGGCGGCCGGCCGGGGATCCGGGACGGTGAAATCGGCCACAATAGGCGATCCCCGCCCGGCCTGCCCGGCCCCCCCACCCCCAAGGAACGGTCAGCCCTTGCCCGAGGCCCACCCGCTGTACCTGCAGATCGCCCTCGACAGCCCGGTGCGGCGCCTGTTCGACTACCTGCCACCGGCCGGCGTGGCCGGCGCACCGCCGCCGGGCGTGCGCGTCGAGGTGCCGTTCGGCCGGCGCACGCTGATCGGCGTCCTGGTCGGCTGCACCACCCGGTCGGACGTGCCGGCCAGCCGCCTCAAGCGCGCCCGCCGCCTCCTCGACGAGGAGCCGCTCTTCGATGCGGCGAGCCTTGAACTGCTGCGCTTTGCCGCCGACTACTACCAGGCACCGCTGGGCGAGGCGATCGGCGCCGCACTGCCGGTGCTGCTCCGCCAGGGCCGGCCGCTGTACGCCACCGAGACTCGCTGGCAGCGCGTGCCGGACGCGGTACCCGCCGGCCGTCTCGGGGTCCGCCAGCGCGCCGTGCTCGAGCTGATCGAACGCCTCGGCCCGGTGACGACCGCCGATCTCGCCGGCCTCGGGCCCGGCGCCCGCGCCAGCGCGCGCCTGCTGGTGCAGCAGGGGGTCCTGGTCGAGGCGGAGGACCGGAGTGCCCCGGCCGCGGCCACCGTGACGGCGCCGGTGCCGGGTCCCGAGCTCAATGCTGCGCAGGCCACGGCGGTGGCGGCGATCGACGCTGCGCTCGGCAGCTTCGCGCCCTTCCTGCTGCACGGCGTGACCGGCAGCGGCAAGACCGAGGTATACCTGCGTGCCATCGAGCGGGTGCTCGCGCGCGGCGAGCAGGCGCTGGTGCTGGTGCCCGAAATCGGACTGACGCCGCAGTCGGTGGCCCGCTTCCAGGCACGCCTCGGCGTGCCGCTCGCCATGCTGCACTCCGGCATGGGCGACACCGACCGGTTGCTGCACTGGCGCGCCGCGCGCAGCGGCAGCGCCGGCGTCGTGATCGGCACCCGCTCGGCCGTCTACGCGCCGCTGCCGAGGCTCGGTCTGATCGTCATCGACGAGGAGCACGACAGCTCCTACAAGCAGCAGGACGGCTTTCGGTATTCGGCGCGGGATCTCGCCGTCTGGCGGGCGCGCCGCCTGTCGATACCGGTGGTCCTCGGCTCGGCGACCCCGGCGCTGGAGACCCTCGCCAACGTCGAGGCCGGCCGCTATGCCCGTCTCGACCTGCCGTCGCGGGCCGGCGGCGCCGGCAAGCCTGCCACCGCCCTGGTCGACCTGCGCATGCACCCCTCGCAGCAGGGCCTTGCGGCGCCGTCGGTGGCGGCGATGGCCCGTCACCTCGAGGCGGGTGGCCAGGTGCTCCTGTATCTCAACCGGCGCGGCTTCGCACCGACGCTGTACTGCCCGGGATGCGGCTGGATGGCGCCGTGCGACAACTGCGATGCGCGACTGACGGTGCACGGCGGCAGCCGCCGGCTCGTCTGCCATCACTGCGGCGCTAGCCAGGCGATCCCGTTCGCCTGCCCGCGCTGCGAAACCGAGCTTCTGCCGGTAGGCCAGGGTACCGAGCGGATCGAGGAGTCGCTCACCGATGTCTTTCCCGGCGTCGAGCGGGTCCGGATCGACCGCGACACGGTCCGATCGGCAGCCGAGTTCGACGTCGCGCTCGAGAAAGTGCGCAGCCGCCAGGCGCGGATCCTGATCGGGACCCAGATGCTGGCCAAGGGTCACGACTTCCCGGACGTCACGCTGGTGGTCGTGCTGAACGCGGATCAGGGCCTGTTCGGCCTCGATTTCCGGGCGGCCGAGCGCCTCGCCCAGAGCATCATCCAGGTCGCCGGGCGGGCCGGGCGGGCCAGCCGGCCGGGCGAGGTGCTGATCCAGACGTCGTGCCCTGACCACCCGCTTCTGACCCAGCTCCTCGCCGGTGGCTACGACGCCTTCGCCCGGACGGCGCTCGACGAACGGCGCCACGCGCACTGGCCGCCCTACACCCACCTCGCACTGCTGCGCGCCGAGGCCGCCAGCGCGGCCGACGCCCAGGCCTTCCTGGCGGTTGCCGCGAACCTGGCCGGACCCACGCTGCCGCGCGGGGTGCGCCTTCTCGGCCCGGCGCCGGCGGCGATGGAACGGCGTGCGGGGCGCTACCGCGCGCAGATCCTCGTGCGGGCCGAGGGCCGCGCGGCACTCCACGACCTCCTCCGCCAGTGGGTGCCGCGGCTCGATGCCGAACCGTCGGCGCGGCGTGTGCGCTGGGCGATCGACGTCGACCCGCTGGAAGTGACCTGAGCGCGCGCACGGCCTACACCCACCGGCGGGCCTTCCGGTAAACTCCCGCACCCGTTGGAAAACCGGCTGAACTGCATTGAAAACCACGCTCGAAGGCCTGCTGCGCTCGGCGCTCGAATCGCTCCCCGATGATGTCCTGCCGGCAACGCTGCGCGACCTGCCGGTCGACATCGAGCGCACCCGCGACGCGAGCCACGGCGATTACGCCAGCAACGTGGCGATGCGCCACGC
The DNA here is from genome assembly GCA_903839465.1 of uncultured Pseudomonadota bacterium. GTDB lineage: Bacteria > Pseudomonadota > Gammaproteobacteria > Steroidobacterales > Steroidobacteraceae > CAIKMS01. Next base: position 15,717 of record CAIMCI010000147.1, read on the forward strand.
CAAGAGCGCACGCACCAACCCCCGCGCGCTCGCCGAGAAGATCATCGCCGCGCTGCCCGCGAACGGGATGATCGCCAGGGCCGAGATAGCGGGACCCGGTTTCATCAACTTTTACCTGGTCAACGGCGCGCTGCACGCGGAACTCGAGCGCGTGCTCGACCAGGGCCCGGCCTACGGGCGCAACAATGCCGGTCGGGGCGAACGGGTGATGGTCGAATTCGTCTCGGCCAATCCCACGGGTCCGCTGCACGTCGGCCACGGCCGCCAGGCGGCGTTCGGCGCGACGCTCTCGGCGCTGATGACGGCCAGCGGCTACGACGTCAGCCGCGAGTACTACGTCAACGACGCCGGCCGCCAGGTCGACATCCTGACGCTCTCGGTCTGGCTGCGCTACCTGGAGGAACACGGCAAGACGTTCGTCTTTCCGTCGAACGGCTACCGCGGCGAATACGTCAGGGACATCAGCCTGACGCTGTCGGCCGGCGCGGGCGCCTCGCTCGTCGTCGACCCGGCGGCGCTGTACGCCGGCATACCCGCCGACGAACCGGCCGGTGGCGACAAGGAAGCGCACGTCGACGCGCTGATCGCGCGCATGCGCGAACTGATCGGCGAGGACGGCTACGCGCGCGTGCTCGAACTCGCCCTCGGCCAGATGACCGCCAGCATCCGCCAGGGCCTCGCCGACTTCGGCGTCGAGTTCGAGAACTGGTTCTCCGAGCGCTCGCTCGCCACCAACGGCGCGATCGATCGCTGCCTCGCCCGCCTGACGGCACAGAACCGGCTGTACGAAAAGGACGGTGCGCTGTGGTTCCGCGCCACCGAGTTCGGTGACGAGAAGGATCGCGTCGTGGTCCGGGAGAACGGCGTCAAGACCTACTTCGCCTCGGACATCGCCTATCACCTCGACAAGCGCGAGCGCGGCTTCGAGCGACTGCTCGACGTGCTCGGTGCCGACCACCACGGCTACGTGGCACGGGTCCGCGCCGGCCTCGAGGCCATGGGCGAACCCGGCGGCAGCCTCGAGGTCTGCCTGATCCAGTTCGTGAACCTCTTCCGTGGCACCGAGAAGGTGCCGATGGGCAAGCGCGAAGGCCAGTTCGTTACGCTCGAGCAGTTGCGCCACGAAGTCGGCAACGACGCCTGCCGGTTCTTCTACCTGATGCGCAGCCACGACCAGCCGCTGGACTTTGACCTCGAACTCGCCAAGTCCCGGTCGGCGGAAAACCCCGTCTACTACGTGCAGTACGCCTACGCGCGCGGCCAGAGCGTCTTCCGGCAGCTCACCGATCGCGGCTATGCGTATGACGAAGCCGCCGGCAGGCGGTCCCTGTCGTGCCTCGACTCGGCGCACGAGCGCAGGCTGCTGTCGCAGCTGACGCGCTACCCGGAAGTGATCGAGCTGGCGGCCACGAGCCGCGCGCCGCATGTACTGGTGACGTACCTGCGCGAACTGGCGACGGAATTCCACTCCGCATACAACGCCGGCAACGAGAGCGCCGAGGCGCGCTTCATCGTCGACAACGCCACGACGCGCAACGCCCGCCTCTGCCTCGTGCGCGGCGTGTGCCGCGTTCTCGAAAACGGCCTGACGATCCTCGGCGTAAGCGCTCCGGAGAGCATGTGAGCGCACGGGGCATGCCCCGCGGCCACGCCTACCGGGAGCGCCGCGCCGCGCGGCGCCGCACGTCGGACCCGGCGTTCTCCGGCTGGACGGGACTGGGTATCGGACTTGCCATCGGGCTCGCCGTCGCGGCCGCCGTCTGGAAGGTGAAATCACGGCCGGCCGCCGAACCGGTCGCCAAGGCGAAGAACGCCGCGCCGCTGTCAGCGCGCGAGGAAGCGGCGGCCGAAAAGGAACAGCCGAGCGGCAGCGACTTCACGTTCTACGAAAAGCTGAAGACCTACGAAGTGGTCATCCCGGAGCGGGAAAAGGACGTGCATCGCGACCTCAAGACCGCCCCCGAGACCCGCCCGGGCAGCTACATCCTGCAGGCCGGCTCCTATCACAACTACGCCGATGCCGACCGGGTCAGGGCCCAGCTCGCGCTGGCGGGCGTGGAATCGAAGGTACAGAAGGTTTCGGTCGATACCGACACCTGGCATCGCGTGCGCATCGGGCCGATAACGAACCTCGACGAGCTCAACCGGCTGCGCGCGCGCCTGCGCGAGGCGGACGTCGAGGCGCTCGTCATCCGCATCGGCGACTGAGCAGGGTGGCGCGCGGCCCGCCCCGGGCGTCGCCGCCCTAGTCGTCGCCGCCCTGCCGGAAGTCGATGCCCAGCGAACGAAGCTTGCGGTAGAGGTGCGTGCGCTCCATGCCGACGCGCTTGGCGAGCGCCCCGACCTTGCCGTTGCACAGCTGCAGCTGCTGCTGCAGGTAGGCCCGCTCGAACGCTTCGCGGGCTTCCCGCAGCGGCAGCGCCAGCAGGTCCTGCTTGACCAGCGGCTCGTTCTGCGGCGCCCGGCTCGGCAGCTCGCGCTCGATCTCCTCGAGGACGATTTCCTCGTCCCCGCCGAGCGCGAGCAGTCGGTGGACGAGATTGCGCAGTTCGCTGACGTTGCCGGGCCACGGATAGTGGCGCAGCCGGTTCTGCGCCGCGACGCCGAACCGGCGCAGCGGCAGGCGTTCCTCGTCGACCAGGCGGTCCACGTAGTGGCGCAGGAGTTCCGGAACATCTTCCGCGTACTCGCGCAGCGCCGGTACGCTCAGCGTTATCACGCCGAGGTGCGCAAGGAGATCGCGCCGGAACGGCTCGGCACCACCGGCGTCGAAGCCCGGCTGGGCGGACGCCATCAGGCGCACGCCGAGCGGCCGGTCCACCGAGCCGCCGACCGGCCGGTAACGGCCCGCCTGCAGGTCCGCGGCGAGGATACGCTGCACGGCCGGACTCAAGTCCTCGAGGCCGTTGATGAAAAGCGTACCGCCGTCGGCGTGCTGGTAGGCACCGGGCTCGACGACGCCGTCGCGCTCGATGCCGCGCAGGCGTTCGGCGGCCGTCTGTTCGTCCAGGCCGCTGGCATGGACCGCGACGAACTCGCGCGCGGCGCGCGGCCCGATGCTGTGCGCATACCGGGCCAGGGCCGCGCGCCCGGTACCGGCCTCGCCAACGAGCAGGAGCGACGCGTCGCGCGTCGCGATCTGCACCAGCTGGTCGCGCAGGTGCTGCATCAGCCGGCTCTTGCCGACAGGCACCAGCAGCGGCGGAACGAGGGCACGGGTGGCCTGGCGCGACTTGCGGCCCGACACCAGGGCGTTGTCGACGACCTTGAGCAGCTTGGCCAGCGACAGCGGCTTCTCGATGAAGTCGAATGCGCCGAGGCGTGTGGCCTCCACGGCGGTCTCGACCGTGCCATGGCCGGACATCATTACTACCGGGCACGGCAGCGGTCCCTGCGCCGACCATTCGCGCAGGAGCGTGATGCCGTCGGTATCCGGCATCCAGATGTCCAGCAGCACGAGATCCGGCCCGGCGCGCAGGCGGGCGGCGCGGGCGGCGGCGGCATCCCCGGCGACGTCGACTTCATAGCCTTCGTCCGAGAGCACTTCCCGCAGCGTTGCCCGGATGTCCGATTCGTCGTCTACGACCAGTATTCGTGGTGCGCTCATGCGCGCTCCTTGCGTTGCTCGGCCCTGCGATTATCCTTGTTTGCCGGCACGATGCGAGTGGCGGCGTCGATTGGCAGCGCCACGTGCACCCGGGCACCGCCTGAGACCAGGTTTTCCGCTTCGATGCGCCCGCCGTGCTCCTCGACGATCTTCTTGACGATCGCGAGCCCCAGCCCCGTGCCCTTGGGCTTGCTCGTCACGTAGGGATCGAAGATCCGGTCGACGATCCCCGGCTCGAAGCCCGGCCCGTTGTCGCTGACCGTGAGCCCGAACATCGGCTGGTCGGCCTGCGCTTCGGCGCGCGTCGAGACGGTGATCTCCGCCCCGACCGACCCCTCCAGCGCCTCGAAGGCGTTGGTCAGGAGGTTGTTGAGGATCTGCCGGATCCGGCCTCGGTCCGCTTCGATCAGGCCGAGCGACGGATCGCCATCCAGGCGGATGTGTATCTGCGGGTCGTGGCCACGGTACAGCTCGACGACCTCGCTGCACAGCTGGTTGGCGTCGAACCGGGTCAGTTGCACGGTCGGCGCGCGGGCGTATTCGCTGAAGGCGTTGACCATCTGCTTCATCGCCTCGACCTGCTGGACGATGGTGTCGGTCGCGCGTTCGAGGATCTGCGCATCCTTCTCGTTCATCGCGCCGAGGAACTTGCGGCGCATGCGCTCGGCCGACAGCTGGATGGGGGTCAGCGGGTTCTTGATCTCGTGGGCGAGCCGCCGGGCAACCTCGCCCCAGGCCGCGTCGCGCTGCGCCTGCAGCAGGGCCGTGATGTCGTCGAAGACGATCACGAGGCCGCCGCGCTGGCCGGCCTCGCCCGGCAGCGCGGTGCAGGCAACGGTCAGTTCCCGTCGCCCCGCCTCGGTCTTCAGCTGCAGCTGCTCGCGCCACTCGACGTGCCCGGCCTCGAAATGCCGGCGGCAGGCCGCGAAGAACTGCTCGAGCACCGGGCTTGTGCCGCCGGCGTCGTCCAGCGGCTGGCCGACGTAGGCGTCGATCCGCTCGCCGAGAATGCTGCTCGCCGCCGGATTGGCGGTCCGCAGGCGCAGGTCCGGCTCCAGCGAGATGACGCCCGTCGACAGGCGCGCGAGGATGACCGCGAGACTGGCCCGCTGGCGCTCGACTTCGGCTCGTGACTGGTCGGCGTCGCGCCTGGCCCGCGCCAGGCGCTTGGTCATGTCGTTGAACGAGCGGACGAGAAAACCCATCTCGTCGCGCGACGGCAGCTTGATGCGCGTGTCGTAGTTGCCCTTGGCGACGGCGCGGGTACCGGTGATCAGGTCCTGGACCGGCTGCACGAGGCGGGTCGCCCAGAAGAATGCGCCATACACGGCACCGAGCGCCGACAGCAGCAGCACGATGGTCAGCGTCAGCGTGAACGCCGTCTTCAGGAGCGGCCGCTGGTAGACGCGCTGCCCGTAGCGCTCATAGGCGCGCTGGACGTTGTTGCCGAGGTCGGCGAGCTGCTCGGGCACGCCATAGCTCGCGACGAGCACCCGACTGCCGGCACCGGACGACAGGCCGATGGACGCCGCCGTCAGCAGCACATAGCCACCGGCGCCTGCCGGATCGAGGCTCACGTAGGGCTGGCCGCGGCGCGCCTGCAGCAGCGCTTCCTCGGCGGGCAGGGCAGGCAGGGCGCCGGAGCTGATGTCGATGCTGGAGGCGACGATCCGCCCGCCCTCGCCGAGCACCATGAACTGCGTGGCGCCGGACAGCCGTCGGTAGTGCTCGAGCTCGGTGACGAGTTCGCTGTCCCTGAGGCCGCGCAGTTCGTTGGCGACCGTGGTCGTGCGCCCGACCAGCTCGCGGGTCCGCAGGCTGAGCGCCGCGCGCGACAGGGACACCGCATCATCGAGGCCGTGCCGGACATCGACGTCGAACCAGCTGTCGATGCTGCGATTGATCGCATTCAGCGAGAACGAATAGACGAGCAGCACCGGCGCAAGGGCAAGGACGCTGAATACCAGGACGGCGCGCGCCTTCATCCGCGAGCCGGGTACGTTCGCCCGCCAGTCGCGCACCAGCTCGTGCAGCTTGCGGCCGATCATCGCCGTCAGCACGAGGACGCTGGCGATGTTGACGAGCAGGAGCCCCGTCTGCAGCTGGTCGAACAGGCGGGCGTCCTGGGCGGTGCTCGCCAGCAGCACCAGCGAGGCGAGGCTGGCCAGCGCCCCGACGAGCGCCACCGTCGACATCAGCATGCGCCGGCCGCGGCCGGGCAACGGCACTTCCGCCGTGACGTCGAATTCCTCGGCGACGTCGTCAGGCACCGGCGGCGGCGCGGACTTCAGGTCCTCAGCGTCCACGTGTACCAGTCCGAGGTGCGGTTCCAATCGGCCCAGAACATCAGGACGCGCAGCGCCTCCGGCAGACCCCCCTCGATCGTGGCCGACAGGCGCATCGACGCTTCGTAGCGCTGCTTCGTGTCTATCAGCGCCTCGTCAATGATCGGCAGACCCCGCACCTCGGCGAGCGCGGCCAGCGCGGAACCCAGCGTCGGGTACGAGGTCTGCTGGCCACTGTTCAGGTTGGTGACAATGTAATGCTCGGAAAGGGCGTGGAAGCGAACCTGCCAGCGCTGCACCAGGTGACCGACACCCTGGTCGGCCAGGTAACGGCGCTTGCGGTTCACGACCAGCTCCGCCTGCAGGGTCACCGGCACGCCGTTTCGGAGTGCCTGGGTGGCACTGCGCGCGAGCGCGAGATCGAGTACGGCGTTCAGGCGGAGCACGCCGTCGACGGGCTCGAGGTAGGCCGAGCGCACCTCGAAGCGACCGCCGTCCTCGATGGTCGGTTCCTGCGCCGTGCCGGAGCCGGCGGTCGCGAGCAGCACGACGAACAGCGGCCAGAACCGCACGGGTCGCCGCAGCATCTCGGCCAGTGAGCGCATCGCCAGATCGATCATGCGAGCCCAGCGTTCCTGAACGCGCCGGCCTGCTTAAGCGTGGCGGCCGGAATCACCGGCAGCGCGCTTGTCGAGGCAGGCATAGAAAAAGCCATCGGCGTCGGCGCTTCCGGGCAGCAACGCGTAACCCGGTCCGGGTCCGCCCGCCGGCGGCAGACCGGGCAGGGAAAGCCTAACAGATTCGGTCGCATCCTCGGCCTCCGGGCGGGTCTGCAGGAAGCCACGGATCACGTCCGAATTCTCGGCGCGCAGCACGGAGCAGCTCACGTACAGCAGCCGGCCGCCGGGGGCGAGCAACGGCCACAGGGCGTCGAGCAGGCGGCGCTGGCGCCCGGCCAGCGTGCGGACGTCGGCCTCGCGGCGCAGCCACTTGATGTCCGGATGGCGGCGTATGACGCCGGTGCCCGAGCAGGGCACGTCGAGCAGGATCCTCGTGAACGCAACACCATCCCACCAGTCCTCCGGCCGCGACGCATCCGCCACGAGCACCGAGGCGGCGAGCCCGAGACGCGCGAGGTTGTCGGTGATCCGCCCGGCCCTCGCCGCGTCCGATTCGACCGCCACCACAGCCGACAGTTCCGGGCACGCCTCGAGCAGGTGTCCGGTCTTGCCACCGGGCGCGGCGCAGGCGTCGAGCACGCGATCGCCGGGCCGCGCGCCGAGGAAAGCGACGGCCAGCTGCGCGGCGACGTCCTGGACCGAACACAGGCCGTCGTTGAAGGCGGCCAGACGCCTGACATCGACCGGCGTATCCAGTCGCAGGGCGTCGGCCGCGAAGGCCGACGGCCGGCTCGGGTGGCCGGCGGCGGCCAGCTGCGCGGCCAGTGCCTCGCGGCTGCCCGCGCGCCGATTGGCGCGCAGCCACAGCGGCGGCGCTTCGTTGTTGGCGGCCAGAAGCTTCAGCGTCTCGGCCTCGCCCCAGTCGGCCGCCAGCGCCGCGGCAAGCCACGGCGGATGGGCCAGTGCCAGCGCCCGGCTCTGGTCGGCGCACGCCAGCAGCGTCACCCGTTCGCGCTGGAAACGCCGCAGGATCGCGTTGACGAAACCCGCCGCCTTGGCGGCGCCGATCAGCCGTGCGGCATCGACGACGGTGCTGACCGCGGCGTGCGGCGGCAGACCGGCATGCTCGAGCTGGTAAAGGCCGAGCAGGACCAGGCCGCGCAGCTCCGGCGCCTGCTGGTCCCAGGGTCGCGCCAGCAGCGGCTCGACCGCCGCCTTCAGCCGCAGGCCGAAGCGCAGCGAACCGTAGACGAGTGCCTGCACCGCGCCGGGCGAGGCGGTGGCGAGGCGCCGCACGCGCTCGTCGGCGAGTGCGGCATCGATCGTCCGCCCGTCGCCGACGACGAGGCCGATCGCGAGTGCGGCCGCGCCGCGGACCGGTGCACCGTCGGCGGCAGGCGTATCGGGGCCGGTCACGAGCCGAACACCGTGCCGACGCTGAGCGCGCCGCGCCCGGCATTCAGGTAGTCGCGCACGCCGACCGGCTTGCGTCCCGCCGCCTGCACCGAGGTCAGGCGCAGGACGCCTGCGCCGCAGGCCACGTCGATGCCGGCCGGGCCGCGGGCGACCACCGTACCCGGCGCGGCACCCGGCGCAGCGTCCAGGGCCTCGGCCGCCCGGATCCGCAGGATCTCGCCGGCGAGCACCGTGTCGGCCACGGGCCAGGGCTGGAAGGCGCGGATCCGGCGCGCGAGGAGCGTCGCCGGCGCGGACCAGTCGAGCCGCGCTTCGCTCTTGTCGACCTTGCGCGCATAGGTGACGCCCTCGGCGCGCTGCGCAACGGCCACCGCCGTGCCCGCCGCGACGGCCGGCAGTACCTCCAGCAGCAGCGCCGCGCCGAGCTCCGCCAGCCGGCCGGTGAGGGCGCCGGCGGTCTCGTCGGCGCCGATCGGCGTCTGGCGCGTCGCGTACACGGGACCGGTGTCCAGACCCGCCTCCATGCGCATGATCGCCACCCCCGTCTCGGCGTCGCCCGCCTCGATGGCCCTCTGCACGGGGGCAGCGCCACGCCAGCGCGGCAGCACGGACGCGTGGATGTTCAGGCAGCCGTAGCGGGGCACGGCCAGTATCGACGGCGGCAGCAGGAGTCCGTAGGCGGCCACCACCAGGGCGTCCGGCCGGTAGGAGCCGAGCCGCGCGGCCTCGTCCTCGCCCCTGAGCGACGCCGGCTGCTCGACGGGCACACCGAGTTCGCCGGCCCGGACCTTCACCGGACTCGCGCGCAGCTCGCGGCCGCGGCCGGCTGCACGATCAGGCTGGCTGTAGACGACGGCGACGTCGTGCCCGGCAGCAGCCAGCGCCGACAGCGCCGGCACCGCGAACTCCGGCGTGCCGGCATAGGCAATACGCACGTGCTTTGTGTCTCCGGCTCAGATCGCCGGGACGCGCGTGCTGGGCGACCGCTCGCTCTTGTGGCGCCGTTCCTTCTCGAGCTTGGCGCGAATGCGTGTCCGCTTCAGTTCCGACAGGTAGTCGACGAACAGCTTGCCTTCGAGGTGGTCCATCTCGTGCTGCACGCACACCGCGAGGAGGCCGTCGGCGTCCATCTCGAAGCTGCGCCCGTCGCGATCAAGGGCCCGGACCCGCACCTTCTGCGCGCGGGTCACTTCCTCGTAGAAGCCGGGCACCGACAGGCAACCCTCCTTGGATACCTCGACGTCGTCGCGGCTGAGTATTTCCGGGTTGATGAAGGCCAGCGGCTGGTTCTTCTCTTCGGAGACGTCGGCGACCAGGAGGCGGATGTGCTGGTCGACCTGGGTGGCGGCCAGGCCGACGCCGGGAGCCGCGTACATCGTTTCCAGCATGTCGTCGATCAGGCGCCGGATGCGATCGTCGACGACGGCCACGGGCTTGGCCACGGTCCGCAGCCGGGGGTCGGGATATTCAAGGATTGTGAGGCGCGTCATGATTCTGGGCTTCTGAATTCGTGCAAAGAGCGCGATATTGCTGCTAAAGTTTGAACAAGATTGGACTTAATGTCGCAAGTCGGCGACGTCCGAACGACCCGCGCGGTCCGTCGGCGGTTGCGCCGGTTGCGACGCAGGCCCTCACCGACAGCCAGGATGACCGTCGTGTCGAGTATACGTCGTGTATCGCCCACTGTTCACCCCGGCGACCACCCGGACACCGCCGTTGCGACAAGGTAACTCCATGAATATTTTCCGGAAATTCATGTCCATGAGCGTGCTCCTGTGGGCCGTCTCGGGCGCCGCCAGGGGCGCCGACGCGCCAACCGGGCCGCTGACCCTGTCACCGGATGCGCCCGACACCTACACGGTGGTCAAAGGCGACACGCTGTGGGGTATCGCCGGCCACTTCCTGCGCGACCCGTGGCGCTGGCCCGAGATCTGGCACATCAACGAGCAGATCAAGGACCCGCACTGGATCTATCCGGGCGACATCCTGCATCTCATCTATGTCGACGGCCAGCCGCAGGTGGTCGTCGAGCGTGGTGGCAGCGTGCACCTGACGCCCCAGGTCCGCACCCAGGATCTGAACCAGGCGATTCCGGCGATCCCGTACGAGATCGTTGCCGCCTTCATGTCCAAGCCATCGGTCATCGCCGGTGAGGACACCCACAACCTCCCCTACGTCGTCGCGATGCGCGACCGTCACGTGGTGATCGGCGGCGTCGGCGACCAGTTCTATGCCCGCGGCGTCACCGGCAGCGACCCCGGTGTGCGCTACAACGTCGTGCGCCTCGGCAAGAAGCTCACCGATCCCGATGACCACGCGTTCCTCGGCTACATGGCGATCTACAGCGGCAGCGGCCGGGTCGACGGCCAGGGCACGATCGACAGGAAGCCGACCGACCTGACGCGCCTCTCGTTGGTCGACTCGGCCCGTGAAATCGAGGAAGGCGACAAGCTCGTCCACGACGGCGTCGAGACTCCGCTCGACTTCGTGCCGCACGCGCCGGCCGCGCAGGTCGACGGCAAGATCATCGCCGTTGTCGACGGCGTCAGCGCGATCGGCCAGTACCAGGTCGTCGCCATCAATCGCGGCCACCGCCACGGCCTCGAACCCGGCCACGTCCTCGTCTCCTGGCAGCACGCGGATACGGTGATCGATTCGGCCGGCCGCAATCCCGGCATCCCGCGCGAGTTCAAGTCGGTGTTGCCGCGTCACGTGCAGCTGCCCGACGAGCGCAGCGGCACGATGATGGTGTTCCGGACTTATGACAGATTGTCTTACGCCCTGATGCTGACGTCGGACACCCAGGTGCGCGTCAACGATCCGGTGCGCAACCCGTGAACTAGACGGAATTTCCGGGCCGGCGTGCGCGTCGCGCGGACGCCGGCGGACGCCACGTTTCATCGAGTATTCACGTTGGGTGGTTGGACAAGCCCGTCGAAATACGGTTAGATGATCGGAGTCATTCGACGCCGTGGACGTGTTCACTTGGTCGAAAGCTTAGGCCAAACGGCCGTCATCGCTTCCGCGACACGCCCGGTCCAGCGACGACCGGACTGGCTCCTACGCCTTCCTCCGCCCGCGCGTCACCCCCTTGGCGGCTCCCCGAAGGAGGGGGTGTGAACGATCCCGTAAACGACAGTGTCCTCGACATCCTGATCTATCTCTTTGAGAACTATCTGGATGTGGAGGATGAACCGCAGCCGAGCCGCGACACCTTGCGTGAGGAGCTCGAGAACGCGGGTTTCGCCGAAACCGGCATCGAGCGCGCACTGGAGTGGCTCGAGGGGCTGTCGGCGGATGCTCCGCCGCAGGTCGGCGATCCGCTCACCCGCTCGTTCCGCGTCTTCAACGGCCACGAACAGACGCGGCTCGGGCTTGAAGTCCGCGGCTATATCATGCATCTGGAGAATGTCGGCATCCTGTCGGGCCAGCAGCGTGAACTGGTGATCGACCGGCTGCTCGCCCTCGACTCCGAGGAGATCGATACCGAGCAGGTAAAGTGGGTCGTGTTGATGGTGCTGTTCAGCCAGCCCGGACAGGAGCAGGCTTACCAGCGGATGGAAGATCTGGTATTCGAGGGTCAGTCGGACTCTCTGCACTAACCGGTACGCAGGGATCCCGCACGGGCGGGATCGGCAGGGTAGACCGCGGCGTGCCCGCGGTTTCTTTTTTTGGGCGGCCCGGTCGGCGGGCCGCACGCGGTTTTTCGAGGCTATGAGCACGAATCTCGTCATCGTAGAGTCACCGGCGAAAGCCAAGACGATCAAGAAGTACCTCGGCAAGAGCTTCGAGGTGCTGGCGTCGTACGGACACGTCCGCGATCTGGTCGCCAAGGAAGGCGCGGTCGACGCCGAGCACGACTTCGCGATGCGCTACGAGATCATCAAGGAGCGCAACAAGGACAAGCACCTGGAGGCCATCGACAAGGCGGCCCGCAAGGCGGACACGATCTACCTCGCCACCGACCCCGATCGCGAGGGCGAGGCGATTTCCTGGCATCTCTACGAGATCCTGCGCGAGCGCGGTGTCCTCAAGGACAAGCCGGTGCACCGCGCGAAGTTCTTCCAGATCACGAAGTCCGAGATCCTCAAGGCGATCGACAAGCCCGAGAAGCTCTCCCGCGACCTGGTCGACGCCCAGCAGGCACGCCGTGCGCTCGACTATCTGGTCGGCTTCAACCTCTCGCCCCTGCTCTGGAAGAAGATCATGCCGGGCCTGTCGGCCGGGCGCGTGCAGAGCGTGGCGCTGCGCCTGATCTGCGACCGCGAAGCCGAGGTCACCGCCTTCCAGTCGCAGGAATACTGGACGATCGAAGCCACCGCCGCGCAGCGCGGCCAGGGCTTCTCGGCCCGGCTCGTGCAGTACGAAGGCCAGAAGATCGAGGCCGACGTCGGCAAGAGCCGCTTCTCCGTCACGACTGCCGCGCGCGCCGAGGAAATCCGGGCCGGCCTCGACGCCGCCTGCGGTGGCTCGCTCAGGGTCTCCTCCGTCGAGTCGCGGCCGCGCTCCCGCAGCCCGCAGGCGCCGTTCCGGACCTCAACGCTGCAGCAGGCCGGCGCCAACCGCCTCGGCCTGTCGGCGCGGCGCACGATGCAGATCGCCCAGAAGCTCTACGAGGGCGTCGATTTCGGCGAGGGCCCGGTAGGCCTTATCACCTACATGCGTACCGACTCGACCTCGCTCGGTGCCGAAGCCATCACCGAATTGCGCTCGGTCGCCGGCGAGCTCTACGGCGCCGAGGCGGTCCCCGCCCAGCCGCGCGCCTACAAGAACAAGCAAGCCAACGCGCAGGAGGCGCACGAGGCCATCCGCCCGACCTCGGCCGCGCTGACGCCGGCCTCGCTGAAGGGCAAGATCGACGAGGATCTCTGGCGCCTCTATGACCTGATCTGGAAGCGCACGCTGGCCTCGCAGATGACCGACGCGCTGTTCAACCAGGTGACCGTGACGCTGGTGCCGGGCAAGGTGGCCAACGGCGACGCCACGCAGCTGCGCGCGACCGGCTCGACGCTGGTCAAGTCGGGCTTCCTCGCCGCCTACGAGACCGACGTCGAGGACGGTGCCGACGACGAGGATGATGGCCGCCTGCCCGCGCTCGCCGAGGGTGACCGGCCGGAGCTGGCGCAGATCTCGCCCGAGCAGCATTTCACGCAGCCGCCGCCGCGCTACACCGAGGCGAGCCTGGTCAAGGCGCTCGAAGAGCGCGGCATCGGCCGTCCGTCGACCTACGCGGCGATCATCGAGACGCTGCGCGCCCGCAAGTACGTCGACAACGAGAAGCGAAATTTCGTGCCCACCGATACGGGCAAGATCGTCAACAGCTTCCTGACCAAGTTCTTCCCGCATTACGTCGATTACGATTTCACGGCGCGGCTGGAGAACGAGCTGGACGAGATCTCCCGCGGCGACAAGGCCTGGGTCCCCGTCATGCGCGAGTTCTGGCGGCCGTTCATCGACCGCGTGCGCCACGTCGAGTCGACCGTGACGCGCGAGGAAGTCGCGATGTCCCGCCAGCTCGGCACCGATCCGGCCAGCGGCCGGCCGGTCAGCGTGCGCATCGGCCAGTACGGACCGTTCGTGCAGATCGGCACGAAGGATGACGAGGAGAAGCCGCGCTTCGCCGGCCTGCGCCCGGGCCAGAAGATGGACACGGTGACCCTGGCCGAGGCACTCGAGCTCTTCACCCTGCCAAGGACGCTCGGTTACCTGCCGGAGAGCAACGCACCGGTGTCGGTCGGTGTCGGCCGCTTCGGCCCGTACATCAAGTACGGGGCCAAGTACGTGTCGCTCAAGGTCGACGACCCGTACACCGTTGGCTTCGAACGCGCGCTGGAGGTGATCGCGGAGAAGGAGCTGGCGGATGCCAATCGCCTGATCCGCGACTTCCCCGATGCCGGCATCCAGATCCTCAACGGCCGCTTCGGTCCCTATATCACCGACCGCGAGCGCAACGCGCGGGTGCCCAAGGACCGTGAACCGGCGTCGATGACGCTCGAGGAATGCCAGGCACTGCTGGCGGTCGCGCCGCTGCGGGGCAAGGGCCGCTTCGGCCGCAAGGGAGCGAAGCCCAAGACCGCGCCGGCAGCAGCCCCTGCCGCGAAGACCAAGGCCGCCAGGAAGTCGGCCGCCGCGGCGAAGCCACCGGCGGCGCGCAAGACCGCCGCCAAGAAGCCGGCGGCCAAGAAGAAAGCCACCACGAGGAAGAAAGCGGCAGCCGCCACCAAGGCGGCCGCCGTCTGACCCCCATGCAGCCCGACAAGCCAGCCGTTCTGGACTACCTGCGCACCCTGCAGCGGCGGATCACCGACCGTTTCGGGGAACTCGATCCCGGCGGGCCGTTCCGCACCGACAGCTGGCAGCGCCCGGGCGGCGGCGGCGGCGAGACCCGCATCAGCCGCGGCGGCACCCTGCTCGAGCAGGGCGGGGTCGGGTTCTCGCACGTGATGGGTACCGGCCTGCCCCCGTCCGCCTCGCAGTCACGACCCGAACTGGCCGGGGCCCGCTGGGAGGCCATGGGCGTGTCGCTGGTGTTCCATCCGGTCAACCCGTACGTGCCGACCACGCACCTCAACGTGCGTTTCTTCATCGCCGAGCCCGACCAGGGCCCGCCGGTCTGGTGGTTCGGCGGCGGCTTCGACCTGACGCCGTACTACCCCTTCGACGAGGACGTGCTGCACTGGCACCGCGTCGCCCGGGCCACCTGCGAGCCGTTCGGCCCGCAGGTCTATGACGAGCACAAGGCCTGGTGCGACCGCTACTTCTTTCTCCGGCACCGCAACGAAACACGCGGCATCGGCGGGCTGTTCTTCGACGACCTGAACGACGGCGGCTTCGAACGCTGCTTCACGTACCAGCAGGCGGTCGGCAACGCGTTCCTCGATGCCTACGTCCCCATCGTCGAGCGCCGCCGCTCCCTGCCATACACGGACCGCGAGCGGCAGTTCCAGCTGTACCGGCGCGGCCGGTACATCGAATTCAACCTGGTGTACGACCGCGGCACGCTGTTCGGCCTGCAGTCGGGCGGCCGCACGGAATCGATCCTGATGTCGCTGCCGCCGCAGGTCCGCTTCGAGTACGACTGGCACCCCGAGCCCGGCAGTCCCGAGGCGCGGCTCTACAGCGATTACCTGCGACCACGCGACTGGCTCGGGGAACTCTAGGCCGCCCCGACCGGGCCCGGACCGGGCCCCCGCCGACCAGACGCGCTAAGCTCGCCGCCCATGAACTACCGCCACGCCTTTCACGCCGGCAACTTCGCCGACGTGCTCAAGCACTTCGTGCTCGTCGAGACGCTGGCCAGGCTCGCGACCAAGGATGCCGCGCTCGGCTTCCTGGACACTCACGCCGGCCGCGGCCTGTACCCGCTGGACGATATCGCCATGCAGCGCGGCGGCGAGTTCCGCACGGGAATCCTGCCGGTCCTGGCGGCGGCGGCACCGCCGGCCGCGCTCGAGCGCTATATCGCCCTCGTGCGCCGCATCGGCGGCGGGGACGGCGCGCTTGGCGCCTATCCCGGATCACCGCTGATCGCGGTCGAGCTCCTGCGCGCTCAGGACCGCGCCGCGTTCTGCGAGCTGGAGCCGCTCGAGGCCGCGGCGCTGCGGGCCGAGCTGCGCGGCGAGCGACGGGCGGCCGTGCACGAACGCGACGGCTACGAGGCGCTGGGCGCCCTGGTCCCGCTGCCGGAAAAACGCGGCCTCGTCCTGATCGATCCGCCCTACGAGGACCCGCTGGAGTTCGACCGCCTCGCGCGCACCGTCGTGCAGACCCACCGGCGCTGGCCGACCGGCGTCTACGCGATCTGGTACCCGGTCACGCGCGACGGCGGCGCCGCGCGCTTCCTGGCCCAGATGCAGGCGAGCGGCGTACGCCGCCAGCTCGTCGCCGAGCTGATGCTGCGCCGCCCCGACTCGCCGGTCGGCCTCAATGGCGCGGGCATGCTGCTGATCAACCCGCCGTTCCGTCTCGCCGAGACGCTCCGCGAGGGCACGCAATGGCTGGCGTCGCTGCTGGCGCCCGGCGAGGGCCGGGCCCGGGTCGAGGTGCTCGTCGGGGAGTGAGCCCGTCGCCGTTTGGCGACCGTCGCTTGCTGGCAACCGGCAGCAAAGCTGTGTTTACACTAGCGCCGCTTCGCCGAGAACCCGCTTTACCGACACCCGTGCTCCAGTACCGGACTCCCGGTACCCCGATCGCAGACGAGGACGTGATGCAACCGATCGCCGGTTCCTTTCCCCATAGCCGGATGCGGCGCATGCGGCGTGACGACTTCTCGCGGCGCCTGATGCGCGAGAACCGCCTGACCAGTGACGATCTGATCCTGCCGCTGTTCGTCGTCGAGGGAACGCGGCAACGGGTCGCCGTGCCGTCGATGCCCGGCGTGTTCCGCCTGTCCATCGACGAACTCCTGAACGAGGCTGCTGAAATCGTCCAGCTGAAGATCCCGGCCATCGCGCTCTTTCCGGTGCCGGACCCGGCATCGAAGTCGCTCGACGGCGAGGAAGCCTGGAATCCCGATGGTCTGGTGCAGCGCGCGGTCCGCGCGCTGAAGAAGGCGCAGCCGACGCTCGGCGTGATCACGGACGTGGCCCTCGATCCCTACACGACCCATGGCCAGGACGGGGTCATCGATGCCTCCGGCTACGTCATCAACGACGTGACCGTCGAGGCGCTGGTCCGCCAGGCGCTGTCGCACGCGGCCGCGGGCGCCGACGTCGTGGCGCCGTCGGACATGATGGACGGACGCATCGACGCGCTGCGCGCCGGGCTCGAGGAAGCCGGCCACCTGCATACGCGGATCCTCGCCTATTCGGCCAAGTACGCCTCGTCCTTCTACGGGCCGTTCCGCGACGCGGTCGGGTCGAGCGCGAACCTCGCCGGCGGCAACAAGTACACCTACCAGATGGACCCGGCGAACTCCGACGAGGCGCTGTACGAGGTCGCCCTCGATCTCGCCGAAGGCGCCGACATGGTCATGATCAAGCCGGGCCTGCCGTACCTCGACATCATCCGCCGGGTGAAGGACCAGTTCGGCGCACCGACCTTCGCCTACCACGTCAGCGGCGAGTACGCGATGCTCAAGGCCGCCTGCCAGGCCGGCTGGCTCAACGAGCGCGCGGTGACCCTCGAGACCCTGCTGAGCTTCAAGCGTGCGGGCGCGGACGGCATCCTGACCTACTGCGCCAAGGATGCGGCCCGCTGGCTGCAGGATATCGCGGCGGGCTAGCGGCGTGAGAGACAGACCCATCGGCCTGCGTTCGCGGCTCGAGGTCGATCGCTACGCGCTGATCGGCCACCCCGTCAGCCACAGCTGGTCGCCGTTCATCCACGGCATGTTCGCCAAGCAGACCGGGCGCGACCTGCAGTACCGCCTGATAGACGCGGCGCCCGGCGACTTCGGACGCATCGCGCGCGAGTTCCTGGGCGGCGGCGGTCGCGGGCTGAACGTCACCGTGCCCTACAAGCAGGACGCCGCGGCGCTCGCCGATGAACTGACGGAACGGGCGCGCCGGGCCGGCGCGGTCAATACGCTCGCCTGGTCGCCGTCGGGCGGCCTGCTCGGCGACAACACCGACGGCGCGGGCCTTATCGTCGACCTGACCGCCAATCTCCGGCTCACTCTCGCCGGTGCGCGCATCCTGCTGCTCGGCGCCGGTGGCGCGAGCCGCGGCGTCATCGGCCCGCTGCTCGATGCGCGTCCTGGCCTGCTGCACGTCGCCAACCGCACGCCGGACCGGGCGACGGAGCTCGCCGGACTCTTCGCGGCCGACGGCCCGATCACGGCCTCCGATTTCGCGGCCGTACCGGCCGGCCCCTACGACCTCGTCATCAACGCAACCTCGGCGAGCCTGTCCGGGGATGTACCGGCGCTGCCGGCGCACTGCCTCGGTCCTGCGACGATCGCCTACGACATGGCGTACGCCAAGGAAGCCACGCCGTTCATGCGCTTCGCGACGGCGCACGGCGCAGGCGCCGCGCACGCCGGTTGGGGAATGCTCGTCGAGCAGGCGGCCGAGGCGTATCTGCTGTGGCGTGGCATCCGGCCGAATACGCAGCACGTGCTCCGTCTGCTGACGCAGCCCGGCCGCGTCGCCTGAGCGGCGCGCGCCGCGCTCAGCCCGTGGCGTAGCTGTCCTTGACGCGGACGTAGTGCGCCGCTGCGTCGCGCAGCCCGGCCAGCTCGCGGTCCGTCAGCGGTCGCGCCCGGCGGGCCGGGGAGCCCAGCCACAGGGATCCGGCACCGACCCGGGTGCGCGGCGCGACCAGTGCGCCGGCAGCGATCATGACGTCGTCCTCGATGACCGCCCCGTCCAGAACGATGGCGCCCATGCCGATCAGGCAGCGACTGCCGATCTGGCAACCGTGCAGCACGGCCCGGTGGCCGATGGTCACGTCGTCACCGACCACCAGCGGATAGCCGCCCGGCTGCCACTCGCCGTCATGCGTGACATGCAGCACGGCCCCGTCCTGGATGCTGGTTCGGGCACCGACGCTGATCGTGTGCACGTCGCCACGCACTACGGCCATCGGCCACACTGAACTGTCCTCGCCGAGCGTCACGCGGCCGATCACGCAGGCCTGCGGATCGACGTAGACGCCGCGACCGAGCCGCGGTGCATGGCCGGCGTACGGACGCAGGGCCGGAAAGGACGGATGGCTGGCCATGATCGGACCTTCTGCTCAGCTCAGCGCATCGTGACCAGTTCTTCGGCACTGGTCGGGTGAATGGCCACCGTGTTGTCGAAGTCGGCCTTGCACGCGCCCATCTTCATCGCCACGGCGAACCCCTGCAGCATCTCGTCGGCGCCGGCCCCGATCACGTGCAGCCCGACCACGCGCTCCTCCTCGCCCACGCAGACGAGCTTCATCTCGGCGCGGCGCTTGCGCGCGGTCAGCGCGTGGTACAGCGGCACGAACGACGACCGGTAGATGCGTACCGCGTCGCCATGCAGCTCGCGCGCCGAGCTCTCCGTCAGGCCGATGGTGCCGATCGGCGGGTGACTGAAAACCACCGTCGGAATCAGCTCGTAATCCAGGTGGCGCTCGTGCTGGCCGTTGAACAGCCGGTCGGCGAGACGGCGACCGGCCGCGATCGCCACCGGTGTCAGCGCCTCGCGACCGGTGACGTCGCCGATCGCATACACGCCCTCGACGTTGGTCGCCTGGAAGCGGTCGGTGATGACGACGCCGTCGTCATAGGTTGCGACACCGATCCGCTCGAGGCCGAGATCGGCGGTCACGGGCTGGCGTCCGATCGCCCACAGCACGCAGTCGAAGTCGCCGAATTCCCGTGCATCGGCCAGCACGATACGGTGCGCGCTGCCCGCCGCCTGGATGCCGGCAACCACCGCGTGCGCGATCAGTTCGACGCCATCGGCCTCGAGCTCGGTCATCAGCGCCGCCGAGAGCATGGTATCGAAGCTGCGCAGGATGCGTTCCTGGCGCATGAAGAGACTGACCCTGGCGCCCAGCGCGGCGAGCGTCCCGCCGAGCTCGACGGCGACATAACCGGTGCCGATGACGGCGACCCGCGGCGGCAGGGCATCGAGGCCGAAAAAGCCGTCGGAGGTGATGCCCCGCTCGGCGCCAGGCACCGCGGGCACCACCGGCCGGCCGCCCGTGGCGATGACGATGTGCGGCGCGCTGAATGTCCGGTCGCCGACGATGACCGTGTGGGCATCGACGAAGCGGGCCCGGCCACGCACCCAGGTGATCCCCTTCTTGTCGAGGTTGCGCTCGTAGATGCCATTCAGCCGGGCGACGTACGCGTCCCTGGACGCCTTCAGCCGGGCCCATTCGACGGGCCGGTCGGTGCCGGCGGCGAAGCCGTATTCGCCGGCGTCGTGGAGGGCATGCGCAATCGATGCCGCGTTCCACATGACCTTCTTCGGCACGCAGCCGACGTTGACGCAGGTGCCACCGAGCGGCGCCGGCTCGACGACCAGTGCCCTGGCACCGTACTCGGCGGCCCGCTGGGCAACGGCCAGCCCTCCGCTGCCGCCCCCAATGGAGATAAGATCGTAGCTACCGGACATATCGCCTCCGAGGGGCGCCGCTGGCGCGCCGCTCGGGCATCATAGCCCGGCGCCGCGACGGCGCACCAACGAGGGCCGGCGGCGCCGGCCGCCTGACCAGACGCCTGCCGCGCCCGAGAGCCGCCTACGAATGACGTACAACAATCCGCTCGAAAACACCGCCGACCTGCCCGACTACGGCGCCATCCGCCCGGTCCACGTCGTCCCGGCCGTGACCGAGGAACTGGCGCGCTGCCGCCGGCAGCTGGCGGAGCTCCTCGCCCAGCCCTCGCCTACCTTCGCGACGCTGGTCGAGCCCGTCGAGGCGATGCACCACCGGCTGGCGCGGCTGTTCGCTCCGGTCAGTCACCTGAACGCGGTGGCCAACAACGAGGAGCTGCGCACGGCCTACAACGTCTGCCTGCCGCTCCTGGCCGAATACCATGCCGAGGTCGGCCAGAACGATGCCCTGTACCGCGGCTACGAGGCCATCGAGAAGCTCGAGGGGCCGAGGCTCGACGCGCAGCGCCAGCGGGTGCTCGCCTACGCCCTGCGCGAGTTCCGCCTCGCCGGCGTGCACCTGCCGCCGGCGGAGAAGGCCCGCTACCGGGCCCTGATGCAGGAGCTGGCGACCCTGCAGTCGCGCTTCGAGGAAAACGTGCTCGACGCGACCCAGGCATTCCTGCGCCCGGTCCGCGACGAGGCGGAGCTCGACGGCCTGCCGGCGCACGTCATCGCCCGCGGCCGCGAGACGGCCGCCAGTCGCGGCGAGGGCGGCCATACGCTGCCGCTCGACTACCCGACCTACGCCGCCGTCATGAACCACGCGCATTCAGGCGCGCTGCGCCGCGACTTCTATGAAGCCTGGTACACCCGGGCCTCGGACCAGGGGCCGAGCGCGGGTCGCTTCGACAACGGCACGACCATGGCGCAGATCCTTGCGGCGCGGCACGAAGCCGCGCGCCTGCTTGGCTACCCCAGTTACGCGGACCTGTCGCTGGCGACCAAGATGGCGCCCGATGCACCGGCCGTCATCGCCTTCCTCGACGAGCTTGCCGGCCGCTACCTGCCCGGCGCGCGCGCCGAGTACGCCGAACTCGAGGCGTACGCCGGTCACGCGCTCGAGCCGTGGGACGTCGCTTACTACTCGGAGCGGCTGCGCACGGAGCGCTTCAACGTCTCGGAGGAGCGCCTGCGGCCGTGGTTTCCGCTGCCGCGCGTGCTGCACGGCATGTTCGAGGTGGCGCGCCGGCTGTACGGGCTCACGGTCAGCGAGCGCCCCGCCGTCAGCACGTGGCACCCGGACGTCCGCTACTTCGCCGTGCTCGGCGCCGACGGCCATGAGATCGGCGGCTTCTACGGCGACTTCTTTGCCCGCGACAACAAGCGCGGCGGCGCCTGGATGGCCGAGGTATCGACGCGGCTCCGGGTCAGCGGTGTCAGCGCCCTGCCGATCGCCAACCTCGTCTGCAACTTCACGCCGCCCTCGCCCGGCGAGCCGGCCGAGCTTCGCCACTCGGACGTCGTGACTCTCTTCCACGAATTCGGGCACACGCTGCACCACCTCCTGACGGAAATCGACTACCCGAGCCTCGCCGGCATCAACGGCGTGCCCTGGGACGCGGTCGAGCTGCCCAGCCAGCTGATGGAGGAGTGGGCCTGGCGCCCGGAAGTGCTGCCGCTGCTGTCGGCGCACGTCTCGAGCGGGGAGCCGCTGCCGGCGGAGGAGCTCGAGCGCCTGCTGCGCTCGCGCACGTTCCACGCCGGTCTCGCGGCGGTCCGCCAGCTCGAGTTCGCGCTGTTCGATTTCCGCCTGCACGCGGAATACGACCCGGCCCGCGGGCCGCGAGTCGCCGAGGTGCTCGACGCGGTCCGCGCCCGGGTCAGCGTCCTGACGCCGCCGCCGTTCAACCGCTTTGCGCACAGCTTCTCGCACGTCTTTGCCGGCGGCTACGCCGCCGGCTACTACAGCTACAAGTGGGCCGAGGTGCTCGCCGCCGACGCCTTTGCGGCGTTCGAGGAAGCCGGCGTATTCGATGCCGGGACGGCGGGCCGCTTCCTGACCTCGATACTGGCGCGCGGTGGCGAGTGCGACCAGATGGAGGCCTTCGTCCGCTTCCGCGGACGTCGCCCCGAGGTCAGGGCCCTGCTGCGCAAGGACGGGCTGGCCGCGTGAGCCCGTTCACGGTCGCCACCTGGAACGTCAATTCGCTGAAGGTGCGCCTGGCGCACCTGCGCGAATTCCTCGGGCTGCAGGCCATCGACGCCCTGGTCCTGCAGGAAATCAAGATGGAGGACAAGGACTTCCCGGCTGCCGCGCTCGAGGAGATGGGCTTTCACGCCGTCGCGTTCGGGCAGAAGACCTACAACGGCGTGGCTCTCCTGACGCGCGCGCCGGCCACCGACATCGTGCGCGGCATTCCCGGCTACGACGACCCGCAGGCGCGGGTCATCGCCGGTACCGTCCGCGGCGTGCGCGTGGTCGGCGTCTACGTCCCGAACGGCCAGGCCGTCGGCAGCGACAAGTACGCCTACAAGCTCGGCTGGCTCGAGGCGCTCACCGGCTACATGCAGGCGCTCGTCCGCGACCACGGCCAGGTCGTCGTCCTCGGCGACTACAACATCGCCCCCGACGATCGCGACGTGCACGACCCGGCGGCGTGGGCCGGCCAGGTGCACGTCTCGCCAGCCGAGCGCGCAGCCCTCGGCCGGCTGCTGGAACTCGGTTACCGGGACGTGTTCCGGGAGCTGCACGCGGACGCCGGGCACTACAGCTGGTGGGACTACCGCGCGGGCGGCTTTCGCCGCAATCACGGCCTGCGGATCGACCTCGTCCTCGCCAGCACCGCGCTCGCCCGGCATCTGCAGGGCTGCCGGATCGAACGCGAGCCGAGGACCTGGGAACGGCCCTCCGATCACGCGCCGGTAATTGCGGAATTCGGGCTCCCTGCCTGACCGCCACCGCCTGAGCTGACATATCGACGGGCGGGCCTCGCAGTCCCGCCAGGTGGCGCCGGTCATTGTCCAATTGTCGCGATCCGGCGCCGTCCGACCGGTGGTCGGCGCGCGCGAATTGCGATTAGACTCCGTTGCAGACCAAGTCTACGTCCGGGCACAGGGCTTCCGGGCCAGCCCGGCAGGCCACCTCGCGGGGGATTTCCGATTGGCGTCCACGATCGATTCAGACGGTGCGAAACCCGCCGAGCCGAAGCCCTCGCCGCTCGCCGGGCCGCTGCGGCCACCGGGCCGGCACCGGCGGTCGGACTATGACGTCACCAATTCCGTGCAGGTCAGCTCGTTCAGCGCAGTGGCCCGCGCCTGCGAGGCCCTGTTCCGCGAACAGTGGCCGAAGCAGTCCTTTGAGCCCCTGCACGCCGCCTTCGGCGAACTGAAGCGACTCTTCGACGGCGAATGGCCGGGCTACGGCGGGCTCGATACCGTCTATCACGACCGCCAGCACACCCTGGACATGACGCTCGCTGCGGCGCGCCTGCTGGTCGGCTATGAGCGTTCGGTGCCGGAAGGCGACCGGCTGGGCTGGGAACGGGCAGCCATGGGCCTCGTCACCGCGCTCTTCCACGACGCGGGCTACGTGCGCGAGCTGGCCGACCGCACCTACCAGAACGGCGCCGAGGTCACCTCCAGCCACGTCAGCCGCTCGGCCCGCCTGCTGGCGCGCTGCCTGCCGACGATCGGGCTCGGCAACTGGGTGCAGGTGTCGACCCGGATCGTGCACTACACCGGCTACGAGATCCCGTTCACCCAGATCCAGGTCGCCGATCCCCGCGACCGCAAGGTGGGGCACCTGATCGGCACCGCCGACCTGATCGCGCAGATGTCCGACCGCTGCTACCTCGAGAAGTGCCGCGACCGCCTCTACCCGGAATTCGTCCTCGCCGGCGTCGCCCAGGGCCGCGACGCGCAGGGCAACGTGCACGTCCGCTACGGCTCGGGACTCGACCTGCTGCGCAAGACGCCCGGCTTCTACCAGGCGACGATGCGCGATCGCCTGGACGGCGAGTTCGGCGCGGCCTACCGCTATCTCGAGATCCTCTTTGCCGGTCGCAATCCCTACATCGAGGCGATGCGCCAGAATCAGATCTTCCTGCAGCAGATCCTGCGCAGCGAGAACTGGCCGCTGCTGCGGCGAAACCCGCCGTGCTTCACGGCGGACCCCAATCCGCTGTCATCGGTCCGCGTGCTGATGCTCGGCCATCTCCGCTCGCTGTGGCGGACGACCTAGCGCGGGCTTCGCCCGACCGGCGGCAGCCCACCTAGGGCTTGTCGTTCTTGAGTTCGATCGCGAGGTAGTGCGCGTCGGTGCTGCCGATGTTTTCAGCCGAGTGCGTGATCGGCGGCGTGCCAAAGGTGACCTCGCCCGCCTTGCCGACGTGCGTCGTCGTCGTGCCGTCTGCCATCGTCAGGCGCAGGGTCGCGTCGCCGAAGTCGTACAGCACGCGCTCCCGGCTGTGGGTATGCATCGGCTCCTTCTGGCCGGGCTTCAGCCGGTACTCGAGGACGCGAACCCGGTCGTTCTCGAGCTTCACGGTATAGATCTGCGGCGACTGCAGCACCGGATCGGGCGTCGCCGGGGCGGCCGCCATCCCGACCATCGCCGTCGCCAGAGAACCGAGCGCGGCACCGGCGAACAGGGCTTTCCATGGGGTCATCGTCATCTCCTCGTCAGTGGCAGTGCCCGGCGGCTGCCGGGCGGAGGTTCGACCGTGCGCACGTAGCGGGCGTAAATCGTCGGCAGCCGCCGCAGCAGCGCTGCCCGCCCTTCGATAGGCGCCGCGCCGATGACGCCTTTCAGCGTCGCCAGCCGCAGCCGCCGCGAGGCCTCGCGTGCGGTCGGAAAGTGACTGAGGTGCCAGGGCTCCGGCTGGACGCCACCCAGGTCGCGCCGGTAGGGCCGGTAGAAACCGTGGTCCGTCATGTGCGCCTCAAGCCACCGTCCGAGGGCCGCGAACGGCCCGTCGGCAACGTACTCGGCGACCAGCAGCTGCGGACGGTAGTCGGCAGGCACCGCCGCGCGGTCGTAGACGTCGAGATCCGTGCCCCAGTGGTGGCGGCTCGCGCCCGGTGCCGCCGACCACGCCAGGATCGCGTCGACCCGCTGCCGCGGGGTCAGCGCGGCGGCGTCCAGGCGCCGGCCGTCCCGGGCCAGGAGCGCCCGTCGGCCCGTCCATTTCTCGTTCCAGATCCGTACCTGGGCGTCGAAATCGCGGAACGCCGATACAGGCCAGAGGTCTATTCCGGCCCGTGCGGCCGCCCGGCGCAGGGCGAGGAAGGGCCCCAGAGCGTCCCTATGAACCAGGAACGGAAAATCGGATCTGGAGACAACATGAGTGCGCGCAATACCCAGCAGTTCGTCGCGAGTGAACGTCACCGGCCCGCGCCGCGCCGCCCGGGTCGGTCGCCTCACCGGACGCCCCGGGCCCGCGCCGACGGGCCCGCGCGGTACGGGCGGACGGCCGACATTCTGGGGGGAGCCCAACGCATGCCGGCTATTATAGGCGCATGATTTCCGTTGCCCGACTGCCGGTTCCAAAGCTGGTCACGCGCGCCTTCCTGGTCGCGCTCGTGGCCGTTGGCGCCGCCGTGCTCGCCACCCGTCTCGGCGAGGGCTTTCGCGAGGTCGTTGCCAGCCATACACCCGACGACCGCGCCCGCCTGGAACGCCGCCTCGCGGAACCGGCGCTCAAGGCCGCCGAGCGCAACACGCAGGCGGCGCGCAGCGCGCTCGCCAGGGCGATCACCGGCGGCGACCGCGCCGCCATCGAGACGGTCGGTCGCGGCCTCGTCGGACTGCACTACCACGACGCCACCCCCGAAGACTCGATCGCCCAGATCGAAGTGCGCCTCGGCAGCGGTGGCCTGACCTACCGGATGCCGGACCGCGCGCTGCCGACCGGTTCGCTGTACTGGATATCGCTGCCGATCGAAGCGCCGACCGGTGACGCGCTGGGGACGCTGGCGGTCGGTACCCACCTGCCCGGCGTGCACGCCGACCTCGAGGCCTTCGATGCGGCACGCAGCGCCGCCGAGCGCGGCGTCGGCGGTGCGTACATCGCGACGCTGGCGGCCGCGGCCATCGCCGTTCTGGGCGTCCTGACGATCGCCGGCTATTACTGGTCGAAGCGGCGGCGGCGTCCCGTCGTGGAACTCATCGACAGCGCGCAGCGGATCAGCGACGGCGACTACACGCCGCCGGCCTCCGTGCCGCGCCCGCCCGGCGCGCTCGGCGAACTGGCGCACGCGCTGGAGGAACTGCGCGTCAACCTGTCGCAGACCACGATCAGCCGCGATTACCACGACACCGTGCTCAACAGCATGAATGACGCCGTGCTGGTCACGACGCCGTCGGGCCATATCACACACGTCAATGCCGCTGCCGCGGCGCTGACCGGCTACAGCGAGGAGGAACTGAAGGGTCGCGATTTCGCCGACCTGATCGACGAGTCGGACTCCCGCCGCTTCGAGGTCGCGGCGGGCGCCAACGAGACGCGCGAGACGATGGTCCGCTGCAAGACCGGACAGAGCGTTCCGGTGTCGCTGTCGAGCTCGACCGTGCACGCCACCGAGAACAGCACCGAGGGTTACATCTTCGTCGCCCGCAACATCAGCGAGCGCAAACGCGCCGAGCGGCGCAT
The DNA here is from genome assembly GCA_903839465.1 of uncultured Pseudomonadota bacterium. Classification (GTDB taxonomy): domain Bacteria; phylum Pseudomonadota; class Gammaproteobacteria; order Steroidobacterales; family Steroidobacteraceae; genus CAIKMS01. Next base: position 42,309 of record CAIMCI010000147.1, read on the forward strand.
CCATTACCTCGCCCGGCACGACGCCCTGACGAAGCTGCCGAACCGGATGCAGTTCCAGCACCTGCTGCAGCAGATGATCGCGCGCAGCACGAAGACGCAGATGCGCGTCATCGTGCTGTACCTCGATGTCGACCGGTTCAAGGACGTCAACGACACGTTCGGCCACGCCGCCGGCGACCGCACCCTGGAAATCCTCTCCGAACGGCTGGCCCGCGTCGCGCCTCGCGGCAGCATCCTCGGCCGCCTGGCGGGCGATGAATTCGCGATCGTCGTCCAGGAACCGGCCGCCGAGGAATACTCGCGCGCGGCCGTCGGCACGCTCGCGCGCCATATCCTCGACGACGTCAGCCGCGCCTTCTTCTTGAACAGCAACGAGCTGTACCTGACCGCCAGCATCGGCATTGCCTGCTTTCCGATCGACTCGACGGACACGCTCGACCTCATCCGCAATGCCGACGCGGCCATGTACTACGCCAAGCGCAACGGCGGCAACGCCCACGCCTTCTTCGCCCCGGAAATGAACGCGGCCGCGGTCGAGCGGCTGATGCTGAAGAGCAAGCTGCGCCGCTCCGTGGAGCGGGACGAGTTCGTGCTGCGCTACCTGCCGAAGGTGGACATCAACGGCGGCCGGATCGCCGGCGCCGAGGCGCTGCTGCGCTGGCGCCTGCCGGGGCACGGCGACATCGCGCCGGCGCACTTCATCCCGCTCGCCGAGGAAACGAACCTGATCCTGCCGATCGGCGAATGGGTGTTGCGCAAGGTGTGTGCCGACTACGCGGGCTGGCGCCGGCACGTGCGCGACCCGGGCCGCATATCGATCAACCTGAGCCTGCGCCAGCTGCGTACGGCGAGCTTCATCACCCGCTGCCGCTCGGTGTTCCGCGAGGCGGGCGTCAGCCCCGAGTCGTTCGAGCTTGAAATCACCGAAACGACCCTCATGAACGATGCCAAGAAGACCGTGCCGCTGCTGACCGAGCTGCACGACATGGGCATCCACCTCTCGATCGACGACTTTGGCACGGGCTACTCGTCCCTGTCGGCGCTGCAGCAGCTGCCCGTCGGCACGCTGAAAATGGACCAGTCATTCATACGCAACGTGTCATTCAACAAGGACAGCGCGACCCTGGTGCGGACCATCATCGAGATGGGCCGCAACCTCGGCATCGACGTCGTGGCCGAGGGCGTCGAATCCCTCGACCAGCTGAACTTCCTGCGCGATCGCGGCTGCCACTACGTCCAGGGCCGGCTGTTCGGCGAGCCGCTGACGGCCGAGGACCTCCTGGCGCTGCTCGAGTCCCAGGCCCGCGGCGTGTACCCCTACGCGCGCTACTTCGGCGTGCTCCGGTCGCCCGGCCGCACGACGACCTGACGCCGCAGCCGCGGCTCCGGATCCCGGCCGATGACTGAACCCTGGATGGAGATCATCCGCTCGCCGCACCCTGCCGCGGCGAGCGACGCCGGACTCGTCCTGCTCGCGGTCGGCGTGCCGTGCATCATGACGCAGGACGGCGAAGGCTTTGCGCTGCTGGTCGAGGCGACTGATGTCGGTCGCGCACAGGCGGAGCTTCGCCGCTACGCCGACGAGAACCGCCCGCCACCACCCGCGCCCGTGTCGATCCTGCATGCCGGCGCGCTCGGCTGGTCGCTCCTCGCCGTGGCGGTGCTGTGGCTGGTCGCGCTCGCCGCGAGCCGGCACTGGCTGGGCCGCGACTGGCTCGACGGCGGCGCGCTCGTGTCCGCGCCGGTGCAGGCCGGTGCGTGGTGGCGGGCCGTCTGCGCACTGACGCTGCATTCGAACATCGCCCATCTCGCCGGTAACACCGGCTTCGGGTTGCTGTTCGGCGCGGCGTGCGCCGCCCTGTACGGGCCTGGCGTCGGCTGGCTCCTGATCGTGCTCGCCGGCGCGCTCGCCAACCTGGCCGAGGCGTACGCGCTGCCGTCCGGCGCGAACTCGATCGGTGCCTCGACGGCCGTCTTCGCGGCGCTCGGCCTGGTCGCGGCGCGGGCGCCGCTGGGGCGCACCGGCAGGCGGCTGGGTCATGGCGCCCACGCCGCGGTCGTCGCCGCCGCATTGCTCCTCGCCTTCATCGGTACCGGCGATGAGCACACCGACGTCGCCGGGCACGCGCTGGGCTTCGGCGCGGGCCTCGTCACGGGCCTCGCCCTGCGTCCGGTCAGCGGCTTCCCGCCGGCGGCGCAGCGCGTCGCGGGCCTGTCGGTCACCTGCATCGTCATCGGCTGCTGGGCACTCGCGCTCGCCAGCGGTGGTTGAGGCAAGGGCGCGCGTCTGCGACCCTACGCGGCGCCGGCCAGGCTCTGGATGAGGATGCGATGCTGAACTTCCGGGACGTCAGTCTGCGGCGCGGGCCGCGCGCGCTGTTCGAGCACGCGAGCTTCACCGTGGCGCGCGGTGACAAGGTCGGCGTGGTCGGCGCGAACGGTGTCGGCAAGTCGTCACTCTTCGCGCTCGTGCGCGGCGAACTGGCTGCCGATGCCGGCGAGTACGAGGAGCCGCGCGGCCTGGTGAAGGCCGGCGTCGCCCAGGAAATCGATGCCGACGAGCGACCTGCCGTGGAGTTCGTTCAGGACGGTGATCGCGAGCTGCGCGACATCGCCGCACGCATCGCCGCCTCGACGCCGGGCGGTGACGGGCTCGTGCTCGCCCGGCTGCACGGCGACTTCGAGGCGATCGGCGGCTACACGGCCGAGGCGCGGGCGGCCTCGCTGCTCGACGGCCTCGGCTTCACGGCCGCCGACCAGCGCCGCCCGGTGGCGGCGTTCTCCGGCGGCTGGCGCGTGCGCCTCGCGCTCGCCCAGGCGCTGATGTGCCGCTCGGACGTGCTGCTGCTCGACGAACCGACCAATCATCTCGACCTCGACGCCGTCTACTGGCTCGAGGAATGGCTGCGCGTCTACCCGGGCACGCTGCTCGTCGTCAGCCACGACCGCGAGTTCCTCGACCGGGTCGTCAACCGCGTCGTCAGCATCGAGAACGGCACGGTCACCGCCTACACCGGCAACTATTCGTCCTACGAGGCCGAGCGGGCGGCACGACTCACCGAGCGCGCGGCGGCGGCGGCGCGCCAGCAGCGGGAGCGGGCACACATCCAGGGCTTCATCGAGCGGTTCCGCGCCAAGGCGAGCAAGGCACGCCAGGCGCAGAGCCGCCTGAAGTCGCTCGAGCGCATGGAGGCGATCAGCGTCGCCCACGCCGACTCGCCCTTCGAGTTCGAGTTCCGCAGCCCACGCCGCCTGCCGCGGCCGCTCCTGTCGCTGCGCAAGGCCTCGGTGGGCTACGGCGGTGTTGCCATCCTCGCGGACGTCGCGCTGAGCGTGCAGCCCGGCGACCGGATCGCGCTGCTCGGCCGCAACGGCGCGGGCAAGTCGACCCTCACACGGGCGCTCGCCGGCGCCGCGCCGCTGCTGGCCGGCGAGCGCATGGACGCGACCGAACTCGCGGTCGGTTACTTCGCGCAGCACCAGGTCGAGCAGCTGGACGGCAGCGAGAGCCCGCTGTGGCACCTGGTGCGCCACGGCGGTGCCGAACTCGGCAGCGCCACCGAGGCCGAACAGCGCAACTTCCTCGGTGGCTTCGGCTTCACCGGCGACCGCGTCTTCGAGCCGGTGGCGCCGTTCTCCGGCGGCGAGCGGGCGCGCCTCGTGCTCGCCCTGATCGTGTCGCGCCGGCCGAACCTCCTCCTGCTCGACGAGCCGACCAACCATCTCGACCTCGAGATGCGCCATGCCCTGGCGGTCGCGCTGCAGGACTTTGCCGGCGCCATCGTCATGGTGTCCCATGACCGCCATCTGGTACGCACGGTCGCCGACACCCTGCTCCTGGTCGCCGACGGGCGGGTGCGCGACTTCGACGGCGACCTCGACGACTACGCGGCCTGGCTGCGGCAGGCCGCGAGCGCACCGCGTGCGCCGGGTGCCGGCGGTGGCGGCCCGGGCCCCGCCCGCAGCGGCGAGAGCCGCGAGGCCAGCCGCGACC
>CAIMCI010000148.1 GCA_903839465.1 uncultured Pseudomonadota bacterium
AAACCACGGTCTGCAGACCGTCGCTGACAACGACCCGGACGCGTTCCTGTTCCTCTACCTCGTCGAGACCGCCTGCGCGATCCAGGTCCGGGCCCAGGGCCACGGCGCCGAGCGCGTGACGAGCGATCCGCGGATCATCGCCGGCGCCATGGCGCAGGCGGCGGAGGCGACCCGGGGTGCCGGCGGTGGCATCGCCTGGGACGCCCTGTTGCGGCGCCTCGACCGCCACGATCCGTCGTACCGTCATTAGTGCCTGCTTGTCCGACCCCGCACCGGGTGGTAGCGTCAGCCGACACATGAATACCCTGCGTCGTCTCGTTAGTGCCGGTCTGCTGTTGTGCGTGGGTTTCGCGAGCCGGGCCGTGGCGGCCGATACCGCGACGGTCGAGGCCGACGTGCCGATTCCGATGCGTGACGGGGTGGTGCTGCGTGGCGACGTCATGCGGCCGGCGGGGTCCGGGCCGTCTCCGGTGCTGGTCTACCGGACGCCCTACGGCAAGTCGGACGCACGGCGCGATTACACGACCTTCGATCGTGCGGTTGCGCGCGGCTACGCCGTCGTCCTCGTCGATGTCCGGGGTCGCTATGCCTCCGCGGGCGAGTTCGCGCCGTACCAGAACGAAGCCAAGGACGGCTACGACACGATCGAATGGGCAGCCCGCCAGTCCTGGTCGAACGGCCGGATCGGCACCTTCGGCCTGTCCTATCCGGGTGCAGTGCAGTGGCTGGCCGCCGTCGAGAATCCCCCGCACCTGGTGGCCATGGTCCCGGCCATGACGTTCTCGTCGTACCGCAATTTCTTCTATGCGGGCGGCACCTGGGACCTGTCCTGGCTCGAGTGGATCTGGGACAACATCGCGCCCGATATCCGCGTCAAGCGCAACCTGCCGGGTCCGCGCACGCCCGCGGAAGCGGAGGCGGAGTGGCCGGTCGCCGGCCCGCGCATGCAGGCGACGCTGCCGCTCGGCAGCCTGCCGGAGCTCAAGGGCATTGCACCCTACTACTACGAGTGGCTGAGCCATCCACCCGAGGATCCGTGGTGGGCCTGGGCGGACCTCACCGGCAAGTACGGACGCACGGGCGCGGCCGTCCTCAACCTGTCGGGCTGGTACGACGACAACTACGGGCCGGAGGGCGCGACCACGAATTTCCGTGGCCTGATCGCTGCCCGCCACGGCCGGATCGAGCGCAACGAACTCCTGATCGGCCCCTGGGTGCACGGCGTCCAGTCGACGATGACCCCGAGGGCCGGCGAGCGCAGCTTCGCCGCGAACGCCGCGATCGACTACGACACGACCGTCCTCGACTGGATGGATCACTATCTCAAGGGCATCGACAACGGCGTGGGCCGGCGGCCGCCGGTGCGCTACTACGTGATGGGCAGCGATACCTGGAAGGAGTCCGCCACCTGGCCGCCGGCCGCCGCGCGCACCGCCTACTACCTCGGCGCGGGCCGGGGTGGCGAGAGCGGCAAGGGCCCCAGTCTGTCGACGGCAAGACCCACGGGGCCGGCGACCAGTGCCTTTACCTCCGATCCCGCGCAGCCGGTCGTCAACCCGTATTCGGCCTCGGGTGCCCACGACTACCGCGCGCTCGCCGGGCGCGCGGACCTCCTGACCTTTGATTCCGCGCCGCTGGCCACCGACACGGAAGTCACCGGTCCGATCGACATCGAGATCTACGCCAGCTGCGACTGCCGGGACTTCGACCTCTGGGTGCGACTCTATGACGTCACGCCCGACGGCACGGCATGGAACCTGATGAGCCCGGGCGTCGATGTCCAGCGGGCGAGCTTCCGGGAACCCGGTCGTGGAAGGCAGCTGCTGGAACCCGGTGCGATCGTGCCGATCCGGATCCACGGCCCGGTGACCGCCAACCTGTTCGGCCGCGGCGACCGGATCCGCGTGCAGGTGTCCGGGTCCTTCTTCCCGAGTTTCTCGCGCAATCCGCAGGACGGATCGTGGGAATCGACGAGCGCGGTGACCGAAAAGGCCGCGATCCGCGTCCTGCACGATGCGACGCACGCCTCCCGCGTGGTCCTGCCGATCGTCGGCGTGACGGCCCGCGCGCCCTGACCTGCCGGTCCCCGGCGTATGGAGATGACGATGCCGATCAAGACGATACTGCGTTTGCCGCTGCTGACGATGCTCTGCGTCATGACGGCGCAGGCTGCGCCCAAGCTGCCGGCCGCGATCTCGACCGACCCCGCACCTAACAAGCAGTATCCGGCCGACCTGATCCCGCTGCACATCCCGACGCACGGCGTCGAGGTCTTTGGTACGGCCTTCGTGCCGCCCGGCAAGGGTCCGTTCCCGGTACTGCTCTTCTGCCACGGCATGCCGGGCTACGAGCGCAACCTCGACATCCTGCACGCCGCGCGCCGGGCCGGCTGGGTCGCCATCTTCTTCAACGTGCGCGGTGCCTGGGGCAGTCCCGGGCGCTACAGCTTCGCCGGCAATCTCGAGGATGCCGACGCGGCCCTCGCGTACGTCCGCGATCCGGCCCATGCCGCGGCGCTGCGCGCCGATCCGCAGCGCATCGTCCTCGGCGGACACAGCTTCGGGGGCGCGCTGACGGCCATGACGGCCGCCCACGATCACGGCCTCATCGGCGCGATCATGGTCTCTGCGGCGGACATGTCGCTGGTCGGCGGCATGCCGCGCGAGCAACTGATGGCACTCATCAACGGCGCGACCGACGGCCTCGCGGTGCCGTCGGCCGATGCGATGGCCGAAGACCTCGTGGCGAGCGGCAGCTCGTACCGGTTTGCCGACGCAGCCCCTGGCCTCGTCGGGACTCCGCTCCTGGTGCTGAGCGCCGATGACGGGCTGGCTCCGACAACCGATGCGCTGGTCAAGGCGATCCAGGCGGCGGGCGGCCACCGGGTGACGGCGGTCCATGTCGCCACCGATCACTACTGGTCGGATCGCCGGATCCGTCTGCAGGAACTCATCATCAACTGGCTGGATCGGCTGCGCTGAGCGGCGGGCCGACGCGTGGACCTTAGGCTTCGTGGACTGCGGGCCGTCGTTACCGGCGGTTCGCTCGGCATCGGGCGGGCTATCTGCCGCGAACTCGCCGCGGAGGGGTGCGCGGTCGAGTTCTGTGCCCGTGACCCGGCGCGGATCGCGCAGGCCGAGTCGGCGCTTGCGGGGCTTGCGGCACCGGCGCGTGGTACGTCCGTCGACGTGACCGACCACGGTGCCGTCCGCCGCTGGATCGGCGACCTCGGCGACTTCGACATCCTGGTCGCCAACGTCAGCGCGCTCGCCGACGACTGGGCGACGACGATACGAACCGACGTGCTCGGCACCGTCGCGCTTGCCGAGGCGGCGATACCTGTCCTCCGCCAGTCCGGGCACGCGGCAATCACGTTCATCGGCTCGAAGACGGCGTCCTACGAGGCGCCGCATTCGCCGCCCTATGGCGCCATGAAGGCCGCGATGGCGCACTACATGAAGTCGCTGTCCGGCCAGCTGCTGCCGGGCATCCGGGTCAATGTCGTATCGCCCGGCGACACGCTCGTGGCCGGCGGCTACTGGGACGGGGTCCGCGAGCGGGATCCCGGGCTCTTCGCCCGCACGCTCGCCCGCAACCCGCTCGGCCGGCTCGCTACGGCCGAGGAAGTGGCGCGGGTCGTGGCGTTCGTGTCGAGCCCCGCGGCGAGCTTCGTCGCCGGCGCCAACTGGTACGTGGACGGCGGTTCGGTCAGCCACGTCCAGATCTAGGCGACTGCCCTAACCGAGCACCTCGCGCACTCGCCGGCGCAGCGCCGGCAGCACCTCGCGGCTGAACCACGGGTTCTGGACGAGCCAGCGATTGTTGCGGGGGCTCGGGTGGGGCAGGGCAATCAGCGCAGGCCACGTGGCCTTCCAGTCGCGGACGCGTTCGGTCAGCGAGTCGTAGGAGCCCCGGCAGTGGTAGTCCTGCGCGTACTGGCCGAGCACGACGGTCAGTTGCAGCGCGCGCAGGTGCGCCAACAGCGGCTGCCGCCAGGTGGCCGCACACTCCGGGCGAGGCGGCAGGTCGCCGCTGCGGCCGGTTCCCGGGTAGCAGAAGCCCATCGGCAGGATCGCGACCTGCCGCGCGTCGTAGAACTCGATCTTGGACACCCCGAGCCAGTCGCGCAGCCGGTCGCCGCTCGCGTCCGCAAACGGCACGCCGGAGGCGTGCACGCGACTGCCCGGGGCCTGGCCGGCGATCAGGAGCCGTGCGCGCGGGTCGGCCTGCAGCACCGGCCGGGGTCCGAGCGGCAGAGCGCCGGCGCAGACGGTGCAGGCGCGGACCTCGGCAAGCAGTCGCGGGAAGGATTGAATCGGGGGTACTCCGCGCGACGCCGATGCCGGCCGCGTCACCGTCCATGATGCCCGTCTGCCGGCGGATGCGCCGGGTTGGCCTGAATTCAGCGCCTTGTTGCGCCGCACGATTCGCGCACGATCAGCTCGGCGGGCAGGGTTGCCGACGGCGCGTCCTCGCCCCCCATGCGTCGGAACACGAGGTCAACGAGCGTCTTCGCGCCGCGGCGGATGTCCTGGCGGAGCGTCGTCAGTGCCGGGTGCGTGTGCGCGGCGAGCGCAATGTCATCGAAGCCGACCACGGCGACGTCCTGCGGCACGCGCAGGCCGGCCGCCGACAGCGCCCGCAGGGCGCTGATCGCGATCAGGTCGGAGCCGGCAAAGACCGCATCGAACGGCCGCTGGCGCCCGATGAAGGTCCGCATCGCCTCGTAAGCGGCGTCCGGCGTTGGGAGGGTCGGCACGACCTGTTCGCGATCGAGCGCCGTCGTCGCCTCGCTGAGTGCGAGCCGGTAGCCCTCAAGGCGCAGGCGAAGCTCCGCTGTCGAAGGATCGCCGAAGAATAGGATCTTTCGCCGCCCGAGGCGGATCAGGTGCTCGACGCCGGTGCGGGCGCCGCCGAGATTGTCGGTACCGACCGTGCAGTAACGCCGGGCCGCGGCGTCACCGCCCCAGACGATGAGCGGCTGGTAGGCGGCCGCGGCCGCCTCGAGCGCTGCGTGCCCGGTACTGTGGCCGATGACGACGATCCCGTCCGAGCGGCGCGAAGCGATCAGGCGTGGCAACCAGGCATCCATCGGCGGCAACATCTTCTGCACCAGCACGCCGTAGCCGCGCTGGGTGATTTCGTCGGCGAGGTGGCCGAGCATCTCGACGAAGAAGGGGTCCGTCAGCGGCTGGCCGGCCTCGTGCCCGAGCGGGATCACGACGCTGATGGCTTCGCTGCGCCGCAGGCGCAGGTTGCGGGCCGCCGAGTTGATGACGTAGCCGCGCTCCCGGGCGATGGCGACGATCTCTTCGCGCTTCCTCTTCGCGACCAGCGTACTGCCGGCCAGGGCCCGCGAGACGGTGGACTCGGACACACCGGCCAGCCTGGCGATATCGGCCATTTTCGCGGGCGCTTTGCCGGTGGCTTTCTTCATCGACACCAGTCTAGCGGATGCTTAAACGATGCGGCTCAAACCCTGCCCTTCCGGCACCGGCGTGCGGGCCGATGACCCGCTGGACGCTCGGGCCGACCGGGACTTTGTCCGCATCGTCGCCCGCAAGGTCGCGCCCGCGCGGGCGTCTCCCGGCGTGGGGCGCTGGCGGACACGGCTGGGCCGTCAGGGTGCCGGTGCCTTCGCGACGCCCGTGATCGTGATATCGACGCGCCGGTCCGGCTGCAGGCAGCGCCGGAGCTTGGCCCGTGACCCGCTGTCCGGGCAGCGGGTCGCCGATTCGCTGCTGCCGGCGGCCCGGGTCTCGAAGCGCGCATGGACGCCCCTGGACTCGAGGTAGGACTGCACGGTCTTTGCGCGCTCCAGTGACAGCGCC
>CAIMCI010000149.1 GCA_903839465.1 uncultured Pseudomonadota bacterium
CGGCGTCAGCGCGTTGATCAGCCGCACCGTGGGCGCGAGGATTACGTCCTCGACGATGAAGCGCTCGAAGCGGCTGCCGCGGCTTGCCTCGAAGCCGCCCATCAGCGCGGCGAAGAGCAGCAGGAAGACGACCGCGAAGCGGAGTGGCGAGTTCGTCATGGGCGCCTGGACGGTGGTTGCAGGGGGGCGTCGGCATGCTAGCGAAGATCGGCCGTGCTGGCCAACGGCCGGCCCGACCGCCTCCCAGGGTGGCTTTCGCCGCCAACATGAAGCGATCTTCATCGGCTGTCGCCGAGCGGCGACGCTTGAGGCGGATCGGACGGCCGCTCGCCTACGGTTCAATGGTGGCCCGAACCGCGCGGGCGGACGGTCGCCCGGCGGGATTTATGGAGGAGTTGCTCATGGACAAGTCAATGATCTGGGGCGCGCTGGCCGGTGCGGCCGTGGTGACCGCGGGCGGAGCGCTCGCCAGCTACCACTTTGCGGGCAGCGGCAACGAGGCGCGCGTGGTCAGCGTCAAGGCCGTGACCCGTAGCCTGCGCACGCCGCACGAGGAGTGCCACAGCGAGGAGGTCGTGCACAACCGCGCGCCGTCCGACCCCAACCGGCTGGCCGGCACGGGCCTCGGCGCGGTCGTCGGCGGACTGCTCGGCCACCAGGTGGGCGGCGGCAACGGCAAAGTGCTGGCGACAGTCGCCGGCGCGGCGGCCGGCGGCTACGCCGGCAACCGCATCGAGGAGAAGGTCCAGCAGGGTGACACCTACACGACGACCGAACAGCGCTGCCAGACCGCCGAGCAGGTGAACGTGCAGCCGGATGGCTATGACGTCGTCTACGTGCTGTACGGCAAGCGACAGCACGTCCATCTCGACCACGACCCGGGCAAGACGCTCAGCGTCCGCGACGGCAAGGTCGTGACGGACGGCTAGGGCAGGGCACGTGGCCGGGCGTGGCGGCGCAACAGCCGCCGCGCCCGGGCTTCCCCGTCCCGCGCCGTGAGGGCTTCGTCCCACGGTTTGGCCGGCCGCTTCGCGGCAGGCATCATAGGGGCATTGGCCGGTGCCGCTCCGCAGGGGACGGCGATGGCCGCCCGCTTCCCGAGGAATACCCCCCGTCATGCAGAACGCCCGAATCCGCCGGACCGCCGGCGCGGCTGTCCTTTGCGCTGCCACCGGCCTTGCCACTGCCGCTCCCTTCACCTTCGACGCGGCGCCCGGCCGGCTGCCGAAGGACGTGGTGCCGCTCGACTACACGGTGCGGATCACGCCCGACGTCAAGTCCCTGACGCTGACCGGACACGAGTCGGTCACGCTCGAGGTGCGCCGCGCCACGGCGTCGCTGACCTTCAATTCCCTCAATGAACGCCTGAGCCACGTGCGCCTCGACGGCAAGCCCGTGGCCAAGGTCGTCAGCGATGACAAGGCGCAGCTCACCGTCGTGACGCTCGCCGCACCCGCGACCGCCGGCCGGCACGTCCTTGACTTCGACTACGTCGGCCGTATCGAGAAGAGCGCGCAGGGCCTGTTCGTGCAGCCCTACCGGACCGTCGACGGCAAGGACGCGGTCCTCTTGTCGACGCAGATGGAGGCGACCGACGCCCGGCGGATGTTCCCGTGCTGGGACGAGCCGGCATTCCGCGCGACGTTCCAGCTGACGGCAACCGTGCCGGCGGCCTGGACGGTGGTTTCCAACATGCCCATCGCCAAGCGCACCGTCGCCGGCGCACTGGCCACGACGACCTTCGAGCGCTCGCCGCGGATGCCGTCCTATCTCGTCGAGTACTCGGCCGGCGACCTGCGCTCGATCAGCGGCACCGGTGACGGTACGCCGCTCGCGGTCTACGCGGTGCGCGGCCGCGAGCAGGACGGGCGGATCGCGCTCGACAACGCCGCCGGCATCCTCGCCGACTTCAACGACTACTTCGGCTACCGGTTCCCGCTGCCGAAGCTCGATTCGATCGCGGTGCCCGGCGGCTTCCAGGGCGCCATGGAGAACTGGGGTGCGATCACCTACAACGACCAGGTGCTGCTGCTGAACGCGGCGAGCACGAGTGGCGCGGCCGAGGACGTCTTCACCACCCAGGCCCACGAGATGGCCCACCAGTGGTTCGGCGATCTCGTGACGATGGGCTGGTGGGACGAGATCTGGCTGAACGAGAGTTTCGCCTCGTGGATGGCTGCCAAGGAAACCGCGCTGCGTCACCCCGACTGGAAATGGTGGGAAGCCGAGGACCTGACGAAGGAACGGGCCATGCGCGCCGACTCCAGGATCGCCTCGCATGCGATCGAGCAGCACGTCACCGACGAGCTGCAGGCGGCCAATTCCTTCGACCCCGAGATCACCTTCAACAAGGGCCAGGCGGTACTGCGCATGTTCGAGGCGTATCTCGGGCCGGAACGGTTCCGCGCCGGGGTGCGCAGCTACATGAAGGACCGCGCCTTCTCGAACGCGACCAGCACGGACCTGTGGAACGCGCTCGGCCGGGCGAGCGGCCAGGACGTCGCCGCCATCGCCAGCACCTGGACGACGCAGCCCGGCTTCCCGCTGGTCTCGGTCGCGGCGACCTGCGGTGCGGACGGTGCGCGCCAGCTCACCTTGAGCCAGCGCCGCTTCCTCGCCAGTGGCGCCGATGGCGGCAGCTCCGCCTGGA
>CAIMCI010000150.1 GCA_903839465.1 uncultured Pseudomonadota bacterium
ACCCGGTCGCCAAGGCGCTGAACCTCACGGTCCAGAACGTCGCCGACTACACGCGCAGCGGCGGCGGGGGCGGCCTGCCGGCCACGCCGAAGCTGGTGGCGGCCGCGTTCTCGGCCGATGTCCTTGGCGGCCAGAACAGCCGCGCGATCGAGCTCAAGCCCGGCGACGTCGTGGTCGTGCGCGCGAGCAACCACCGCCCGCCGGTGCAGCAGGGCCAGGCCGACGTCGCCGACCGGGTGCTCGCCGGTGCGCGCGACCAGGCGGCCACGGCCGCCGCCCAGGCCGCAGCCGCCTCTGTCGTGGCCGCGGTCAAGGCCGGCAAGCCGTTCGCCGAGGCGATCGCCGTGCTCGGCCCGACCCGCCCGTTCGACGACAAGCCCGACGCCAAGCCCGATGCGAAGGGCGAGGCGAAGGCAGACCCCGGAGCGGTGCGTTTCCAGCCCGCCAGGAGCCTGACCCGCCGTACGCCGGGTGTCGATGCGACGCTGCTCGGTGCGGTCTTCCGGGTGCCGGTCGCGGCCACTGCCCCCTCGGCCGGCGACGTCAGGCTCGGCAAGGACGCGATCGCCTACGTCGTCAGCAGCGCCAAGCCCGGCGTCGTAGATCCTGCGGCGACGCAGGATCTGCGGCCCTATACGCAGGCGGTCGGCGCCAGCGAAGTTGGCGCGTACGTCGCGACCCTGAAGGCCAAGGCCAAGATCGTCACAGACCCGAAGCTCTTTGAGTAGTGCGCCCGCGGCCCGCACCGCGGGCCGCCACCCACCACAAGGACGGCACCCGACCATGACCTCCGCGAGCCCCTCGGCACCGATCGAGTTCATCAACCTCAAGGCCCAGTACGCGGCGCTGCGCGATTCGATCAACGCCCGCCTGCAGAAGGTGCTCGATCACGGCCAGTACATCCTCGGTCCCGAAGTGGCGGAGATGGAGCAGAAGCTCGCCGCCTTCACCGGCGCCCGGCACTGCGTCAGCGTGGCGAGCGGCACCGAGGCGCTCCTGATCTCGCTGATGGCGCTCGGGCTCAAGGCCGGCGACGAGGTCATCACCACCCCGTTCACGTTCGCGGCAACCGTCGAGGTGATTGCGCTCCTCGGTGCCAAGCCCGTGTTCGTCGACGTCGAAACCGACACCTGCAACATGAGGGCCGCGCAGATCGCCGCCAAGATCACCGAGCGGACCCGGGCGATCATGCCGGTGAGCCTCTACGGCCAGTGCGCCGACATGGACGAGATCAACGCGGTGGCGAGCGCCCATGGCCTGCCGGTCATCGAGGACGCGGCGCAGAGCTTCGGCGCTTCCTACAAGGGCCGCAAGAGCTGCGCCCTGAGCACGATCGGCTGCACCAGCTTCTTCCCGTCCAAGCCGCTCGGCTGCTACGGTGACGGCGGCGCGATATTCACCAACGACGACGCCATCGCGCTTGCCTGCCGCGAGATCCGCGTCCACGGCCAGAGCAAGCGCTACACGCACACCCGCATCGGCGTCGGTGGACGGATGGACACGCTGCAGTGCGCGGTGGTGCTCGGCAAGCTGGAGCGCTTCGACTGGGAGATCGCCCGCCGTGCCGAACTCGGCGCCCGCTATACGAAGCTTTTGGCCGAGTCGGGCAGCGGCATCGCGACGACCGCGATCCGGCCCGATCGCGATTGCGTGTGGGCGCAGTTCACCGTCTTCGTCGAGCAGCGCGATGCCGTGCAGGACGGACTCAAGCAGCGCGGCATCCCGACCGCCGTGCACTACCCGATCCCGCTCAACCAGCAGCCGGCCTATGCGGCGCTGTGCTGCCCGGACTGCTGCCCGGACAGCAACCACGTGGCGGCCCGGGTGCTCAGCCTGCCGATGAGCCCCGATCTGACCTACGCCGAACAGGATCGCATCGTCGCCGCGCTGGTCGAGGTGGTTGGCGCGCTGCGCGCCTGAGCGGCGACGGGGGGTGACCGTGCCCGCCGGGCACGGTCGCCGCGGCCGGCTAGCTTTCCGCGTCCGGAAAGCTCATCCCGACACTGCGGTAGCCGCCGTCCACGTAGACGATCTCGCCCGTGATGCCGCCGGCCAGGTCCGAGCAGAGGAACGCGGCCGCGTTGCCGACGTCCTCCTGGGTGACATTGCGGCGGATGGGTGCGACCGTCGCAACGTGGGCGAGCATCTTGCGGAACCCGCCGATGCCGGCCGCGGCCAGCGTCTTGATCGGGCCGGCGGAGATCGCATTCACCCGGATGCCGCGCGGACCGAGGTCGGCGGCCAGGAAACGGACGTTCGCCTCGAGGCTGGCCTTGGCCAGGCCCATGACGTTGTAGCTTGGCAGCGACCGCACGGCGCCTAAGTAGGACAGCGTCAGCACAGCGGCCGGCCGGCCCTGCATCAGCGGCAACGCGGCGCGCGTCACGGCGGTGAGGCTGTAGCTCGAGATGTCGTGCGCGACGCGGAATGCCTCGCGCGAGGTGTTCTCGGTGAAGGAGCCGGCCAGTGCCTCGCGCGGCGCGAAGGCTACCGAGTGCACCAGGACGTCGAGGCTGTCCCAGTGGCTGGCGAGTGTCCTAAAGCCGTTGTCGATGTCCTCGTCCTTGCCGACGTCCATCTCGATGACGAGCTCGGAGCCGAGCGACTTCGCCATGTCGACGACCCGCTCGCGGAAGCGCTCCCCGACGTAGGAGAAGGCGAGTTCGGCGCCCTCGCGCCGCATCGCCTCGGCGATCCCGTAGGCGATGGACCTGTCGCTGGCGAGGCCGATGATCAGAGCGCGCTTGCCGGCAAGAAACGCCATGGTGCTTCCTTGAGAGAGGTGTGCGGATAGGGCGATGGTCGGACTTCGGGCGGGGTCAGCCGCCGAGGTCGCGGTGGTCGAGGTAGACGACGAGCTTCTGGCCGGGATGGACCGTCGAGCCGGACAGGCTGTTCCAGTGCTTGAGCTGTGCCACCGACACGTCGAAGTGCTCGGAGATCCGCGACAGGGAGTCTCCGTTGCGGACCGTGTAGTGGACGCGGCGGGCCTGCGGCTCCTCGCTCTTGGAGTGCTTGCCCTTGGTGGTGGCATGCTTGCCCCTGGCCGGCGCCGGTGCGTCCTCGACGCTGGCGACCTTGAGCTTGGCGCCCGCCGACAGCGAGCCGTGGGTCTTCATGCCGTTCATCGCCGCCAGCGTCTTCACGTCGACGTGGTTGCGCCGGGCGATGGACCAGAGCGTGTCGCCCTGGCGGACGACGTAGACGCGGGCGTGGCCGGCCTTCGGCGCATGGCCGGCGGACGCGCCGTGCTCGCCCTCGATGATCAGGCCCGCGCGCAGGGGGGCGATGTTGCTGGCCGGCAGCAGGATTTCGGCGCCGGGCGAGAGGCGGGCGCCGGTGCCCGGGTTCAGCATCGCGACGGTCGCGACCGGCATGTCGTGGCGGCGCGCGAGGCTTGCCACGGTTTCGCCGGGCTCGACGACGTGCCGCTCGAGCGGCATGCGCACCTCCGGGGCAAGCTTCGCGACCGCGGTGCGAAAGGCGTCCGCGCTCTCGTACGGCACGAGAAGCTGATGCGGGCCACCCGGATCGGTGGCCCAGCGATTGAAGGCCGGGTTCAGCGCGTGGAGTTCGGCCTCGGTCACGCCGGCGAGCTCGGCCGCCACGCGCAGGTCGATCTGTCCGGGCACGTCGACCCGGGCAAAGTAGGGGCGGTTCGGGATCGGCGTGAAGGCAAGGCCGTACCAGTCCGGATGCTCGAGGATGCGCGCCATGGCAAGCAGCGCCGGCACGTAGCCGCGCGTCTCGTTCGGCAGCTTCAGCTGCCAGAACGTGGTCGGCAGGCCGAGATCCCGGTTGCGGTCGACCGCCCGCTGGACGGCCCCTTCGCCGCAGTTGTAGGCGGCTATGGCCAGTTCCCAGTCGCCGAAGCGCTGGTGCAGGACCTCGAGATAGTCGAGCGCGGCGCGCGTCGAGTCGACGATGTCGCGGCGGCCGTCCTGCCACCAGTTGACCCGCACCTGGTAACGCGTCGCGGTCGGCGCCACGAACTGCCAGATGCCGGCGGCCCGGGCGCGCGAGTAGGCGTAAGGGTTATAGGCGCTCTCGATCACCGGCAGCATGGCGAGCTCGGCCGGCATGTGCCGCGCCTCCAGCTCGCCTGTCACGTAGTAGAGGTAGCGCTCGGCGCGCTCGAACGTCCGGCTGAGGAAGTCGGGCTTGTTGACGAAGAAGGCGATCTGCTGGTCGATCGGCGTGTTCTCTTCCTCGGGCAGCTGGTAGCCGGCACGCAGGCGCTGGAAAAGATCGGCCGCCGCATCTCCCGCCGCTTCCGCCCTGGGCAGCTGTGCCAGCTCCGGGGCGGCCTCCTCGGGCGGTGCGGGCTGGGCGGCCGCCGGTGGCGGCACGCGCTGGGCCGGCACCATGCCGTAGCCATCGGGGCGCGCATCGGGGCCGGACTGGCAGGCGGCGAGTCCCGCTGCTGCCAGCAGCAGGGGTGCGAGCCGCAGCCGCGCGCTAATGAGGTCGATCATCCGCGAAATCCGTCCTTCCATTTCCTGATGGCTGCGAACACGGCAGCGGGGTCGGCGAGTGGGGCGCCGATCCGGGTTTCGGCAGCGCGGCGCACCGTCGGTTCCCGGACACGCAGGAACGGGTTGAACGTGCGCTCGGCGCGCAGGGTCGAGGGCAGGGTGGAGCGACCGGCGGCACGCAGCAGCGCGACCTCGGCCTGCCGGCTCCGGGCCGCCTCGTTATCCGGTTCGACCGCGACGGCGAACGAGAGGTTGGAGGCGGTGTACTCGTGGGCGCAGCAGACGCGCGTGTCGCCGGGCAAGGATGCCAGGCGGTCGAGCGAATGCAGCATCTCGGCGGGCGTGCCTTCGAACAGCCGGCCGCAGCCGCCGCTGAAGAGCGTGTCGCCGCAGAACAGGGTGCCGTGGCCGTAATAGGCGATGTGGCCGCTCGTGTGGCCGGGTACGGCGAGCACGGCGAATTGCAGGCCGAGGGTGTCCAGGGTCAGCGTCTCGCCGCCGCGCAGCGCCACCGTGCGGCCGGGGATGGCCTCGCTCGCCGGGCCGTAGACGGGGATCCCGGGGCGGCCCGCGAGCAGCGCCTCGACCCCGCCGACGTGGTCGCGATGGTGGTGGGTGACGAGAATCGCCGTAAGGCGCAGGCCGCGCGCCTCAATTAGTCGGGCGCCGACTCCCGCTCATCCGCGCCGATCAGGTACAGCGGCGCCTCGCC
>CAIMCI010000151.1 GCA_903839465.1 uncultured Pseudomonadota bacterium
CGTCGACGAGATCCACCGCCTGTCGGCGATCGTCGAGGAGGTGCTCTACCCGGCGATGGAGGACTTCCAGCTCGACATCCTGATCGGCGAAGGGCCGGCTCATCGTCCGCCAGCCGCCGTCGATCGTCGTCGACGTGCACGGCGTGGGCTACGAGTGCGAGGCGCCGATGTCGACCTTCTACACGCTGCCGGCGCTCGGCGCCGAGGTGGCGCTGCACACCCACCTCGTGGTCCGCGACGACGCGCACGTCCTCTATGCCTTCGGCACCGACGACGAGCGGCGCGTGTTCCGGGCGCTCCTCAAGGTCTCGGGGGTGGGGCCGAAGATCGCGCTCGGCGTACTCTCCGGCATCAGCATCGAGGCGTTCCTCACCTCGGTCGAGGCGCAGGACCCGGACACGCTGGTGCGCATCCCCGGCGTCGGCCGCAAGACCGCCGAGCGGATCCTGATCGACCTGCGCGACCGGGTGCAGGGGCTGTTCAGGGATCCGGGCGCGCCGGTCGCCGCCGGCATCAGCAATCCGTCCGCGGCGCAGGGCGAGGCGTACAGCGCGCTCGTCGCGCTCGGCTACAAGCCGGCCGAGGTCGCGCGCCTTTTGAAGGCGGTCGATCCGGAAGGGGCGACGACCGAGGACCTGATCCGCCGCGCGCTGCGCGTGGCGGCGGGCTGAAGGGGGCAGGCGTGATCGAGAACGACCGGTTGGTGAGCGGCAGGTCCGGGCGCGAGGACGACGGGCTGGATCGCGCGGTGCGGCCGCGCACGCTCGCCGACTACGTCGGCCAGGCGCCGGTCAAGGACCAGATGGGGGTCTTCATCGAGGCCGCGCGCCGGCGCGCCGAGCCGCTGGATCACGTGCTGATCTTCGGGCCGCCGGGTCTGGGCAAGACGACGCTGGCCGCGATCGTCGCCAACGAACTCGGCGTCAGCCTCAAGCAGACCTCGGGTCCCGTGCTCGAGCGGCCTGGCGACCTCGCCGCGATCCTGACCAACCTGCAGCCGAACGACGTGCTGTTCGTCGACGAGATCCACCGCCTGTCGGCGATCGTCGAGGAGGTGCTCTACCCGGCGATGGAGGACTTCCAGCTCGACATCCTGATCGGCGAAGGGCCGGCGGCGCGCTCGATCAAGATCGACCTGCCGCCGTTCACGCTGATCGGGGCGACGACCCGCGCCGGGCTTCTGACCTCGCCGCTGCGCGACCGCTTCGGCATCGTGCAGCGCCTGGAGTTCTACGACGTGGCCGACCTGACCCGGATCGTGACGCGCTCGGCGCAGATCCTCGGCGTTGCGATCGACGCGGGCGGCGCCAGGCGAATCGCCGAGCGGGCGCGCGGCACGCCGCGCATCGCCAACCGCCTGCTGCGCCGGGTACGCGACTATGCCGAGGTGCGCGCCGACGGGCGGGTCAGCGACGCCGTGGCCGGTGCCGCGCTCGATCTCCTCGAGGTCGATCGTCTGGGTTTTGACGTGCAGGACCGGCGGCTCCTGAAGACGATCATCGAGAAGTTCGCCGGCGGTCCGGTCGGCGTCGAGAGTCTCGCGGCCGCGATCGGCGAGGAGCGCGGCACCATCGAGGACGTGGTGGAGCCGTACCTGATCCAGCAGGGCTACCTCTACCGCACCGCGCGCGGCCGGGTCGCGACGCCGCTCGCCTACCAGCACTTCGGCCTGTCGGTTCCCGAGGCGATCGTGCGGGCGCCGGACCTCTTCGGCCGCGAGGTCTGACAGCCGGCCGGGGCGGCGGGCCGTCCTGACGGCGGGGCCCGTCATAAGCTACCATTGGGACTCGAATTTCCCTGCCGGCGGCGCTCCGCGCGACCGCCGTCGCCACCGGTCCAAGTGCCTTAAATGCCCGATCCAAAACCCTTCCAGCTGGCGGTTCGTGTGTACTGGGAAGACACCGACGCCGGCGGCGTGGTCTACCACTCGGTGTACCTCAACTACTGCGAACGGGCGCGCAGCGAATGGCTGCGCGCGCTCGGCATCTGCCAGCGATCGCTCGGCGAGGTGGAACGAATCCAGTTCGTCGTGGTCGATATGTCGATGCGCTGGCGCCGGCCGGCGCGCTACGACGACCAGCTGACCGTGACGGCGCAACCCACCGCGCGGCGCGGCGCGACGATCACGTTCCACCAGGAGGTGCGGCGCGGCGATGAACTGCTCGCGGATGCCGAGGTGCGGGTCGCGGTGCTCGATGCGAGGAGCTTCCGCCCCGTCCGCCTGCCGAAGGCCGTCGCCGAGCGCATGGATGCCGGCAGTCCTGTCCGCGTCGCCCACTGATCCTGAGAACCCGCCATGAACTCCGACCTCTCGATACTCAAGCTCATCCTCGATGCCGGCTTCGTCGTCAAGATCGTGCTCGCGATCCTCATCGCCGCCTCGGTCGCCTCGTGGGCGATCATCTTCGGCAAGCGCGCGGTGCTCGGCCGCACGCGCCGCGAGTCGGAGGCCTTTGAGGCCGCCTTCTGGAGCGGCGGGGACCTCGGGGGCCTCTACCGCAACGTCGAGGCGCGCCAGGACGGCGGTACGGGCATGGAGGCGATCTTCAAGTTCGGCTTCAGAGAGTTCAGCCGGCTCCGCCAGCAGCCGGGCATAGACCCCGCGCAGCTGATGGAAGGCGCGCGCCGCTCGATGCGCGTCGCCCAGCTGCGGGAGATCGACCGGCTGGAAGCGCACCTGGCCACGCTCGCGACGATCGGCTCGACGAGTCCGTACGTCGGTCTCTTCGGCACGGTTTGGGGCATCATGGGCGCGTTCCACGGTCTCGGCAGCGTCCAGCAGGCGACGCTGCAGATGGTCGCACCGGGCATTTCGGAGGCGCTGGTGGCGACCGCCATCGGTCTTTTCGCCGCGATCCCGGCGGTCGTCGCCTACAACCGCTTCTCCGACCAGGTCAACCGCATCGAGCTGCGCTTCGACACCTTCGTCGAGGAGCTGTCGACGATCCTGCAGCGGCACGCCTCGGCGGCCCGGCATGGCTGAGGTCCAGACACGCGGCCGCAAGCGGCGCCTGAACGGCGAGATCAACGTCGTGCCGTACATCGACGTGATGCTGGTGCTGCTCATCATCTTCATGGTCACGGCGCCGCTCCTGACCCAGGGCGTCAGCGTCGAGCTGCCGAAGGCGGCGGCAAAGCCCCTCGACGACCAGTCGCGCGAGCCGCTCGTGGTCAGCATCGACCGCGCGGGCCTGATCTACGCCAGCGCCGGCGGCAACCCGAAGGCCGCGATCGACGCCGGGGAGCTCGCCCGGCGCGTGAAGATCGTCATCGAGCGCGACAGCCGCACGCCGGTCCTGCTCAAGGCCGACCAGGCGGTCGCCTACGGCAAGGTCGTGCACGTGCTGGCGCTCCTCGACAGCGCCGGGGCCCCGCGCATCGGCTTCATCACCGAGCCCGAGGGGGCGCCCCGCCATGCCGCGCGCTGAGCCGGCCGGGCGGCCGGCCGCGGGCGCTGGACCGGGTCGCGCCTGGCCGTGGGTCGGCTCGCTCGGCCTGCACGGGGCGCTCGCGCTCGCCATTGCGCTGAGCTCGATCCTGACCTGGTCGATGCGGCCGGCCGCGGTGCACACCGTAGAGGCCTACGTCGTGCACGGCAGCGGCGCGCCGTCCCGTCCCCC
>CAIMCI010000152.1 GCA_903839465.1 uncultured Pseudomonadota bacterium
GAACTTCCTGTTCGTCGGCTCCGAGCGCGCCGGTCGGGCCGCCGCCATCTACTACAGCCTGGTCGAGAGCTGTAAAGTCAACAAGGTGAACCCGCTGACCTACCTGACCTACGTGCTGGGCAACGTGCGCAACAAGCAGGCCACGCTCGTCACGCCTGATGAGTTCACAGCTTCCAACATCACCCATATCGGGTAATGTGCTCTCTAACAAATCGGCAATGCTAGACGCGGATTATCGGACGGACACCGTCGTACAGGCGCCGAGCACGGCCACCAGCAGAAGGGCCGGGGGACGGCAGGAACTACCGCCGGCCGGCACCAGGGCCCCCGGGGCGGAATCGATGGCAACGGGCGACGCGCCGCACATCGGGTCAGCGCCTCGCGCCGAACCCGTAGCTCATCTGCACGAAAAAGGCGCGCCCAATCGGACTGAACCATCTGGACGGATAGTACGGGTAGCTGGTCCACGTCTGGTCCCGGGCCGGCTTCGTGTCGAGCAGATTGTCGACGATGAGTGTGACGGTCGCCTGCGACGTGGGTCGGTAGGTAATCGAGGCGTTGTAGACCTGCGTCGAGCCCAGCCGCTCCGTGCCGTCGTAGTTCGGCAGGCCGCCGAGCAGCGAGGCGTGGACGGTGGTCGAGACGGGCCCGAGCGTCCAGGCAACGGAGTATCCGGCCTTCCAGCGCGGAATCACGTACTCGTACCAGTCGGTCAGCTCATTGACCACCGCGTCGCCCGGAAAGAGCTGGATCGTGTGCGTCAGCACGTCGGTGACGCCGGCGTTGATGTCAAAGCGGCCGGCCGGTCCCGCCCCGAAGGCGTAGTGCACGTTGATGTCGACGCCGGTCGTGCGGTCAACGGCTGCGTTTATCGGCAGCGAGAGCACCGAGGTGATCGCTTCCGAGTACGACCCCGACGACACGGGATTGCGGACCACCTGTCCCAGGACCGCCCGACACAGCGCCGACTGACCGTCGACGGCCTGCCCCGTCTGCGTCTTGCCGAGCCGGCAATCCGCCTCCTCGCGCAGGATCAGGTCGCTGCTCTGGTACTCCACCTCGTTGGCGAGCCGGATCTGGTAGTAGTCTGCTGCGATGTCGAGGCCCCGCACGGGCGTGAACACAAAGCCGTAGGTCAGCGAAGTACTGGTCTCGTCCTTCAGTGCCGTACTGCCGTTGCTGCGGCCGTTGAAACCCACGTCACCGTTGCTGCAGTTATTGGCAAAGTCAGGCCCACTCGCAGCTTCGTCACGGCGGCACAGGTAGTAGTCAATTCCGCCCGAGGTCGAGCCGCTCGGTCCGGCATACAGGTAGGAAAGGTCGGGCGCCCGGAAGCCCGTACCGTAGGAACCCCGCAGCAGCAGGTTGCGGGTCGGTCGGTACTCGATACCGGTCGAATACGTGACCTTGCCGGACGACGTCCCGGAGTAGCTGTAGTTGTCGTAGCGGCCGGCGGCGGTCACGGTCAGGGCGGAGGTCAGCGGCACGCTGAATTCGACGCCTGCGCCGCCGTGCTTGCGCGAGCCAGTCGCACTCGTGTTGTGCAGCCCGTAGTAAGACCCATCGAGCGAGGCCGGGTCGACCTTGTTTTCGAAGCGCTCGCTGCCGTATTCGATGAGGCCCGCAAAGCCCACCGGCCCGCCGGGCGCCGACCAGAGACGCGAGTTGGTCAGCGACAGGGCAACGACCGCCGCCCGGCTCTTGTCATTGTCGACCGAGTTGCGCGTGATCGAGCGGAACTGGGCCACCGTCAGCGGCGTGTACAGACGGTTCGGATCGGCATTGTAGATCGTCAGCGGAGCGCCACTGCTCGTGTCGATGCCGAGCGCCGGACCCAGGTACAGCGACGTGGCCTTGGCAGCGACCAGGGCAGGCTCGCTGTTTTCGAGCGTGTTCTGCGAATAGCTGACGAGCGCCTCGTAATTCCACGCGGTCGTGCCCAGCGTGCCCTTGAGCCCGGTGTTGACGGAAAAGGTACGGTTCTCGTTGTGGATCTCGCCCGCATCGAACCCACCGTTTTCCTCGATCGTGAAATACTTGCGCTGCCACTGCTCGACCTGGCCGGTCGCTGAATTGAAAAACGGGATATCAGCGGCCCCACCGTTCAGCGGGTAGCTGTTCTGCCACTGCAACGGCGTGTTGTAGATCGTCTGCCTGGCACCGCCCGCCTGGACGTCGAGGAAGATGCTCGCCACGTCACTGAGCTTGTACGTGCCCGAACCGTAGACGTTGACGGACTTGCGGCCGTTCTGCAGCGTCCCGTAGCCGACGTCCTTGTAGCTGCCACAGTAGTAGCCGTAATTCCTGCGATACGCATAGACGATCGAGCCGTGATCGAGCGCCGACAGCCGATCACAGGTGGCCTTGCCCGGATCGATGTAGTTGTCGTCACCGTCGATGCGCATGAACACGGGGCTTGCGTAGATCCGCGACGGGTCGGCCGGGCTGTCCTGGCGAGAGTCCGTGAAGCTGCGCTGGTAGGCCCACACCGGCTGCTGGTTGTAGAGCTCAACGCCGAATACGGCTTCCAGCGGCCCGTTGTTATAGCCACTGGTCAGCGCGAAACGCTCCGACGTGCCGCCGCCGTGCTGGGTGTTGCCGAGCCTGAGGTCGACCGTCGTCTCCTCGACGTGCTGCTTGAGGATGAAGTTGATGACACCGGCAATGGCATCGGATCCATAGATGGCCGACGCACTGCCGCTCAGCACTTCGACGCGCTCGACCATCGACACCGGAATATTCGAGATATCGGTGAAGTTGCTGTTGCCGCCGTAGGATTGGGGATAGGATGCCATCCGCCGACCGTTGACGAGCACGAGCGTGTGGTTTGGACCCAATCCGCGCAGATCGACGGCCTGGGCGCCCGGCGTGAAGCCGTTGGTGTCCTGATTGTTGTCGAGCGCACCGAGGTTCTGGGTCAGCGCCGACATGACATCCGCCATCGTCGCGTAGCCGTTGGCGCGGATGTCGGCAGCCGTTATGGCCGTGACCGGTGCCGGGCCCTCGGCCTGCACGCGAGGAATGTGCGAACCGGTGACGAGCACGGTCTCGAGATTTGCGGTTGTCGCACCGGCGCCCGGTGCCGCGGCCGGTGCCTGGGCGTAAGCCGCAGGCGCAATCACCGCCCCGATCCCGCACCACAGCAAAACCCGCGCGGCGTCCTGCCGACGCACAGACTTGATGACCATGGACGTCCCCCCTGTAGCGACTTCCGTTTCGTTCAGACTCCGCGCGCCATCTTGGTGCGACGACGCGGTGCTATCATGGAGGAGGCTCTCCGAAAAAGGAATATCGCTGTGACGGAGGTGGCAACGATGCGCTCGATAGGTTACTGGCTGCTCGCACTGGGTCTCCTCGGCCCGCTGGCCACGGGCGCTGCAGTCACTGCAGGCCCGGAAACGGTCGCGCGTCACGCGCACTACGATTACTTCGCGGTCGGCGACACGGCAGCGCCGCGGGCGAAGCACACCGAGCTCGTCGTGGCACTGATGGGCGGCGGTGGCCGCCTCGATGCGGCCTTTCGTGCACTTGGCAACGCCGCCAGGCACGGCCACATCGTGATCCTGCGCGCGGTGTCGGATGGGAGCTTCGATCCCGATGACGGCGACTACGGCCGGTCGTTCATGACCGACTGGGGACCGGTACGGTCGGCGCGCACCCTCGTCTTCCATGATCGCGAGGCCTCCTACGACCCCGAGGTCCTCGCGACGCTGCGCGCGGCCGACGGCATTTTCCTGGCCGGTGGCGACCAGGCAAACTACGTCCGCTACTGGAAGGGCACGCCGGTACAGGAATTACTCAATGCGCACGTGCGCGCGCACCGGCCGATCGGCGGCAGCAGCGCGGGTCTGGCGATCCTCGGCAACTACAGTTACACGTCGCTCGACGGCGGCAGCCTGGAGTCGCGTATCGCGCTCAGCGATCCCTACGGCCCGGCGGTGACACTCGACACGGACTTCCTGCACGTGCCGGGTCTCGAGGGCCTCATCACCGACACCCACTTCAGCGCTCGCAGCCGGCTCGGCCGCCTGATCACCTTCGTCGCACGCCTGGACGCGACGTTCCCGGCCGCGCGGCTCTGCGGTCTCGGGGTCGATGAGGCCTCGGCTCTGCTGGTCGATGCGAAGGGTATCGGCCGTCTGGCCGACGGCTCGGCCGGCAGCGCGTGGCTCGTGACGATCGGCAAGCGGGGGCCGGTGCCGGCCGGTCAGCCGCTGGCGGTGGACGCGGTCGACGTCGTGCGCCTCGATGCGGGCAGCCGGATCGACGTCCGCCGGCGGCAGGTCACAGCATCGGCGGAGCGCCGCATCGAGGCGGTGCACGACGGCCACGTGGCCGTCGGCTCCGCATCTGCGGCGATGTTCCGCCGGGAATCCGTCCCGGCGGATGAGGACTGAGCCCTCTCAGGCCACCGACTTGAACAGTGTGCCGGAGGTCTGCAGGCTGCCGGGGCTGCGTTCCAGCTGCCGGGCAAGCGCGGTGAGGAACGACGCGAGTGTCGGTTCATCGCCCGTGGTCGTCTTCGGCGTGGCCGACGCCGACGTGCCGGAGGCGAACGCATCGATCGCCGAGAGCAGCTTGGTGAACGCGCTCTCGAGGTTGGTCACCGCCGTCTGCGAGGTATCGGACGCCACCACGATCGCGCCGCTCGACGGCGTCTTCGCCAGCTGTTTCAGCGACGAGCCGACATCGGTGTTGACTCCCGCATAGGCGGCCGTGGCCGCGGCGGCCTTGGTCGACGGTACGGTCACCGCCGTGCTGGCCGGGGTAGTCGTCGACGTGCTGCCGGACGTACCGGCCGCCGTGGTACCCGTGGCCGTGCCAGTACCGGTGCCTGTGCCTGTGCCCGTGCCGGTACCCGCGATGGCCTTCTTGTCGTCGTCGTCATCGTCGTCACGTTCGCGCGAGCCGCCACCGGCCTGCTTCAGGGCCGTAAATAGGGCGGCGACGAAATCCAACACCCGGACGAGGGCGCGGCGGTGATGGTCGGTGAGCCACTGAAACCCGAGCGCGTCGCAGGCGAC
>CAIMCI010000153.1 GCA_903839465.1 uncultured Pseudomonadota bacterium
ACGAGCGTCGCGGTCGCCGTCGCGGAGCCGCCGGCTCCGGAACACGTCAGCACGTACGCGTAGCTCTGCACCGCGTCCGGGACCACCGATGCCGTGCCGGAGGTTCCCCGGGAACCGGACCACGCGCCGCTGGCGACGCAGTCCGTCGCATTGGCGCTCGACCATGTCACGGTCGCGGGCGTACCGGCCGTGACGACCGTGGGGCTGACCGTGATCGAAACCGTCGGCGATGCCTGGGCACCCGTGCCCACGTAATACGCAGCCGATCGGCTGGCGCTGGTCAGGGCCGCGCTCCCCGCGAAGCTCACGCTCAGGACCTGGTTGCCGGCCGCGGTCGGTGTGACCGTGCACTGCGCCGTACCATGGGAATCGGTCGACCCGCTGCAACCGACTCCGCCGACCGTGAAGTCGAGTCGCTGGCCGACCACCGGCGCCGGTGGCGCCTCGCTGGCGTCCAGCAGGGTGGCCGTGAGGACCGCGGGGCGATTGAGAACCGCACCCTGAGGCGTGCTGTTCAACGAAACGAAGGACGTGTCCGGACCTGCTCCCCAGGCCACGTTCAGGCGATTCGAAATGACCGACGCGCCGTTGACGGTAGCGGATGCGACAACCGAGTCGGCACCACCGCTGGTGCCGATGTAGGTCGTCGCCGCGCTGGCCAGGCCATTGGTGCGGGCGACCCGCACGTGTGCATTGCTGCCGAGAACGTTGAAGAACACCGGCGTTCCCGTGCCGGAGCCCTCGTTGTGCAGCGTCGCCGTCAGGGTGACCGTGCCACCCTTGGCCGGCGCCGGCGACGACAGCGCGAGCGAAATCGACGGCGCGGGACTGGTCGGTGCGTACGTACAGCCGCCCGACGCCGGCGCGAGCCGGAAGATCGAATCGTAACGGGCGGAGTAGAGGCAGCCGTCGGGTCCAACCGTGCCGATACCGGGTGACGTCGTCGCGATGGTGATCGCGGCGGCCGGATTCGCGAGAGGTACTTCCTTCAGCACGCCGGACGGCTCGACCAGCAGGGTCTTGGCCGAACCGTCGGGGTTGGTCGCGCCAATGGAGATTGGGAAATCCGAGGTGATGCCGGTCAGCGCCTTCTGGGTCACCGTCGCCGCATTGGTGCCCGAGACCTGGATCACCGCGGCGTTCGGATTGCCGTAGTAGCCCGATACGACGTAAAGCGTACCGTTCGGCGCGAACGCCATGCCGGCATTGGGGGAGGTCGCCATCGTCGCGTAGACGACGACGCTCGTCGGCCGGGCGCTGTCCGAGTTGGCAGGGTCGATGACCCGAAAGATCGCCGGGTTGTTCGATCCGCCACCCGTGCAGTCGTCGTCAAAGAAAAGATCGCCGCTCAGCGGATCGATCGCGAGCCCGGCCGGGCAGACGAGGCCGGTCACGACCGTGCGCTTGACCGCGGCCGTGGCCGGATCCAGTTCGACGATTTCGCCGGAGCCGAAGTTGCCCGCCGTTGCAGACCGCGCGGCATATAGCCGACGGTCCTTGCCGTAAACCAGGGGCCCGGTCGTCGGGCCCAGCGTGCCCAGTACGTTGGCGCTGGTAACGCTGCCGCCGGCCGAGTCGACCCGGTAGACCGCCCCGTTCAGGTAGCTCACGGTCAGGGCATCGCCACCCGACGTGAAGATGGGATTGGAAGCGCCCGGGCAACCGTAGTTGACGTTGCCGTAGAAGAGCGTCGGCGCGGACGGAACACCGGTAACGTAGGTGGTGATGGCAAAGCCGGCCGCCGCTACGGGCGGCGTATTGAGGCCGCACGCGGAATTGACGCCGCCGCTATAGGTGACCGTGCCGTTGCCGGGAACGGGGAGGTTGCCGTCCGTGACATCGACGGCGCTGAAGGTCACGGTTTCGTTGACCTGATCGGTCGCCT
>CAIMCI010000154.1 GCA_903839465.1 uncultured Pseudomonadota bacterium
AGGTGATGCCCGCGTGGTTCATCGCGGTCGACGGCCCGAAGCCGTTGGTCGCGACACTCGTCGTCGAGTGGCAGGCCTCGCACGCCTTGCCGTTGATCGGCAGGTGGTTCGCCGGCGGCTGCTTGATATTGAACGTGAGGCCCCCGACACCGGCCCACGGTCCGGTGCCCGTCGCGTGGCAGGTCGCGCAGCCCGACGTGATGCCGGCATGCAGCGTGGTACCGGCCGTGTAGATCGCGAAGTTCGGCAGCGACGTGTGGCACTGGGCGCACGCCGCCGACGTCGGGATGTGGCCGAGCGGCTTCGCGTTCTTGTTGAAATCGCCGACGTTGAAGCCCTGATGGCAGGTCGCGCAGTCCGCGCTCTGCGCCGCGGTCGGGTGCGCGGCATCCTGGCCCGGCGTCGGCCGGTCGACCATGGTCACACCCTTCCAGGTCTTGCCGGTCTCGTGGCAGGTCTGGCAGCCGGAGGTGATCCCGGTGTGGTTCATCGGTGTCGACGGACCGAAGCCGCCGGTCGCGAAGCTGGTCGTCGAGTGACAGGTACTGCAGTCCTCACCGCCGGGGATCGGCAGGTGGGTCGCCGGCGTCTCGACGAGCGCCGGCGGCGCGATGCCGAGGAAGCTCAGGCCCGCGGCGTGGCAGGTCTGGCAGCCAGAGGTAATTCCCTTGTGGCCGGTGGCGCCCATTACATAGAGCTTGTAGTTGCCGGGCGTCGTGTGGCACTGCATGCACGCCGCGGTCGTCGGGATGTGCCCGGCGGGCTTGGCGATCTTGTTGAAGTCGCCGACGTTGAAGCCGGAATGGCAGCTGGCGCAGTCCGGCCCCTGCGCGGCCGTCGGGTGCAACGCGTCCTGGGTCGCCGTCGGCCGGTCGACCATGGTCACGCCGTACCAGCTCATCGCCGTCTCGTGGCAGTTCTGGCAGCCCGTGCTGATCCCGGTGTGGACCATCTGGGTGCCTGCCCAGGTCTTGAAGTTCGTCGTCGAATGGCAGGTCTCGCAGGCGGCCGTGGTCGGCAGATGGGCGACCGGCGTCGTCGGCTTGCCGGGCGCCTGGACACCGTTGTGGCAGGTCATGCAGTTGCCGGTGATCCCGGTGTGCGCAAAGCTCGCGCGCTTCCACGGCACGGTCGGCAAGTGGCAGCTGCCGCAATCCTGGGTCGTCGGAATGTGGGTGGCGGTCTTGCCGACCGTCTGCACGTTGTCGTGGCACGAGCTGCAGCTGCCGATCACGGCCAGGTGATTGAACCGCGCGACCGGCTTCCAGCCCGACGGGCTGTGGCAGGCGGCGCAGTCGTTGCTTGACATAATGTGGGTCGTCGGCTTCGCCGTCGCGCCGATCCGCGAACCCGTCATGTGGCAGGAAACGCAGTCGTGCGGCGTGCCCTTGAAGATCCCGCCGACGTGGCAGGCCTCGCAGGCCACGTCCTTGTGCTGGCCGAGGAGTTCGAAGCTCGTCGTGAAATGATCGAACGTCGACGACGGCCCGGCGCCGGCCGCGCTGCCGAACAGCAGGGCAAAGACCAGCAGCGGCGCCAGCAGCCAGGCCGGAAGGCGGGCGATGCTGGCCGGCCGGCTCAATGCAGGACCCTCGGCTGGCGGAACGTGCGC
Organism: uncultured Pseudomonadota bacterium; assembly: GCA_903839465.1. Taxonomy (GTDB): domain Bacteria; phylum Pseudomonadota; class Gammaproteobacteria; order Steroidobacterales; family Steroidobacteraceae; genus CAIKMS01. The sequence goes on from CAIMCI010000154.1 coordinate 1,613, forward strand.
GTGTCATGGCAGCGCGCGCAGTCGCGGCCGAACCGCCCCTGGTGCACGTCTTCCCGGCCGTGGCAGCTGCCGCATTCCATCGACAGCTTGACCTTGTCGGGCGATTCCTTGTGGCAGGACTCGCAGGCGAGATCCTTGTGCGCGCCGGTCAGGGCGAAGTGCGTCTTGTGGCCGTGGTCGAACTGCCAGAACGCCCAGCCGTTCGGGTTGTGGCAGTCGTTGCAGGTCTTGCCGAGACTGCCCTTGTGGACGTCCTTAGCCTTGTGGCAGCTGTAGCAGTCCTTCGCGGTGCCACGGAAAGCCCGGGTGACGTGGCACTCCTCGCAGGCGACCGAGGCATGCAGCCCGACCAGCGGGAAGCTCGTCAGGCCGTGGTCGAAGACGACCTTGTCGCGCCAGCCCGTCTCGACGTGGCAGGACCCGCAGTTGGCGCCCATCGAATTGTTGTGGACGTCATCGGGCGCGTGGCAGGACTTGCAGTCCCGGCCGAGCTTGGCCTGCTTGGCATCGACCTTGTGGCAGGCGTTGCACTCGATCTTGGCGTGTGCCCCGCGCAGCGGAAAGTCCGCCTTCAGGGCGTGGTCGTAGGTGGCGTCCTTCCAGCGCACCTCGCCGTGGCACGCCGCGCAATCGGTGCCGAAGCGGCCGGCATGCCGGTCATCGGCGCTGTGGCAGCCGGCGCAGTCCTTGGGCAGCTTGGCCTTCATGTCGCCGCTGCGATGGCAGCCCGTGCAGCTGACGTGCGCGTGCGCACCGTTCAGCGCGAAATGGGCCGCCTTGAAATGGTCAAAGGACGAATTCTTCCAGGTCGTGGTGCCGTGGCAGGACTGGCAGTTCGGGCCGCGCCCGCCGTGGTGCACATCGTCCCGCGCGTGGCAGGAATTGCATTCGGTGGATGCGCCCTTGAACGACGGATCGCGGTGGCAGCTCTCGCAGGCGACCTTGACGTGCGCGCCGGTCAGCGGGAAATGCGTCGTGGCATGGTCGAACTTCGTCGTGCGGAAACCCTGCGTTGAATGGCACGCCGCGCAGTCCGTGCCGAGCTTGCCCTGGTGGACGTCGTCCTTCTTGTGGCAGCCGATACAGGTCACCGGCGCCGAGCGCAGCGGCTTGCCCTTGGCGTGGCAGGAATCGCACTTCACGCCCACGTGCCGGCCCGACAGCGGGTAGCCGCTTTGTGCGTGATCGAACGAATCGCGGTCAAAGCGCACGATATCGGCATCCCGTCCCTTGTGGTCGGTATGGCAGGCCGGACAGCCCACGTCCTTCTTGACCGAGTGCCCGTGGAAGCCGCGCTTGGTATCGATGTCGGCACGGATGTCCTTGTGGCAGTCGAGGCACAGCGCCGTCTGCTGGTGCCGGTCCTTCCGGTCATGACACTTCTCGCAGCTGTCCTCGAGCTTCGCATGCGCCTTGGCCACGGGGCCTGGCATCAGAAGACGCTCGAGAGCCGATCCCTCCGCTTGCATACACATCAGCATGGCGAACAGCGCAAGCGCATACCTGACCATCACGCGTCCGCATGCCCGACCGGACATGCCAGCCGCGCGTTCGCGCCGCCCGTTGCTCCGCGCGAAGCCCGCCGTCCCATGCGCCTCCCTCTGCCACCGCCGCCCGCCTGCGCTCCCGCCCGGGGTCCGTGCACAGACTCTACGGCCGAAATTGTAATCGTCACAGCGTAATGTAAAAGGGTGCGTAGCGTCGGTAGTGCGCGACAGATCACGCTTCCGGACTTTGCCCTGTCCGCATGTCACCTACGTCACGATTTCAAACGTAGTCGCCGATCACCGACAGGCAACAGAATGCGGCGGCCGGGACCGGTCGGCGACACTATCGGGGTGGGCAACCAGGCGGGGTGGGCAACCGGGCCGGCGCGGAACCGCGGGCCGGACCGCCGACGGCAATGCCCCTGGCAGGACACGCTACATTATGGAATATCTGGTCTACATCGTTCCGGGCCTGCTGATCCTCGGCTACTACCTGCTGGGCCGCCGCAAACTGCACAAGGTAAGCGTGGCGACCCACGCGGAGAGCGTCGAAGCCGGCCTGACGGAACCGGTATCGCTGCACCCGCTGATCGACCCGGCGCAGTGCATCGGCTGCGGCGCCTGCGTCTCGGCCTGTCCCGAGAGCCCGGCGCACACGGTGATCGGACTCATCGATGGCAAGGCGCAGCTCGTCAGCCCGACCTCCTGCATCTGCCACGGCGCCTGCCGCGCGGCCTGCCCGGTCGGCGCCATCGAACTCGTGTTCGGGACGGCGACCCGCGGCGTCGACCTGCCGCGGGTCACCGAAACCTTCGAATCCAACGTTCCCGGGGTGTACATCGCCGGCGAACTCGGCGGCATGGGGCTCATCCGCAACGCCGTCGAGCAGGGCCGCCAGGCCGTGGATTCGATCGTCAAGGCACGGCCCCGCAACCAGGCTCCGCTCGATCTCGTCATCGTCGGCGCCGGTCCGGCCGGGTTCTCGGCGTCGCTCGCCGCGAAGGCCGCGGGCCTGCGCTACGAGACGATCGAGCAGGAATCGCTGGGTGGCTGCGTCTTCCAGTACCCGCGCGGCAAGATCGTCATGACCCAGCCGGCGATCCTGCCGATCGTCGGCAAGGTCAAGATGACGCTGACCAGCAAGGAGGACCTGCTGGCGTTCTGGCAGGACGTGGAAAAGCGCACCGGCCTGACGCTGCGCTACCAGGAGCGCGTCGAACGGGTGACGCGCGAGAACGACGTCTTTGTCGTCCAGACGTCCAAGGGCGAGTACAGGACAAGCTCTGTACTGCTGTCCGTGGGCCGGCGCGGTACGCCGCGCAAGCTCGGGGTCGCCGGCGAGGACCGGGCCAAGGTCGTCTACCGCCTCATCGAGGCCGAGCAGTACACCGGCAAGCGGGTCCTGGTCGTCGGCGGTGGCGACAGCGCGCTCGAGGCGGCCGCGAGCTGCGCCGAGGCCGGCGCCACGAGCGTCACGCTGTCCTACCGCGGCGACGCCTTCCAGCGCGCCAAGGCGCGCAACCGCGAACGCGTTGCCGCGGCGCAAAAGGCCGGGACCCTCCAGGTCCTACTCAAGTCCACGGTCACCGAGATCTTCGATGACCGGGTCACGCTCAAGGCCGACGGCAAGCCGGTCTCGCTGCCGAACGACGCCGTCATCGTCAACGCGGGCGGCGTGCTGCCCAACGAGTTCCTGAAGAGCATCGGCATCGACGTCGTCACGAAGTGGGGCGAAGCGTGAGCAACCGACGCCGGTCGCGCGCAGGCGTCGGCGCCTGCCTTCTCCTCCTCACGGCCACCGCCGTCGCCGCGGCGCCTGACCCGCTGGATCCGGCACGCGACGCCCTGCGCCATCACGACCCGGCGCGCGCCGCCGAGCTGCTGCGGCCGCTGGCCGCCGGCGGCAACGCCGAGGCGGCCTACCAGCTCGCCCAGATCCTGCGCTCGGGCGAAGGCATCGCGCGCGATATCCCGGCGGCGTGCGCCGCACTCGTGCAGGCCGCGGCCAGCGGCCACGTGCGCGCAACCTACAGCCTCGGTGCCCTCGCCGAAAGCGACGAGTGCCGCGACTCCGGCAAATCCAGCGCCGAGTGGTATGCCGCCGCCGCCGCGCTCGGTCATCCGCTCGCCGCCGAGAAGCTGAAGGCCGATACCCCGGTAGCACCCGAGGCGGCGCTCAGGCGTGCCGCCCGCAAGGGCGACGTCGCGACCGTCCGCACGCTCGCCGGCCGCGTCGGCGTCGACGCTGCCGACGGCAATGGCCGCACCGCCCTGATGGAGGCGGCCGATGCCGGCCAGGCGGCGACCGTGGACGCCCTGCTCGCGGCGGGCGCCGACCCGAGCCGCGCCGACCAGACCGGCGACACGGCACTGCTTCTGTCCGCGCGCGCCGCCGACGCCGGGGCGACCGTTCGCCTGCTGAACGCGCACGCCAACACCGCGGCGACCGATCGGGGCGGGAATACCGCGCTGATGGTGGCGACGGCCGCCGGCCGCGAGGCGACGGTCCGCGCCCTCGTCGATGCCGGCAGTCCGCTCGATGCCCGCAACCGCGAAGGCCTGTCGGCGCTGGACATGGCCGAACGGGCGGGCACCATCGCCGCGCCGATCGCGACCTACCTGCGCGGCAGGGGCGCGCACGCGACCACGCTCGCGGTCAACACCGGCGCCGCCCCGAAGGGCGACCTGTACAAGGACTGGACGCCGCTGATGATTGCCGCCGAGCGCGGCGACCAGGCGGCCCTGCGCAAGGCCCTCGAGCAGGGCGGCACGGTCGACGCCAGAACCCCCGATGGCCTGAGCGCGATCACGGTCGCGGCGCGGGCAGGCCAGACGGCCTCGGTCACCGCCCTCTTGGCCGCCGGCGCCAAGATCGAGACCCGCGATGCCGCCGGCGACACGGTGCTCGGGGTCGCGATCCGCGCGAGGCGCACCGCCACCGCGGAGGCGCTCCTTGCCGCGCACGCGGACGTCGCCGCCGCGCAGGCGCACGGCATGAACCCGTTGACGCTGGCGATCAGCACCGGCCAGGCGTCACTGGTCGGCGCCCTCCTGGACGGCGGTGCGTCGGCCCAGAAGACCGACCCGGCGGGCTCTCTACCCCTCGTGATGGCGGTGCAGGCCGGCGACCTCGCCCTGGCGCGCAAACTTCTCGAGCGCGGCGCAACCGCCCCCGCCCGCGACAAGACCGGCCGCTCGGCGCTCTTCGCCGCGGTCGAAGGCGACCACGCCGAGCTCGTCGGTGTGCTGCTGCCGCTCGGCGGGCTCGACAGCGCCGACGCGGACGGCCGTACGCCGCTCGGCATCGCCGCGCAGCGCGGCGACGTTGCGGTCGTTACGAAGCTCCTCGGTGCCGGCGCGAACCGCGAAGCGGCGACCCGTACGGGCAACACGCCCCTCCTGCTCGCCGCGGCGGCCGGCAAGGACGCGGTCATCCCGGTCCTGGTCCGCGGCGGCTGCAGGATCGAGGCCCAGAACGCGCTCGGCAACACGCCGCTCCTGGCGGCCGTCGCCGCGCGCGAAGCGAAGACCGCCCGGGCCCTGATCGATCTCGGCGCCAGTACGCGGGTTCGCAACCGCGCCGGTCGCGACGCGGGCGAACTGGCCCGCGAGATCGGCGACCCGAAGCTCATCGCGGCGGTGCAGGCCCGCTAGCGCGACCGGCCGGGGCGCTACCTCGGTCAGCGCGCATGGGGCAAACTCTGCCCGATGTGGCAGCTCTCGCCGACCGAAACCTCCGCCGCCCTCCTCAGCCTCCGGGTCGCGGCCGAAAGCGTGCTGATCGGCCTGCCGGCAGCACTCGCCGCGGCGCTCCTCCTCGCGCGTCGCCCGTGGCGGGGCCGCCTGCTGCTCGACACCGTCGTCCACCTGCCGCTCGTGCTGCCACCGGTGGTGGTCGGCTACCTGCTGCTGTCCCTGCTCGGCGCACGCTCGCCGGCCGGCCACTGGCTGGCGAGCACGCTGGGCGTGCACCTGCCCTTCACGGCGCACGGCGCGGCGCTCGCGACCGCGGTGATGACCCTGCCGCTCCTGGTGCGCGCGATACGCCTGTCGCGCGAGCAGGTCGGTGAGGACCTGCTGGAGGCGGCGCGCCTGCTGGGCGCGGGGCCCTTCGATCGCTTCGTCTCCGTCACCTTGCCGCTGATCGGACCGGGCCTCCTCGCCGGCACCGTGATGGCATTCGCGGCCAGCCTCGGTGAATTCGGTGCCGTCATCACCTTCGCCGGCAACGTGCCCGGCGAGACGCAGACGCTGCCGCTCGCCCTGTACTCGGCACTGGACTCCGCCACCGGCGAGGCGGCGGCCTGGCGCATCGCGCTCGTGTCGATCTCGCTCGGCGCGGCGGGCTTCGTGCTCGCGGAGGTGCTCTCAAGGCACCTCGCACGCCGCTTCGGGCGCTGACGGTGCTGCAGGTCGACGTCACGGCGCGGCGCGGCGGGTTTTCGCTGAGCGCCACCTGCACGGCCCCCACGCCTGGCGTCACGGCCCTCTTCGGGCCCTCGGGCTGCGGCAAGTCGACGCTGGTCAGGGCCCTGTGCGGGCTCGACCGCGCGGCGGGCCGGATCTCGCTCGACGGCCACGTCTGGCTCGATGACCGGCAGCGGATCGCGGTCGCCCCGGAGCAGCGCCACATCGGCTGCGTGTTCCAGGAGCCGCGCCTCTTTCCGCACCTCGACGTCGGCGGCAACCTCGCCTACGCGCAACGTCGCGTCCGCGGCCGCGAGGCATTCGTCGCCTTCGACGAGGTGATCGGCCTCCTCGGCCTGCAGGACCTGCTGACGCGGCGCGTCCAGAACCTGTCCGGCGGCGAGCGCAGTCGCGTCGCCATCGCCCGGGCGTTGCTCAGCCAGCCCCGCCTGCTGGTGCTCGACGAGCCGTTCGCGAGCCTCGACGGCAACCGGCGGGACGAGATCCTGCCCTATCTCGAGCGCCTGCGCGACCGCTATGCGCTGCCGATGATCTACGTCAGCCACCAGTACGAGGAGGTCCTGCGCCTCGCCTCGCACGTGCTGCTGATCGAGTCGGGCACGGTCGTCGCCAGCGGCTCGCCCGCCGCCTTGAGCTTCGACCCCGCGCTTCGCCGCCTGGTCGGCAGCGAACGCGCCGGCGCGGTCATCGAGGGCCGGGTCCTCAGCAGCGATCGGCAACGGGGGCTCGCGACGGTGAGCCTCGGCCACGGCGAGCTGCGCCTGCCGGCGGCGAACCTGGTCGACGGTGGCTACGCGCGCGTGCTGGTGCCGGCCCGCGACGTGCTCCTGTCGCTGGGTGCGCAGACCGGCCTGTCGGTGCGCAATCAGCTCGCCGGCACGGTCGTCGACGTCGTGGCCGACCCGCCGGGCGCTGCCCTCATCGCCGTCGACGTCGGCGGACAGCGCCTGGTTGCGCGGGTCACGGAGCAGGCGGTCGAGGAGCTGGCGCTGGCGCCCGGCCGGAAGGTGCACGCACTCGTCAAGGCCGAGTCGCTGCGTGGGCACGCCTACCCGGGCACCGGCGCATGACGGAAGCTTAACGAAGGCGGGGTCAACGGGCGGATAACGGCCCCGTTGTTCCGTACTGGGGATAGACCCCGGTTGAGGAACCACGCCATGCGCCAGATCACCAAAGCCCTCGTCATCGCCGGCATCACTGCGGCAGCCGGCACCCAGGCCGCCTACGCCGGGCCGTCCGTCTACGTCAGCATCGGCGTGCCGGGCCTGGTGTTCGCGGTACCGGGCGTCGCCTACGCGCCTCCGGTCTACGTGCCGCCGCCGGTCTACTACCCGCCGCGGGTCGCGTTCGATCCGGACTACGCGTACGGCGCACCGTGGGGCCACCGCTGGCACGAGTGGCACGAGCGCGAGGAATGGCGCGAGCACCACGGCCGACCCGAGTGGCACGACCATGACGAGTGGCGCGAACACGGGCACGGACCCGAGTGGAGCCACGGCCACCACGGCGACCGCTGGTAGGCCAACCGGCGCGCGGCCTACGAGGGTCGCGCGCCGTCCCGGTCGGCCGGCGCGCCCCGGCGCGCCTCGCGGCGGTCGAAAAACTGCTCGACCGCGCGTTCGACCCGCTGGCCGAAACTGAGCAGCAGCAGGGCGATCAGGAGCACGCTGCCGGCCAGTGCCAGCAGGCCCAGACCGCACAGGATGGCGAGCGCGGCGGCGAGCCAGACGGCCGCGGCCGTGGTCAGACCGTGCACTTCGGCACTGTCTCGCGTCGGCCGCACGATCATGCCGGCACCGAGAAAGCCGATGCCGGTGATCATGCCCTGGACGGCGCGGCCGATCGTCGACGGGTCGCCGTACTGCGCGAGCGCGACCGTCAGGCCGGCTGTGCCGAGCGCCATGAGACCAAAGGTACGCAGGCCCGCCGGTTTACGGTGCAGATCCCGGTTGAGCCCGATTATTGCGCCGCACAACAGCGCAGCCGCCATCCGCGCAACGACCTCCCCCGTACCGAGCGTCAACCCCTGCATCGCCGTTCACCCCTTGTTACCATTGCGTGACAGCGTGCCGGGTAATGGCCTTCCCGTCGAGTCACCCGCGATCCGGCCGAGGAGACGCGCATGTCCGCCGAACTTCCCGCCGTCGCGCGCACGATCCTTGCCCATGACCACGGGCGGGACCCGGCGCGCCTCAGCCTCAAGTACGCGAAAATCCAGGCCTCGCCGTTTGCGTTCCTGCGCGCGACACCGTTCCTCTACTTCGCGAACTGTCCGCTGCCCGACGCGCTCGCCGCCGCCCCGCGCAGCTGGCTGTGCGGCGACCTGCACCTCGAGAACTTCGGCGCCTACCGGGGCGACAACGGCCTCGTTTACTTTGATGTCAACGACTTCGACGAGGCGGCACTCGGCCCGGTGGGGCTCGACCTCGGCCGCATGGTGACCTCGATGCTGGTGGCGGCACGCGAGTCGGCGTGGCCCGCCGCGACGTGGAACGACGCGGTCGACTGCTACGTGCAGAGTTACGCCGAGACGCTGGCGAGCGGCAAGCCGCGCTGGATCGAGCGACGGACGGCGCGCGGACCGGTGCGCCGCCTGCTGCGCCAGCTCGCCCGCCGCCGGCAGCGGACGCTGGTCAAGGCACGCACCATCGGCGCGGGAACGAAGCGGCGGCTGATCAAGGACGGGGTGCACGCGCTGCCCGCGACCGCCGCGGAACGCGCCCGGGTCAGCGGCCTCGTCAGGACGATGGCCCGCGGTGACACCGAGTTCGCGGGCTTCAGGCCGCTCGACGTCGCCCGGCGCATCGCCGGCACGTCCTCGCTCGGCGCCGAGCGGTACGTGATCCTGATCGATCGCGCCGGCGCCCCGGACGGTGCGCGGCTGCTGGATCTTAAGACCGAAGCTCGCCCTGCCAGCCTCGTCGCCGGCACGCAGGCCGGGCCGTTTCGCAGCGACGCCGAACGTACCGTCACGGTGCAGTCCGTCGTCCAGGCGATCCCGCCGACGGGCCTCTCGGCGCAGACTCTCGGCCGCACGCATTTCGTCCTGCGCGGGCTGCAGCCGAGCGAGGACCGGATGAACATCGAAAGGCTTGTCGACGCGGCGGAGTTCCGCGCCTTTGCGACCGACCTTGGTTGCCTGACGGCGTGGATGCACCTGCGTGGCGCCGGTCGGTTCGGGGCCGCGGGCGTCGAGGACCTGATGGCGTTCGGGCGCCGCCGGGACTGGCGCCGGGCGCTCGTCGCGCACGCGCGCGCGGCGCGCGCGACGACCCTCGCCCAGTACCGCGAATTCGCCGTGCTCAACCCCGCCCTCCTCGTGCCCGGCGGGTAGGGGCAGCGCCTTTCGCCGTCAACGCGGCTTGCCTATGATCGGGTCCCCGCTGCCCGATAGGCCCTGCCCATGACCGCCCGTCCCGCTACCCGCACCCGGATCGAGACCCTGGCGACGTTCGAAGACGCGCGCGGCGCCCTCTTCGAGCCGCTGGATGCGGCCGGACTCGCCGGCCAGCGCAACACCCACGTCGTGCTGACGGAACCGGGCTGCATCCGCGGCAACCACTTCCACAGGCTCGGCACGGAGGTATCGGTCCTGCGCGGACCGGCGTTCATCCGCCTGCGCGAGGACGGAGTGATCCACGATCTCGATGTACCGGCCGGCGAGACCTGGCGGCTGACCATTCCGCCGGGCGTCGTCCACGCCTTCCGTAACCCCGGCCCCGGACCGATGCTGCTCGTCGCCTTCAATACCGAGGAGCACGACCCGGCGAAACCGGACGCCGTGCGCGAGGAAATCCTCCGCTGAGGCGCTGGACCTGCCGCGGTTGGGTCATAATGCGCGGGTTTCCCCGCCTGCCGGAGTAGCCCGCCGTGACCACCGATTCCCCTGCCGCCGCGCGCCCCCGCAGCGCACCCCGCTTCTTCTTCTGGGCGCTCGTCCTGCTGCTCGCCGGCGCCGCGCTCTACACGTGGTTCACGCTCTGGTTCAACTATTCGGAGGGCGAGCGCGCCGGTACCGTGCAGAAGTTCTCCCGCAAGGGCTGGATCTGCAAGACCTACGAGGGCGAGCTCGCGCTCTACGTCGTCGCGGGCGTGGCGCCCGAAGTCTGGAACTTCTCCGTGCGCGACCCGGCCGTTGCCGAGCAGATGTCGAAGGCGGTCGGCCAGCGCGTGCAGCTGCACTACTCGGAGCACCCGGGCGTACCGACCAGCTGCTTTGCCGAGACCCGCTACTTCGTCGACCGGATCAATTCGATCGGCGAGCTGCCTGCGATACCCGGGGTGATGCACGCGGCACCGGCGCTCGCGCCCGAGCCGGCAGCCGCCCCGCCGGCTCCCACCGCGCCGCCCGCCCCCGCCGCACCGCCCGCCGCTCGCTGAACCTACCGGTCAGTGTCCCGCCGCGGCCTCGGGCCGCGGCCGGCCCGGCGGGCGCGCCAGCCAGATGACGGGCACGAGGCCGAGAAAGGTGCAGCCGGCGGCGAAGAAGATGTCGTTGGCGGCGAGCATGTACGACTGCTGAATCAGCAACCGCGCGGCCTGGGCGAGCCCGGTCGGGGCATCGAGGCCGGCCTGTTCGAGCGCCGCGGTCAGGGCCGCCATGCGCGGCCCGCCGGCCGCGAGCTCATCGGCGAGGTACGTCTGGTGCAGCGCCTCGCGGTTGTCCCATACCGTCGTCACCGCCGACGTCGCCATCGCGCCCGCCGTCATCCGCGAGAAATTCATCAGGCTCGCGGCGCTCGCGTACTGCGCCATCGGCAGGTCGGTTGTGTAGAGCGCCACCAGCGGTGGGAAGAAGAGCGCGAGCGCACCGCCCTGCACGAGCTGCGGCAGCGCAAAATAGGCGAAGTCCGCGCCGGTCGTGAACGTCGAGCGCCAGAAGGCCGCCATCGCGAAGATGACCATCGACAGTGACACGACGAAACGCAGGTTCAGTCGCGCCACGTGCCGCCCCACGACCGGCATCATGATCAGCGAGAACACGCCGACCGGCGCGATGGCCAGTCCCGCCCAGGTCGCCGTGTAGCCGATCTGCGTCTGCAGGAAGAGCGGCATCAGGACGATGCTGCTGAACATCGCCGCATAGCCGAGCGACATCACGGTCACGGCGACCGCGAAGTTGCGCCGCTCGAAAAGCCGCAGATTGATCACCGGCCGCTCGTCGCCGAGTTCCCAGATGACGAGCGCGGCCAGCGCGACCGCACCGAGCAGGGCGAGGCCGACGATAAAGGGGCTCGAGAACCAGTCGAGTTCCTTGCCCTTGTCGAGGACGATCTGGATGGCACCGACGCCGACCACGACCAGCCCGAAACCCACGTAGTCGACCGGGTCCCGGGTGCGTGGCGTCTCGCGCCGGCCGATGGTGCTCCAGACCATCGAGGCGGCAATGAATCCGACCGGCACGTTGACGAAGAAAATCCACGGCCAGCTGTAGTGGTCGGTGATATACCCGCCGAGGATGGGACCGAGCATCGGCGCGACGACGGTCGTCATTCCCCAGATGCCCATGGCCATGCCCCGCTTCTCGGGTGCCCAGTTGCGAAGCAGCAGGCTCTGCGACATGGTCACCATGGGTCCGGCCACCGCGCCCTGCAGGACGCGCATCGCGACCAGTTGCGGCAGCGTCGACGCCAGGCCGCAGAGGAGCGATACCAGCGCGAACGACACGGAGCAGCACAGGAAGACGCGCACCTCGCCGAAGCGCCGCGACAGCCAGCCGGCGAGCAGGACCGTGATGGCGTTGGTGACGCCGTAGGAGGTGATCACCCACGTGCCCTGCGTGGCACTGACGGCGAGATCGCCGGCGATCGTCGGCACGGAGACGTTCGCGATCGTGATATCGAGCACCTCCATGAATGTCGCGAACGACAGTCCGAAGGTCATGATCGCCAGCGCACGCCCGTGCAGCGGCGGCAAGGGTGCGGGTGCCGACACGTTCAGCGGCCGGCGTTGCCGGCGATGATGGCCGCGACCTTCCGGTCGGCCTCGGCGAGCACGGCGTCATTGCCCTCGGTGGCGTACGGCGCCTGCGGGCGCACGGCGGTCGCCAGTGACGGCCCCGAGCGGTCCCGCGTATTCACGACCACGCGCATCGACAGGCCGACGCGCAGCGGATGGGCGGCAAGCTCCGCCGGGTCGAGCGCGATGCGCACCGGCAGGCGCTGCACGACCTTGATCCAGTTGCCGGTGGCGTTCTGCGCAGGCAGGGCCGAGAAGACGCTGCCCGTTCCGGCGCCGAGGCCCGCGACACGGCCGGTGAAGGCGATGCCGCTGCCGTAGAGATCCGATTCCAGCTCGACCGTCTGGCCGATCCGCAGGTCGCGCAGCTGGTCTTCCTTGAGATTGGCGTCCACCCAGACCTGGTCGAGCGGCACGATCGCGAGCAGCGGCGCCCCCGGCTGAATCCGCTGCCCGACCTGCACGGCGCGCTTGGCGACATAGCCGGTCACCGGTGCGAGGAGGGTCGCCCGGTGCAGGCCGAGGTACGCCGAGCGCACGCGCGCCGCGGCGGCCTGCACGAGCGGGTGGCCGGCAACCGACGTACCCTGGGTCTGGGCGCGATTGGCACCCCAGCCCTCGCGGGCCGCCGCGACCCCGGCCTGCGCGCCGGTCACCGCGCTCCGCGCGTGCTCGAGTTCCTCGCCCGATACCGCGCCGCTCGCCGCCAGTTCCTGGCGCCGGCGCAGGTCGTCACGGGCCCGCGCCAGATCGGCTTCCCGCGCCTGGAGCGTCGCGCGCAGCTCGTCGGCGGAGGAGTACAGGGCGCGGACGTCGCGCACGGTCTTGGCGAGGTCCGCCTCCGCCTGCGCCAGGGCGACCGCGAGATCCGCCTTGTCGAGTTCGACCACCGGCGCACCCTGGCGCACCAGATCGGTGTCGTCGGCATGGATCGCGATGACCGTCCCGCTGACTTCCGGGGTCAGCGTGACGACGTTGCCGGCCACGTACGCATCGTCCGTCGCCTGGTGAAAGCGCGCACTGCTGTTCCACCAGAGCCAATAGGCGGCTGCCGCGGCGACGACCACCAGCAGCAGGATCACGAGCGATCGGCCGCGGCTGCGACGGCGCGCCTCCGCCAGCGCCGTGGCAGCGCTGGCGGACGAGGAAGTGCTGGCTGGATCGGCAGTCATGCAGGATCTCCGGAAAGGGGTTCAGCCGCCGAATCCGCCACCGAGGGCACGGATCAGGTCGACGCTGAGCGCCGCCCGCCGCGCGCGGACGTCGACCACGAGCTTCTGCTGGGCGAGCAGGCGGTCCTGGGCGATCAGCACGCCGAGGTAGTTGGTCAGGCCGCTCTTGTAGCGCAGCTCGGCGAGCGCGTAGGCGCGTTCCAGGGATTGCTGCGCCGAGATCGCGGCATCCTCCTCGCGGCCGAGCGCGCGCAGCGATGCGGTGGCGTCGGCCACTTCGTGCATGGCATCGACCACGGCGCCGTTGTAGGTGGCCACGGCCTGGGCGTAGGCGGCCTCGGCGCCGTGCAGGTTGCCGCGCAGGGCGGAGTGCCCGTACAGCGGCAGGTGCAGGGCCGGGCCGACGTTGAAGAACCGGCTGCTGCCGTTCAGGAGTTCGCCCGGCGTAATCGTGTCCAGGCCCAGCGTACCGACGAGGTTGACGTTCGGGTAGAACGCGGCGCGGGCGGCTTCCGTGTCACTCGTGGCCGCCTCGATCCGCAGGCGATCGGCGGCGATGTCGGGCCGCCGTGCGAGGAGGTCGGCCGGCAGGGCCGCGGGCAGCCGCAGCGCGCCGGCCGGGCCGAGGC